>DATJNC010000078.1:0-89817 GCA_035508395.1 Terriglobales bacterium | reverse complement strand
GGGCTGACGGACAGTGGTGAGCCCGGGATTCTGGTAAGCGGCACTTTGAATGTCGTCGAAGCCGACGACGGAGACATCTTCGGGAACGGTGAGGCCGGACTCACGCAAGGCACGAATGGCTCCCATGGCAGAGATGTCATTGAAGGCGAAGAGGGCCGAGAACGGCTCGGCAGAAGCGAGCAGAGACTTTGTGGCTTTATATCCGAGCTGTGGCGATGGGGAGTCGCCCTCGAGTTGAACGACAAGGTGGGGATTGATGGGCAGGCCAAGATTGCGGGCGACCTGTTCGATGCTGGACCAACGCACCTCGGTGTCGGAGCTGAATTCCTGGCCTTTGATAAAGGCGATCTGGCGATGGCCGAGATGGAAGAGGTGTTTGAGAGCGACCTCAGCGGCTCGCTGGTGGTTGAGGACAATGTTGGTGACGCCATCGATGTCGTTGTGACCAGAGACGGTGACTACGGGAACGGAAAGATTGAAGTGCCATGGAGTGTCGGCGGCAATGAGGCCATCGACGGAACGCTCGAGGAACATGCGGGGATATTCGTCGATAAGATCAGAGCGGTGGCGATGGCTAGCAACGAAATAAAAGTAACCTTCCTGCAGGAGATAATCTTCGATGCCGCTCATGACCGAGGCAGAGTAACCATCGCTGACCTCGGGTACGATGACACCAATGGTAAAGCTGCGCTGCGTGCGCAAGGAACGGGCAAAGAAGTTGGGGCGGTATTTGAATTTGCGAGCGGCGGCGAAGATGCGATCTTTGGTTTGTTGGGGAATGGAATCGGCGACGTTGGAGCGATTAATGACCAGGGAGACGGTTGCGGGAGAAAGGCCGAGGTGCTCGGCCAACTTCTTGAGGCTGACAGGTCTCTTAGTGGCGCGGCTCGGTGAGACGGGGGCCGCGCCATCACTTGTTTGCCTGGGCTTTCGTGTAGGCACGGTGCGCAGTCTCGCATAAGGAAAACAATGGGGCAAGCCGGGGTGTCACAGGCGGTTGTGCGAACTCGGCTTGACATAAGCAGTAAAAGCGTATTTGATACAGGCGGCAATGCTGAACTAATCCGATTTAGTTGCAACAATCCGGCAACGTGGCCGAGGTGCTGACTCATGGTGTTCGGGCAATCGCGCGCAACCAACCGTAGTGCACTTTCAGAGAGGCAAATCCCAGGACAGCGAAGAGTGCAGCGAGAGATGGCAAGATGGCTGTGCGCCGTTTTTTTAACCTGCGCCCTATTTGGACAAACGGCCACGAGCGCGGCGGCTGGAAGTAAGGGGATCGCGGAAACAGGAATCAATGATCCGCGACTTGATGAGCGAGCGGATGCACTCATCCGCCAGATGACCCTCGAGGAGAAGATCGGACAACTGGTGCAATACTCCGCGGGACAGCCGACAGGCCCGGGGACGGGACGCTCGGATTATGAGGACATGATCGCAAAGGGCGAGATCGGGTCGCTGCTCAACGTGATCGAGACGAAACAGATCGCGGCGTATCAGAAGATCGCAGTTGAGAAATCGAGATTGCATATTCCGATTCTTTTCGGACTGGATGTGATTCATGGATTCCGAACGGAGTTCCCGATTCCGCTGGGGCTGGCGTCGACGTGGGAACCGGAGATCATAGAGAAAGCATCGAGGGTAGCCGCGCTCGAGGCTTCGGCAACGGGAATTCGATGGACGTTCTCTCCGATGGTCGATATCGCGCGCGACGCGCGCTGGGGACGGATTCAGGAGGGGGCAGGAGAAGATCCGTACTTAGGATCGTTGATGGCCGCGGCATATGTGAGGGGATATCAGGGAGCGCAGCTGGACGCTCCCGACAGCATTGCAGCGTGCGCGAAGCATTTTGTGGGGTACGGCGCCGCCGAGGGCGGACGCGACTACAGCTCTACGGAAATTTCCGAGCATACGCTGCGTGAGTACTATTTGCCTCCATTTCGCGCGGCGGTGGACGCAGGCACAGCAACGCTGATGAGCGCGTTCAATTCGCTGAATGGAATACCGGCGTCAGCCAATCCATTTACGTTGACTGAAGTGCTAAGGAAGGAGTGGGGATTCAGGGGACTTGTGGTGAGCGACTGGGACTCGATTGGAGAATTGGTGCCGCATGGGGTTGCCATCGATAACAAGGCCGCAGCTCGCGAAGGATTTCTGGCAGGCGTGGACGTGGATATGACTAGCAGCGTGTATCACGACCACCTGGCGGAGCTGGTGAGGTCGGGCGTCGTTCCGGAGGCGAGGATTGACGAGTCGGTGCGGCGAGTGTTGCGGGTGAAGCTGGCGTTGGGGCTGTTTGAGCATCCCTATGTAGAAGAGGGGAGATCGGAGCGTTCATTCTTTTTGCCGGAAAGTTTGGAGTTGGCGCGCACGGCGGCGGAGCGGTCTGTGGTGTTACTGAGGAACGAGGCAGTGGGAGGCAGTGCCGTGCTGCCGATTTCGAAGGGCGTCAAGAAAATCGCGGTAATTGGGCCGCTGGCAGATGATCCTTCGGACCCGGCGCATACGCATCCCGCGCCGCGGCCGAAGAGCGGCGGATTGTCATTTCCCGCAGTACTTGCGCAGCGCGTGGGCGAAGGCAATATTCTGCGCTTCAAGGGAACCGGTATCCTTGATGGCTCGGATGCGGAGATAGCTGCGGCGGTTGCGGGAGCCAAGCAGGCGGATTTGGCAGTCTTGACGCTCGGGGAAGCGCCCGAGATGAGCGGTGAGGCGGCGTCGCGGACGCGTCTCGGGTTGCCCGGGCGACAAGAGGAGTTGCTGGAAGCGATTGTCGCGACGGGTAAGCCGGTGGCGCTGATTTTGTTCAGTGGGCGTCCATTGACGTTGCCTTGGGCGTTTTCGCATGTGCCGGCGGTGCTTGAGGCGTGGTTTCCGGGCATTGAGGGCGGCGAGGCGTTGGCGCGGGTGCTTTTCGGCGACGTGAATCCGACGGGAAAACTTGTAGTTAGCTGGCCGCGGAGCGTGGACCAGGAGCCGCTTTATTACAATGAGCTAAGCACCGGGCGCCCGCCGGGAAATGTTGATCTTACACGTCCGCCGTTCGATACAGAATCAAAATATGTGTCGCGCTATATCGACGAACAGAACACACCGCAATTTCCCTTTGGTTACGGACTTACTTATACAAGGTTTACGTATGGAGACACGCGTGTAAGCGCGGAAACCCTGAGTGCGGGCGAATTAAATAAGTCGTTAAGTGCCAATTCAAGAAGAAAAGTCGTGGATGTGGAGGCTGCTGTCACGGATAGCGGTTCGCGAGCGGCAGACGAAATAGTGCAGCTGTATGTGCGGCTCCAAGGCACGAGCACGGCTCAGCCGGTGCGCGCCCTGAAGGGTTTTCAGCATGTAACGCTAGCCCCTGGAGAGACCAAAACGGTAAAGTTTGAAATCGGACCTGATGCGTTCGCGTTCTGGACCGCGACTAACGAATACGCCGTCGAGCCTTCGAAAGTCACCATGTGGATCAGCCCAGACTCGGCACACGGCAAGGCAGCTACGTTGAACATAGTCCCTTGATCACCTCTACCCGAACCACAGTGATGGATGGATGAACATGTGTCTTGCCCGCCACGTTGTACTCAGCTTGACAGTTGTATGGATGGCACTGGCGGTAAGTCAGTCACAAGTATCGCCTGAAACAATCGTGATTGACGCGCACGCTCCCACGCAGCCATTCCCCCATTTTTGGGAAGAGATGTTTGGCTCGGGGCGGGCAATCCTGACGTTGCGGGAAAGTTACCGGAATGACTTACGCGATGTGAGGAAAGTTACCGGCTTTCAGTATGTCCGCTTTCACGCCATTCTTCATGATGAGGCTGGAGTGTATGACGAAGACACATTGGGACATCCGATTTACAACTTCTCTTATGTGGACCAGATTTACGACGGATTGCTTGCGAATGGCGTACGGCCGTTTGTTGAGATCAGCTTTATGCCAAAAAAGCTGGCACTGCGGCAGGACGTCCATCCGTTCTGGTACAAGCAGATTGTTGCGCCGCCCAAGGACTACAGCAAGTGGGACGATTTGATTCATGCCTTTGGTCAACATCTGGTCGATCGATATGGAATCGAAGAAGTGGCTCAATGGTATTTCGAAGTGTGGAACGAGCCGAATATCGATTTCTGGTCGGGCGATCCGAAACAGGCGACTTACTTTGAACTTTACGATCATACAGCGCGCTCGCTGAAATCGGTGAGCGAGAGATTAAGAGTAGGTGGACCGGCGACTTCATCAGCGCACTGGGTCGACGATTTTCTGCGGCACGCCGTTGCCGCCAATGTGCCAACCGACTTCATTTCAAGCCATGGGTATGCTGATGACACCGTCCAGGATCTGTTCGGGACGGACAAAGACGTTCCCAAGGATGACCGAGTTTGCAGGGCGATCAGGAAAGTCCACGACCAGATTGCAGCGTCAGGACGCCCGAACCTTCCTCTTATGTGGACCGAATGGAATGTGCCATCATTCGGGCCACTGAAGGCGCGGGACACGATTTATGTGGGCCCAGCTCTAGCATATGACATCGAGCAGTGCGACGGCCTAGTGAACATGATGTCGTACTGGACGTTCAGCGACGTATTCGAAGAGCAAGGACCGAAGCACGGACCGTTTGACGGAGGATTCGGATTGGTCTCTATGGGGGGAATTCACAAGCCGAGCTATGCCGATTTTGCGCTGCTCCATGAACTGGGAGATGAACGAATTCAGCAAGATTCAAAGAACGTTCTGGTCACGAAGCGACACGATGGAGCATTAGCAATAGCAGCGTGGAACCTGGTTGACCTGGATAAGAGCGGATCGACGAAAGTGATTGAGCTCAACATCGGTGGGGTGAAACCGGATAGCCGAGTGAGCGTGAGCCGCGTTGATGAAACACACGCGAATTCTTTAGGTGCATATCGAGCCATGGGAAGTCCGCGGTATCCGACTCCCGAACAGGTCCAAACCTTGAATAAAGCAGCGGAAATTCCGGTGCCCGAGGAAACGCGACTTTTGAACGGAATGATCAGGCTGGAACTGCCGGTCAATGGGCTGGCGCTGATTGAGATACCAGCGAAATAGCGAACCGAATCGGCCATCACAGCACTTAGTCGATGGGCAAATATGGAACTTATAGGACACACTGACGCAAAGAGACATTCCACTAAGTTGATTCTGTTTGGACTCGTTCTTTCTATCTTGGTTCCACATTCATTATGGGGCTCGGACTATTACCGGCACATCATCTTTGACAACAGCCTGACGCCGGATCAGTACTTCTATAGCAACGCTCGATCGTCGGAGCCAAGCTTCCTGGAACACAACGGCAGCAAATTGCCGGTTGATACGGCGAATTTCCTTACACCGCCGAATGCAATCAGAATTCAGTGGCAGTCCGTGACCAATGGGGGTTGGGAAGCGGAAGTACGAGCAGTCGATTTTCGCAATCGCCTTCCAGGATTGGTTGGACACAATCTTTACTTTTGGATCTATGCTCCGAAAGCGATTGCGGCCGCCGATCTTCCGCGACTCGTACTATCGGAGGCGCGTGAAGGTTTACTGGTAGCCGAATTTCCGGGAAGCTTCAGCGATTCCATCGAGATCGGCAAATATGCGGGCGACATCCCGGCCGCGCATTGGACACAGGTCCGTATTCCTCTCGCGGACTTCAAGACGGCATCAATTTATCCGTTCCGTCCCGAATATGTGCAGAACTTAATCTTTCACCAGGGACGAGCTGACAATGTTCGTCACACGCTGGTAGTCGATGAAATTCGGATTGACGACGACCCGCCTTCGGCTGCTGGGCTCCCAGTGCCCACAGATCTGAAAGCCGTCGGCTACGATCGTCACGTTGAAGTTGAGTGGAACGCAAAGGAAAGCCCGACGGTCGCGCGTTATGTCATTTACCGGTCGCTGGACGGAGATGATTTCAGGCCCGTCGGTATTCAGTTGCCGGGTATCTTTCGATACTCGGATTATCTTGGAAAGCCGGGAGTGAAGGCGTATTACCGAGTCGCGGCATCGGATTGGAACTATCAAGCATCTCTTCAGCCGGTTGTGGTTAGCGCAACGACGCACGAACTCAACGATGATGAGCTTCTTACGATGGTGCAAAGAGCTTGTTTTCATTATTACTGGGATGGTGCCGATCCTTACTCCGGTATGACACGAGAGAACATTCCTGGCGACGAACGCATGGTCGCTACAGGAGCGAGCGGCTTCGGGATCATGGCGCTGATCGTGGGTGTGGATCGCAAGTTTATTACACGCGAGCAGGGGATCGAAAGGCTTACAAAGATTGTGACTTTTCTCGAGCACGCCCAGCGGTATCACGGGGTATGGTCGCACTTCATGGATGGCAGCAACGGGCACACGATGGACGTGTTCGGGATGTTCGATAATGGCGGTGATCTGGTTGAAACGTCTTTTCTAATGGAGGGATTGCTGTCGGCGCGGCAGTATTTTCGCGGCTCTTCAGAACCAGAGCAAGAGTTATATCGACGGATCACGAACTTATGGGAGGGCGTTGAATGGAACTGGTACCGCGAGGCGTCGACAAGTGATTTTCTCTTTTGGCATTGGTCGCCTCAATGGGGATTTGGAATTCACCATCCGTTGATTGGATTTAACGAGGTAATGATCACCTATTTGCTTGGCATTGCATCGCCGACACATAACGTGCCAGCAGATATGTATTATGCGGGCTGGGCGAGCCAATCAGAAATTGCTATTCACTATCGCGAGGGTTGGTCGGGGAGCAAGGATGGAGACCACTATAGGAATGGCAATACCTATTATGGAATAAAGCTCGACGTCGGCGTCGGAACGGGCGGTCCACTGTTCTTTACGCATTATTCGTACATGGGGATGGATCCGCATGCAATCCATGATCGATACACTGCATCTTACTTTGATAACAACCGCAACATAGCGCTGATTAATCGCGCTTACTGCATTGCGAATCCCAAGCACTATGCTGGCTATGGACCCGATGCCTGGGGTCTGACGGCAAACGATGGGCCGGAAGGATACGTTCCGCACGCTCCGGATGCGGAGCATGATGAAGGAACGCTGACGCCAACGGGGGCTCTGGCTTCTTTTCCCTACACTCCTGAGGCGTCGATGGCGGCGCTAAAGCACTATTACCGGGATCTCGGAGCGCAAATGTGGGATATCTATGGGCCTCGAGACGGTTACAACGCCGGGGCTAACTGGATTGCTCCGGTCTATGTTGGACTAAATCAAGCTCCCATCGTTGTGATGATCGAGAACTATCGAACTGGATTGGTGTGGAAGAATTTTATGGCGAATCCAGAGATCAAGACGATGCTCGAACGACTGGATGATGCAACAAAGAAGTAGAGCTCAAGAAATGGGGAGCTAACTCTAGTGGTCCAACTCGCCATTGCCGGAAAATCGCATACCAGCGACTAGAGTTCCCGACGACAGGAATTCCCGGATTTTATTTCTGTTGGGCCCCACGCGATCGATCGCCGCTGAAAGGCAGCGCAGAGCTGTGCCCGGAGAGGTACCTTCCGGCAGGCGAAACATCCAAGGGATGTTAGTCGACGTTAGGCTGCGATCGGACGAGATGGCGACGACCGGAACGAAAGCTTTCACGGCAATCTGCTCAGCCAGGTGGGCCGATTGGCGATCGAGTGCGATGAGGGCAAGGATGTTTTCCGCATAGACTGCGTGAACAAGATCGTCTGAGGCCTTGCCCCAGGAACTGTCCGATGCAATGGCGATCAGCGACAGGTGCATGCGCGAACTTTCGGAGTTAGTGAACGCACGCGTCGCTTCTGTAGAGCGGATGAAGTCGTCGGCATGAGGCCCAAAGACCGCGACTTTTAGATTCGCACCTGTCTGATTGGATAGCGCAGGCCCTTCATAGCCGACGCCGCTTTCATCAACCTTCGCATAGGGCTTGTTCATGGTGATTCGGCGATACGTGATTGTTCCGTGATGGACAGAACCGAGATATAGTGGCGCGATGTTCTTGCAGTTGGGATCGAAGATCATCTCCCCAGTCACACCGTTGTAAGTCTCAAGTCCGGTAAGGGCGTCGCGAATTCGTCCCTTATTTAAACCGGCGCGGCAGATAGCGTTCAAGAGGATTTGCATCGCATCATAGGCAAGTGCAGCGAAGTGATCGGGCTTTTCGTGGTAACGGGATTCATAGCGACTGACAAAGTCGAGCCAGGGTGGATCGGGGCGAGTAGGGTCGTACGGAAAAACGGCTTCGAAACCTTCGGCGGCGGAGCCTGCGAGCGTAATGAGTTCATCTCCAAGGGTGCGATGGCTGCCAAAAACCCGCTGCTTCATGCCAAGATCCTGCATTTGTTTCAGGATCATTGCGGTGGGACCGACGTCGGTCCAGAGAACGATGGCATCGACACGGGAATCTTCAATGACCTGTAACTGGTGTCGAAAGTCGGTGTCGCTGGGCATAAACTTCTGCTCAATTACGACCGGATGGCCAAGGCGGCGGGAAGCATCTTTGAACTTTAGGACTCCGAAACGGCCGTAGCGGTCGTTTACGCGGAGGATGGCAACACGCTTGATTCCGAGTTCGGTATAGATGAGACGGGCGAGCGTGTAGCCCTGAACGCGATCGTCTTGAATGTCGGTGAAGTACCAAGGGATGGCGGTTTCGGGAATAGTGGGATCGGTAGATGCGCTATTAACGATCGGCGTTTCGGCTTTAAGCGTCAGGCGGAGCGCGATGTGCGTAGACTCAGAACTGATGGAGCCGAAAATGGCCCACACTTTGTCATCATAGATCATTCGTACAGCATCGTTTGACGCGGCGCCCCAGATAGCGGAGTCTTTTGCGGCGCCGGTCGTAGCAGCCTTACTCATCTGCCAATTGTCATAATCGTTGTGAGTTATGAGGCGAAACGGTTTGCCGCAATAACCACCGTCACGATTGGCTTCGTCGATAGCCATGCTTGCGCCGTTCCGCATGTGGGCGCCAAGTTCCTGATCAGGATGGTCATAGAGGGGCGCCAAAAAGCCGATGCGAATCTCGCTCAGGGAATTGAGATCGGGATCCGGAACATCACGCGCCCCGCCGTTGTATTCGACTAAGTCTTGATAGTACTCGTAATAAGGAGTGGTAAATTTCGAAAAGGGACGAAGGTCGGCCGGCGCACCGGTATAAGGTTTGAGCGATCGTGAGCTCGGCGAGCCAGGCGGGTTATGGCCACACGCACAAGGTGGCGATTGGGCCAGTGCAGTCGACGCGATCAAGAATGCTGTCACAACCAAGAGCCTGGACATCGAGTTACTCCTTCGGCGATTCATGGTGGAACATGGCAATCGCTTCGATTTCGACGAGCAGATCGGGGCGGCAGAGAATAGCCTGGATGCCAGTCGAAGCGGGTAAGGGATCCAGGCCCTGCCGCTCGTAAAATACAGTCCGCTCCTCGTTGAATACCTTATAGTCGCGCTCAATGTCGCGGAGATAACACGTTGTGCGAACGATGTCGTGCCAAGTAGCACCTTCTGAGGCGAGTAGGGCGGAGATGTTATCGAATGTGCGACGAACCTGGCCGCGGAGGTCGCCGACATGTACCGTGTTGCCGTGTTCGTCGATGCTGGCCGTGCCGGAGATGAGAAGAATGGTCAGCCCTTTGAGATCAATCCGCATTCCGCGCGAAAACGCACTGCCATAATCGTATGCTTCATTGAGCGATTTATGATTTGTGATAGCTCGCTTCGTGACAGGCATGGTTGCAATTTCGGCCAGTAAGTCGGTTACATTTGACATAGACACTCCTTATTTATGAAGCAGGGTTGAGTTATTTGCTGCGAAAACATGATTGCGCGACGGAGACGTAACAGACTCCGCACTGGCCGTGGCCGATTGTCGAATTCCATGGCTCAGACCTTTGGCAGTCGCGACCCACACGTCTTCGCCCTGGAAATCGATTCCTAGAACATAGTTGTGCGAAGGTGCAGTGTGGACAGCGACGCTGGTTAACTTTCCCTGCGCATCACGGACCAACATCTCAGGCTTGTGAGTTTTCAGCGCTGGCCGATATACAGCCCAGCTTGTCCCATCATAGTAGGCAAGGCCTTTATCGGTAGAGAACCAGGCACGGTTGGCGTCGAGCGCTTTGACCTGATTGATGAAATTGCTGGGCAGCCCACTATCTTTGGTGAGAAAGTTGTGCCAATAGCGTCCATCGTAGCGGCTGGCGCCGAAGTAAGTTGCGACCCAAAGTATTTTGTCGACATAGCTGACCGATGTCGTGATCTCATGGATGAGGCCCTGATCTTTCATAAGGACCATTTCGGTTTCGCCGTCAGGATCGTTGTAGTCTTTCCAGCGCTCCGTTGCGACGTCAAATTCGAGCACGCCTCCACCCCAAACTGCGTAATAGACTTTATCGGGGGCGGCGGTAACGCTGTAGGTCCAGATCTCATACATGGGAGTATTACGTTCGTTGAACAGCGTCCACTGGCCAGTATGAGTG
The DNA here is from genome assembly GCA_035508395.1 of Terriglobales bacterium. Taxonomy (GTDB): domain Bacteria; phylum Acidobacteriota; class Terriglobia; order Terriglobales; family Acidobacteriaceae; genus Acidiflorens. The sequence continues at coordinate 79,350 of DATJNC010000078.1, read as the reverse complement.
TTAAGACGACTAGCACCAGCCGCTGTAGCAGTCCAAACAAAGTCACCCAGGACGCTGACCCCGTAGACGATGTCGTTACTCAGGCCAGAGGTCAGCTGCGTGTAGTTATCGATACGGCCCGCCGAGATGCGGCTAAGACCGCCCATTGTACCGGCCCATATGTCGCCTGTGCGCTTATCCAGCGCAAGAGAGAGAACAGCCTGGTGAGCGATTCCCTGCTCACCGGGAGTTGTTGCGGGTGGAAAGACCGTCCATTTCCCGCCTTCGTAGAGGCCGAGCCCGTTTTCGGTGCCGGCCCACACGCGACCATGATCCACTAGCACGCAGAAGACGTGATTGTCGGGAAGGCCATCTGCTTTGGTGAAATTTTCCCAGCGAAAGCGGGGAATATCTTGTGCAGCACTGAGCGCGGTAAATGTGAGGATTCCTGCAAGGATGAGTTGTAGCCGCTTCATAATGTTCTCAGATATTCGATCAGATCATTCAGTTCGTCTTTCGTTAGATCATTGGTCACGCCATGTGTATCTTTTGGGTTGAACACGGTCCAGATCTCCTCGAGCGACCGGGCGGAACCGTCATGTAAATAAGGCGCTGAATATGCGACGTTGGGGAGTTGGGGGACATCGATTACGGGCGAGCGGTCGGTCAGCTTCCCTGTGCCGACATCAAACTGATGTTGGTTCGTGAATTTCGGTCCACTGTGGCAATAAGTGCATTGATTCGCTTGCGGTATAGGTTTGCCATTCTTCGACGTTGTACGCTCGAAGATGGCTTTGCCACGCTCCTGAGCAGAAGTTAACTCATCATTCACCTGTCGATATCGGTTGCGACGATAGGGCAGCGAATAAACAAACGTTACTAAGTCTGTAAGTTGTTGATCGGTGAAACTTTGCGACCGGAAGAAATATTTTTCGGTACGCGGACCGCATTCGGTGGGCATGTCGGGATTGCCGCCATTCCACTTGAAGGGTTCGGTGCCGGCGAGATTTTCGAGGGAACGGTTGTCGACAATATCTTTGCCGAAGCCGTCGGGCTCGAGATCCCACTGAAGACCATCTATGGTCGCGTCGATGTGACAATTCGAGCAACCGAATTGGCCTTGGAAAGCGAAGTCGGCGGTATAGAAGAGACGCTCTCCGCGACGGAGGGCATCGATGTTTGTTGGCCCTCCCAGATCGATGGTTGATACGACTTTGTCAGTCGATACATCGATGACGGAGATATTGTCGTCGAGTCGATTGGCGACATACAGACGCCGGCCATCTTTGGAGAGGAGCAGGCCGCGAGGATTGTGGCCGACTGGGATTCTTTTCGCAACGTAACTCGCGGATGCGGAAAGGTCGTTGGCAAAGGCATGCGGCCGCGCGCGCACAGTATTAAAAAGGCGATTTAGATCGATGACTGTGACGCTCTCGGATCCGGCGGTGCTTACGAAGATTTTCGAGTTGTCGGGTGTGATTGCCACGCCCCACGGAAGCGCGTAGTAGTGATCGAGTTCATCAATCGGAACCTGAACGGGGGCGCCGATGGCCGGACCGAATAATATTAGTGAATCTCCAAATGCCCAGCCGTGCTCAACGTGGGCGAGAGGAATAAGATTCTTCGGCCGGAGGAGGGCGGCTGCGCCCAGGCGACCGTCCGACGATAACGCAACGTGAAAGACACCGGCGACATTCGGCAGTTGTTTTCGCTCGACCACCGTCTGGCGAGCTGTGTCGATGACGGTAATTTCGGAAGTCGGGGGAGCTCGAAAGGCTCCTGGGTTTGGGTAAATGTGGGTTGCATAAACAAACTTGCCGTCGGGCGAAAGTGCGAGATAGCTGGCGCCGCGACCGGCAAGCAGGCGCTTCGCTTCCTGGCTGGTTTGCAAGTCGATGACAGAAATGTCATTGCTGAGGCGATTGGCGACGTAGAGGGTTTTGCCGTCGCGGTCGGTGACAATGCCATCCGGCTCAAAACCTGTTGTAAGGGTACGCGTGACCTTCAGGGTCCGGGCATCGATTACCGAGACCGTGTCGTCGGTGGCATTAGTTATATAAAACTCAGATTCATTTGGTGAGACTGCGATCCCACGCGGCGAGTGTCCAACCGGAATGATTGCACTTACTTTGTTCGAAGCAGTATCAACGATTCTCAGCTCATCGCTATCCTGACAAACCACGTAAAGAAAATGGCCGTCGGAAGAAGAAATCATTTCGATTGGGGAGAGATAGCGCTCGCGTAGTGAAGGCGCTGATGGCTGGGAAACTGGCTGGGTCCCCAGGGTAAGTAACACCCCCGCAAGCACGGCTATCATCTGAACCGCTGAGCGAAAATCTATCTTGAATGGAGACCGCACTCGCATCTACGGTTCCTCCACCGTGAGAATGCGATCGACAGCTACATTCTCGAGAACCTGCATCTGGCCGCTTGGCCAGCGGATGGTCAGCTTGTCGGCTGTGGTAGCGGAACCCAGTCCGAAGTGAATGCGACCGTCATCTTGCGACAAGTAGCCGGAGCCGGCAAAGCGTTCCGCAACTTGTTTGCGGCTATTGGCGAGAAGTTCGAGACGGGCGCCGATGCCGTCGCGATTGCTTTTCTTCCCCTTCAGCTTCACTGTAAGCCAGTGGTTGCTGTTTTGAGTAACGTTGTGGAGAAGAGTGCCGGGTGCGCCGAGATTCACTACGAAGGCGTCGATCTTGCCGTCGTTGTCATAGTCCGCGAAGCAGGCACCGCGGGCAACGGTTTTCACGTCGAGGACTGGCCCGGCTTCGCGAGACACGTCAGCGAACTTGCCGTTTCCGACGCCGCGGAATAGAGAGTGCTCTTGCGGAACGAGATGAATCAGGCCGCCGTGGAAAGTGAGAATGTCGAGCCAACCGTCGTTATCAAAGTCGTAGATACCGGAGCCCCAACTCGTATATTGGGCCGTCGCCTGGGAGATGCCGGAACTGGGACCGATATCTTCGAAGCCATTTACGCCAGCGTTGCGCATCAAGCGGTTGTACTTTGAGTCGGTGACCCAGAGATCGAGGAGGCCGTCCCCATCGATGTCGACAAAAACCGGCCCCATTGCCGACGTGTTTTCTCCGTTTTGCCCGTAGGCCACGCCTAAGTCGGCAGCTACCTCTTCAAATGTGCCATCGTGTTTGTTGTGGAATAGGAAATTTTCGGTTTTGTCATTGGCGACATAGATGTCGGGATAGCCATCGCCATCGAAATCGGCTGCTGTAACTCCCATCGTGCGACCTTTATACGCACCTATCCCAGACTTGTCGGTTACATCGGTGAAGGTTCCGTTGCAGTTGTTGTGATAGAGACGATTGGTGTCGCCGGCATAGTCGAGCGGGCCGGGGTAGTTATCGGCTGCGTAGTAATTACGATATTTCGGGTCGAATTTTACATATCGTCCGACGAATAAGTCGACGCATCCATCGCGATCGTAGTCGAGCCAGGCTGAGCTGATCGACCAGCCATCGACCTTGATGCCCGCTTTCTCGGTTACATCTTCGAATGTGCCATCGCCCTTGTTGCGGTAAAGGATGGCGCGGCCGTAACCCGTGACGAACAAGTCCACGAGCCCGTCGTTGTCGAAGTCGGCGGCAATGGCGGCGGTGCCGAAGATATTGGCTGCGACGCCAGCCTGATCGGTGACATCGGTGAAGGTGCGGTCTCCGTTGTTGCGGTAAAGATGATTGTGCGGCGGAGTGGCCGGTGGGTGCTTGAGCGGATACGGATGCATGCTGTCATCGAGCGGCTTGCCGCTGACGACGTAGAGGTCGGGAAAACCATCGTTGTTGTAGTCGAACCAAACACAACCGGAGCCGGTGCTTTCGAGGAGCGAGCCGAGGCGCTCGGCTCCGAAGCTGTGGGTGAACTGAATGCCGGATTTGGCAGTGGCATCTTCGAAGCGGATGGTGCTGGGCAGATTCGAAGAGCTGGCCTGGGGGTTCGCTGGCGTTGATTGCGCAAGTAACGGGACAGCCAAAAACAGGAGGCCAGCAATTTGCATTTTCACGTTAATTCCCTCCTGACGGGTTACGTGCGGCTCCGCCAGTCATGTCGGCGGGAGTGGTTGATTTCAGCAAGGTCATCGGTACAGCGTTTTCGGGCGCGGTTTCAGGGCCGGCATGGCAGCCGACGCAGGCGCGCTGCTCGCCGCGACGCATCCAGAAGAAGCCCGATTCGCGCTTGAGCGTTTTTCCATTCCCGTCCGCGAGTTCAATTTGCAGGGGCTGTTCACTAGGTACGTGCACGAAAAATGACCCATCGCGCTCGACAGGTGCTGTGCCGAGAAGCTTGGCTTTGCCGGACGAATCGCGGGTGTAGAGACGCACGGAACGGATGGAATCGGGGGTAAATCGGTATTTCGAGGTGTAGGCATTGAGGCAGAGGAGATTTGCATTCGGCCAATCGTGGAGGCCGGAGGGATGACGGTGGGGGACAAGATGCTCGCGAAGGAGAACCGGCTGCAGAGCATTGAGTGACTGTTTCTCGAGGGCGGGCCGCAGCATGGGCGAGCCTGGAGTCCAATCCGTTAGTTGAAAAAAATCGGTGGGATGCGGACGCCAGGAAAGCAGCCAATCATCGGTCGTCGTCTCGGCAATCTCTCCGGCGTATTCTCCAGCGGGCACGGGCAAGGAGACTTGGTGTGCCAGCGCAGAGGTGAACTTTGCGATGCCATGCTGCGTAGTGAAGACAATGTCGCCTGAGTTGATCTGTTTACCAAGGTGACGCGTAGAGCCGTGATCGCAGCGATAGGACTCGACTCCGCTGCCGTCGGAATAGACGGCGTAGAGTTCAGGGGGCGCACCGGCGCCGAGCGGGTAACCGGCTTCAAACAGGATGCGGCCGTCGCGGAGAACGTCGGCTGGGAGCGAACTCGCGGGTCCATAGGTGAGCGCAAGAGAATCTGCGCCGCTCAGGCTCGCGACTTCAATCACAAACTGGTTTCCAGTCCGCTTCGCATAGACGATGCGATTTTCGGGAAGATAAAAAGGACGGATGCAATCTTCAGCAGCGGAGATGATGCGGGTCGGCTCTCCACCTGCGAGAGGCATCTCCCAGATCTGCCAGGGAGCATCGGGCTTCACCTTTCCGGCAAACAAAAGGCGCTGACCGTCGAACGAGAGGGCGGGGTCAGCGGAGGCAGCGAAATTCGGGACGAGAGGCCGGTCATCGCCAGAACCGTGCACCATGATCGTTGCGCCGGAGGGGAAGCGATCGCCGCCGCGCATCCAGGCAAGAGGTTCGTAGTTCTTGGCCGCCGTATACAGGAAAGCTGGCGAGGTCTTGTCTTCGGCAAGCGCTCTGCGGTGAGATTCCAACAAAGCAGCCATAGCCAAGCAAAGCAGGCTGATGGTGATGAGACGAGCCAGCATCAATCGGCTCCCCTGGCGATCAACTCCGGGCGCGTCTGTTGGGATCCTCTCCACAAAGAAAGATAGGGCTCGAGATCAACCATCATTTGGCGAAATTCGGAAAAGCTGAGCGATTGGTTGCCGTCGCTGAGCGCCTGTTCGGGTGTGGGATGGACTTCGACAAGCAGACCGTCGGCTCCGATGGCAACGGCAGCGCGAGCAAGAGCAGGAACGAGGCAGCGGATGCCTGCCGCATGACTTGGGTCGACGATGACCGGCAGATGGGAGACGATTTTCAGCACCGCGACCGCGGCAATATCGAGAGTGTTGCGGGTGGCAGTTTCGAAGGTGCGGATGCCGCGCTCGCACAGGATGATTTGCGGATTTCCTGCCATCGCGACCACCTGGGCTGACCGGAGGAGATCCTCGAGAGTGGCAACCATGCCGCGCTTCAGGAGCACGGGTCGGCCGCAGCGGCCGAGAGCCTCGAGCAGTGAATAGTTCTCCATGCTGCGGGTGCCAACCTGCATGATGTCGGCGTATTCGGCGATCTGGTCGACGTCCCTTTCGCTCATCACTTCGGTGACGATGGCGAGTCCGGTGGATTCGCGAGCCTTGCGCAGCAGCTTCAAGCCGTCGACGCCCAGGCCTTGAAATGAGTAGGGAGAAGAACGGGGTTTGTAAGCTCCGCCACGGAGAACACGGGCGCCGGCCCGAGCGACGGCCTCGGCGGTCTCGAGCAACTGGCGCTCCGATTCAACAGCACAAGGGCCGGCCATAACAATGGGCTCGTCGCCGCCAATTTCGAGGTCGCGGATGCGCACGAAGCTGGGCGGCTGATGGGCCGTTCGGGCGACGAGGTCAAAGCACGAAAACTGGCCGTTCCATTGAGGATGCATGAGTATGCGGCGCCATTCTAGGAGTGTGGAAAGTGGGAAGCAGTAGTAGGAATCCACTACAGAGGCTCGGGCGGGGACGAAAAGCGGGGCTTTAGCGGCCGCCAAGTTCTTTCGATCGAGGAAGAAGCGGCCGATTGTGACTTAAATCACGCATCATTAGGAGGAACCGCACAATGTGCACAGAACGGCACTGCAACCGGCTCGTTCCATCCATTGCGCTGCAGGAACCGGGCGGCTAAGATTCATGGAACCCATGTCCCAAGTAATCTCCGATCTGATGACATCGCCCCCCGCTTCGACGTCCGATTCTTCGAAATCTAATGGAACCGCGGTTGAGGTTTTTGCGGTCTATGGTGTTGAGCCGGAGATTCAGGCTTACGCCATGGCGAAGTATTCACGCTCGGCGCTTTCGATGAAGGAATCGCTGCGCGAGATTACGTCGCAAAAAGCAGAGAAGTTTCTCAACACGTTTTATTTTCAGTATGGGCATCGGTCAATTGCCGATCTGGCCCACATCGCGCTGGCAATCGAGCGTCTTTCGATACTCGCGGCGATTGTGGTGGCCGACGAGCAACGATGGGATGGGCAGGAGCGATCGACGCGATATCAGGACTTCAAGAAGAGTGGCTACTACACGCCGAAATTTGACGGCTTAAGCGGAACACTAAGCGCGGCGGCCGCTGCCCTTTATCGGGAAACGATTGAATTGCTATTTGCCACTTACGAACAGATTTCGCAAAAGACCTTCGAATATCTGGTAAGCATCACACCACGGCCCGCGGAGATGAAGGTGGAGCCGTACGAAAGGACGCTGCGTGCCCGGGCATTCGATGTTTCGCGGTATCTGCTGCCGCTGGCGACAAACACCTCACTGGGAGAAATCGTCAACGCGCGCACGCTGGAGACGCAGGTTGCACATCTGCTGGCGCAGCCGCATCGTGAGGTGCAAGAGCTTGGCGCGATGCTGAAGCGGGCCGCGACGTCTCCTGCCTACAACGCGAATGAGGAATCGCTGCGTGGACTGGTGGAGGCGATACGGCGGGTGGCGCCCGACCTTGCCAGCCGCGCCGAAGCGGAGTTGCTGAAGGAAGTGCGCGTTGCGCCCACGTTGGTCAAATACGCCGATCCGAGTCGTTATGAAATGGAATCGCGACGTGAACTGCATCAGGCGGCAGTGCAGATGATGTATGGCACCCGGATCGAGCCGGCGCCTCTCGTCGATTTGCTCGACGCGGAACCACTGGAAATTGAGCTGGCCACGACGCTGCTCTATGGGAACTGTCATTATTCTTATCGCCAGATTCGTAGAGCGGTGGAAGCGGTAGGCGAAGCGCGACGGCGGGAGATTATCGATCTTGGGTTGCGTAATCGCGGCAAACACGATGAGATGCCGCGCGCATTGTGCGCGGGCCAGCAGTTCCGGTTCGATATCTTGATGGACATTGGCGGCTTCCGCGATATGCACCGGCATCGACGGTGCGTCCAGATTATGCAGGATTTCACGACGGCGCACGGATATGACGTGCCTCCTGAGGTGGATGCTGCCGGGATTCGAACTGAATATTCCGCCGCCATGGAACGGGCTGCTTCCGCCGTACAGAAACTTGCGTCAGATGCCGAGGCTGAGTCGGAGCAAAATTCGCAGTACGCGATTCCGCTCGGGTTTCGCAAGCGGACGCTTTTCAAGATGGATTTTGCCGAGGCGGCGTATATCGCAGAATTGCGGACGACGCCGGCTGGTCACGCGTCGTATCGAAATGTCGCGTATGCTATGTATGCCGCGGTGGCGCATCGGTACCCGGCACTGGCGAAGTATTTCCGCGTGGTCGATGTAAATGAGCCGGTGGATTTGCTGAAGAGGTGAGAGATCAGCTCTAAGCTCCCAGCTCTAAGCTCGCGTCGACAAGCTCCAGGGTGAACCTGGCGACACAGATGTTACCGAGAGCTGGGAGCCCGGAACTTGGAGCTGTTCTCGCAGAAATTGACTGCGCTCGTTTCGAAACTCTAGAATCACTGCACCGATGCCACTCCGCGAATACCAGTGCAAAAAGTGCAAACACCGCTTTGAGAAGATCCAGAAATTTTCAGATAAGACGCTAAAGAAATGTCCTGAATGCGGGGGGCCACTGGAGGAGTTGATCTCGGCCCCGGCGGTGCAGTTCAAGGGGTCGGGTTGGTATGTGACAGACTACGCGAGAAAAGGCAGCTCGTCGGGCGCCAGTTCGTCGGGTGAGGGCGAGAGCGGGTCGAAAGAGGGGAAGGAAGCGGATAAGGAAACAAAGAAAGAGGCCAAGCCAAAGGCCGAAACCTCCTCGAAGAAGGCGAAGAAAGACTGAGTATCATCGGGTGATCGGCCGCACAGCTGGTGCGGCCCTCGGGCCATCTGAAAGTCAATCCTCGAGTGGAATTCTGTCGTCCTGAATCTTTTCGGGATCTAGTCCATCCAACAAACAGTCGTTATAACGACTATCTGTTGGACCGTTAAGCGGTTATCCGGGAGGCGGACATGATTACTATCCGGCGGAGCGATGAGCGCGGAGGCGGCGACTATGGCTGGCTGAAGACGCAGCACAGCTTCAGCTTTAGCGACTATTGGGATGAGAAGTGGATGGGGTTCCGGTCGTTGCGGGTGATTAATGAGGATTGGGTGGCGCCTGCGAGCGGGTTCCCGACGCATCCGCATCGCGACATGGAGATCATCACGTATGTGCTTTCGGGGCAGCTCGAGCACAAAGATAGTTTGGGGACTGGGTCGGTAATTCTGCCCGGTGACGGGCAGCGGATGACAGCAGGACGAGGCATTCGGCATAGCGAATACAATCCGTCAAGGACGGAGAAGGTGCATCTGCTGCAGATCTGGATTTTGCCCAACAAGCAAGGACATGAGCCTGGCTATGAGCAGAAAAGTTTTCCCGAGGCGGAGAAGCGCGGCAAGCTGCGGCTGATTGCATCGGATGATGGAGCCAACGGCTCGGTGAAGATCAATCAGAATGCGAAACTGTTCGTTACTTTGCTTTCGCCGGGAGAAGAAGTGCGGCATGCGCTGGCCGCGAAACGCTATGCGTGGGTGCAGGTGGCAAAGGGAGAAGTCGAACTGAACGGAAAAAAGCTTGCGCAGGGCGACGGCGCGGCGGTGAGCGATGAAAAAGAGCTGGCGATCAAGGCCAGCGACGATGCGGAGGTTTTGTTGTTCGATCTGGCGTAGGACCCAGAAGGCTAACTCGGCGGCTTGATGGCAGCGGCCGCCATCAGCCTTCCAGTAATTCCCTTTTCGGCGCGATGGCTGAAGAGCAAATCGGTATGACAGGCGGTGCAAGGAGCAGACGCGTCGATATTCTTGGCGAGGACTCCGGCATCGAGCAACTGGCGTCGGTTAGCTTCGACGAGATCGAGAAACAATTTCACCGGCAATTCGCTGTGGCCAGGGGCGCGAGCAGTAAGAAAAAGCAGAGGATATTTTTCGCGGACGGGATCGGATTCTTTCACCTCGCGGAAGAGAGTTGTGGCGTAGGCGAACTGAGCCTCGAACTGAGAGCGCACTTCTCCTCCTACCTCATAACAGCAAGGCCTGATGCCAGGGCCGATGGCGGCGACCAGATCCCGCGGGTCGCTCGAGAAATGCTTGCGGAGTTCGCCGACTCCTTTTTCAACGATGCGCTTGACGGTGCCGCGCCATCCGGCGTGGAAAACACCGATTGCACGGCGCTTTCTGTCAGCGACGATGACGGGAATGCAATCGGCGGCGAGTACGGCCAGGAGCAATCCCGGAGTATCGGTGATGAGGCCGTCGCCGGCAAGTGGGTACTCAGGGATACGATCGAGATGGTGGATCAGGTCGGAATGAATCTGACGGAGCGTGACAAGAGGCCAGAGTTTGCCGGTGTTCACCGCTCCGAGCTTTCTTGAGAACAATTCGCGGTTGCGCTCGACGGAGACGCGGGAGTCATCTTTCGTGAATCCGAGATTGAAGGCGTTGCCGCCGTAGACGCGGGAGACGCCGCCGGCGCGCGTGGAGAAGGCGTGGATAAGCCAGGGGATTGTGGCCAGCTTCTCCGAATGAATGAGCTTCGGTATCTGCCTGGATTTTGCTTTGGATCGGAAATTCTGGGTGCCCACGATCAAATGATAGCGGATGGGGAATACATCTCAGAAAGATCTCCAATCTCACAACGGAGACCCGAGTCACGGGGAAATAGCCTTTCTTGGGAACCTTTGTGGCGCGAATCGTGAAGTCGGTTATCACGAACCGGACGGATTGATCCTTCACCCGGCCGAAGGCTATATTGTTAAAGCGCTTCGATCGACCCTTATCTTTCATGTACATTGACTTCTCCGCGACTAACCGCTGGACCAAGAAAAAAGTTCACGTTCTCTATCAGGCACTGATTGTTGCCGTCGCTACGCGGCACGCCGATGCTGTGGACATCAAATTTCTCGTAGATGGCCACCCGGTTTGGGTGGCGCTGCCGCATCCGGCGTGGGTCGAATACAAGAAGCGCACGGGAAAGATGATTACTGATGCGCTGGCAAAAGAGATCGCCGGTCATTTTCTCAAGACTGCACTGGAATCGGGCGAAGGACTGGGGCGCGAGATGTACGGGCTTACAGTGCAAGAAACACTCGATCACCTGGACGCAATTGCCGTTGAGCTTGAAACGCCGGCCCGCAGCCTAAAAGATTAAAGGCCACTCCGTGCGGGTTGAAGACCGGCGGACCAACCGGTCGTTATGTTTTGGTTGGGCCCCATCTGTCACAATTGAATGTGATTTCTGACACATAGGCCTGCTCGGCAAGTGCAGATAATCATCCAACTGCCGGAGCGGTTTGGCTTTCCCTGGGCTGGGGCTGACACTTGGATAAAGCCCGCCCATGAGGGAGAATGGTTCCCCTGTCCACGAAGGTAAGGGGGCAGAATCTTCCCTCGACACGCCTTTCTGCCCGCAAATGCATTCAAAAGGCGCGGTAGGAATGACGCTGGTTGCTGAAGCGGAGGATTCTAATGGCCACTCATATTGTGGACGCGGAAACGATGACCGATTTCTACGGCGTCAAAAATAAGAAGCTGGTCGCGTGGGTTGAGGAAGTTGCGCAGCTCACGCGTCCGGACCGTGTGCATTGGTGTGACGGGTCGGACGAGGAATATGAGGCGATGGTGCGGCTGATGGTGCTTGCCGGCACGGCCATCCCGCTGGATGAAGAAATGCGGCCAAACAGCATCCTGGTGCGGTCGAGCCCGGCTGACGTGGCGAGGGTTGAGGAGCGCACATTTATTTGCGCACAGACAAAGGAAGAGGCCGGGCCGACGAATAACTGGGAAGATCCGGACAAGATGAAAGCGCGCCTCACCCAGCTTTTTGCCGGCTCGATGTCGGGACGAGCCATGTACGTGATTCCATACAGCATGGGGCCGATCGGATCGCCGATTGCGAACATCGGAGTCGAAATCACCGACTCGCCATATGTGGTCGCGAGCATGCACATCATGGCGCGTGTAGGGACGGCCGTGCTCGACCTACTGGCCGCGGACGGCGAGTTTGTGCGTGGGCTACACTCAGTCGGGGCTCCGCTGGGGACGAACGATCAGGACGCGGCATGGCCGAACAATGCCCAGGAAAAATACATCTGCCATTTTCCAGAGACGCGGGAGATATGGTCGTACGGTTCGGGCTACGGGGGAAATGCGCTGCTGGGGAAGAAGTGCCATGCACTTCGCATCGCATCGGTCCAGGCGCGGGATGAGGGGTGGATGGCGGAACACATGCTCATCCTCAAGATGACGAACCCGAGCGGCCAGGTGAAATTCATGACTGGCGCCTTCCCTTCGGCATGCGGCAAAACGAATCTGGCGATGCTGATTCCGACGATTCCGGGCTGGAAGGTAGAGACGATCGGCGACGATATTGCGTGGATGAAGTTTGGTGCAGACGGACGGCTGTATGCCATCAATCCGGAATATGGGTTTTTCGGCGTCGCACCGGGAACGAGCATGAAGTCGAACAAGAACGCCATGCTCACAGCGACCAGAAATTCGATCTTCACGAACTGCGCGATTACTCCTGACCGAAACGTTTGGTGGGAGGGAATGACGCCGGAAAAACCGCCGGAATTGATGGACTGGCTGCGCCGGCCATGGACGCCGCAGTCTTTGCGAAAGGCAGCGCACCCGAATGCGAGGTTTACGGCGCCGGCAAGCCAATGCCCGGTGATTGCTCCGGAGTGGGAGGATCCAAAGGGAGTGCCGATTGATGCCATTCTTTTTGGCGGGCGACGAGCGAGTGTCGTGCCACTGGTGACTGAGGCTTTCAGTTGGCAACACGGAACATTCATGGGAGCGACAGCGAGCAGCGAGACCACGGCGGCGGCCGCTGGGCAGGTGGGACAGCTACGGCGGGATCCAATGGCGATGCTTCCCTTCTGCGGCTACAACATGGGCGACTACTTTGCGCACTATCTCAATATTGGGGAGCGTGCAGGGGCGAGGCTCCCGAAAATTTTTTACGTGAACTGGTTCCGCACCGACGAGAACGGGAAATATCTGTGGCCCGGATACGGTGACAACAGCCGAGTATTGAAGTGGGTCTTTGAGCGCTGCCAGGGCGCGGCGCATGCGGTGGATACAGCGATTGGGCGTCTGCCGAGGCCAGCCGATCTCGACACCAGCGGCTTGGATCTGACTCACGAACAGCTTCAGAAATTGCTGAGCGTGGATTTTGAAGGATGGCTGGCGGAAATTCCTCTTATTCGGGAGCACTTTGACAAGTTCGGTTCACATCTACCGGAGGGCCTGAATCGCGAACTTGAGGATCTGGATCATCGGCTGCGCATGAGCATCAGCCGCGTCGGAAAGGTCAGCCGATTCGGGAAAGTGAGCCGTCTTGGAAAAAAGGTCGAGCGGTGGCCTGAGGACGAATAGGATTTTCGCAATCAATGCCCGGAATCAATAAGTCGGACGGCCTCCCGGGTGTGCTTAAATCGAAGCATGTTCGCCCGGAAGGTACGTGTCGAATATGAGCAGGATGGACTTCCTCATCTCTGTCCGTTGAAGTGGCTCGACAGCTTCAGCATGCGGAATTTCACCAACGCCACCGTTTTTGACGACACTCTGCCGGCAGGTGATGGATACCTTGAGATTGGAACGAATGTTCCCATCGACCAGCTACGAGCAGCGATGGAAGACTGGTTTCGGCGGAAAGGTTATCTGCCGAAAGGGGCGAAGCTGCTGGTGAAAACTATCTAGCCCTCGTCGGAATCCACGCACTTCCCAAAGGAGTAAGAATCCCTCGACTTCGCAGATCATCTCCTTTCGCAGATTGATCCACCTCGCTCGGGATGACATCTCCCGCAAATTTTCAGAATACAAACTTAGTTGCCAGTGCCGCAGGTACAGGTGCCGGCGCCGCTCCCCAGTTGCTGGATCATTGAGCACTCGCTCGCCAGTACTTGAGCTTCACTGGAAACGAGTGGCGAAGGCTGGAATGGCACCTCAGTTACCTGATATGTGCCGGCAGTCGAGATCTGCGGGTTGGTTTCCCATCCAACCAGCGTACCAGCGGGAGTTATTGTGCCCGCATTACATTGTCCGGCGGTGGGCTGCGATGAAAGGATCTCAACCGTTCCGGCGACCGGTTGTTTTCCGGTCAACGTGTTTGATGTTAGATCGTTAATCAAAGAGAGCGTGCGTAATCCGCTATCGGAGATCAGACAGCCGCAGCACTCGTTCATCTCCTGAGCGCTGTCGAAGACATAGATCATCGCGCACAGATCGCCTGGAACCATACCCGGATGGGCTAGGTAAACCGTGCCGTCGGCGCCGGAGTTTTGTGCGTTGGTGAGATTGTAGTAACTGACCATGAGCAGCGGCAGTACGGTGACCATGGTCGAAGCAGTTTGACCATCCGCTTGCGCGTAGATTGTGGTTGAGCCGATCTGTTCACCGGTGACCATACCGTTATTGCTGATAGCAGCGATGCTGGGTTGCGCCGAAGTCCACATGGTAATGGCGGTCACATCCTCAGTGGTTCCGTCGCTCAATGTGGCGACAGCCCGAAGCTGAAGACTGGTTCCGATGATGATGGATACTGGCGAGGGGATAATCGTGAGTGACGTTGGTTCGATGACGTTAATACCAGCCGAACCGGACATCCCGTTGCCTTGCGCCATGATCGTGGTTGAGCCGGAATTCACGGCGGTTACAAGTCCGCCGTTCACACCTGCAACGCTGGACTGCATCGAGCTCCACGAGACGAGGGCGGTGACATCCTCCTGCTTGCCGTCGGTGAGGGTTGCGATCGCGTGGAATTGCGCGCTGGTCGATGGCGCCATGGAGAGCGAAGAGGGAGAAATGATCAGTGAGGCGACGGGCGCAACTGTCAGGCTGGCGGATGCAGAAATGCCTCCGCTTTGCGCCACGATGGTGGCGGAACCGTTCTGCTGAGCAGTCACTTGCCCGCGGTTGTTGACTGTCGCGATGGGGGGCCCGTTTACGCTCCAGGACACTTCTTCAGTCACGTCTGATGTGGTCCCATCGCTCATGTTCGCGGTCGCGAGCAGACCTTGTGTGGCGCCGACCGACAAGTAGAGCGAGGAGGGACTTACAGTCAACCCGACAATGACAGGATTGGTGACGGTGATGGTAGCGGTTCCGGTGATCGATCCGACGGTTGCGCTGATGTTCGAGATGCCTTCTTCGTATCCGGTGGCGAGGCCTCCCGAGGTGATCGTCGCCACGTATGGAATCGAAGAGTTCCATGTCAGGGTAGAAGAGGAAGTGAGAGACTGCGTGCTGCCGTCGGTGTAGGTTCCGGTGGCGGAGAATTGCAAGGACAAACCGGAAGCTACGGTTCCGTTTGCGGGCGTAACTGCGATGGAAAGGAGCGCCGGGGGTCCGACGGTGGCATTGGTTGAGCCACAGATCGAGCCAGCGCACGCTGTCAGGGTAGCGGAGCCGTTAGCGGTGGCGCCGTAGGCGGCACCGGGATCGGTAGAGTCATTGCCGATGCTAACGGCCGCTGGATTTGAAGAACTCCACGTAACCGACGCAAGCTGTTGCGTGGTGCCATCGCTGAACGTGCCAGTGGCGATCATGGGCTGCGCGCCGCCAAGAGGAATGGTCGGGTTCGCCGGCCTGATAGAGATGGACGCAAGATTGGGCGGGGTGAGTGGACCAGGTTCGTAGAGTTCAGCGCTGCTGAGGTAAACGCTGCCGTTGAATCCGCCGACGATCAGGGCCAAGCCACTGGAGAGAAGTGTCGAAGTGTGGCCTTCGCGGGCGTCGCTGAGGTTGCCGGTCAGTGAGAAATCAGCGGATGCCGCGCTGTAGAGTTCGGCCGAATTGAGCACCCCACTTGGGCCGGCGCCCGCGGCGGCGAGAACGGCGCTGTTGTTGAGCAGAGTGGATGTGTGCTCGAAGCGAGCAGTGCTGAGGCTGCCGGTTGGAGCAAAGGTTCCGCTCGCGGGACTGAAGAGTTCAGCATTGGCTATCGCGCCGACGCTGTTGCTGCCGCCTGCGATCAGCACGGAGCTGTCATTCAAGAGCGTCGCGGTGTGCGCGTAGCGGCCGCTGTTCAGATTGCCGGTGGCAGTGAATGCGCCGGTCGAGGGGTCGAATAGTTCAGCACTGGTTTGGGCAGCGGTAGGATTGCCGCCTGCGATGAGCACTAGGCCGGTATTCAAGAGCGTCGCCGTGTGCTGGCTGCGAGCCGTGTTCAAACTGCCCGTAACCGTAAAAGCGCCAGTATAGGAGTTGAACAGCTCAGCAGTGGCCGAATTCGCGCCGGTGGAATCGATGCCTCCCGCAATCAGCACAAGCCCACTCGGCAACATGGTTGCGGTGTGCATGGTGCGCGCGGTGTTCAGGCTTCCGGTTAGAGTGAAAGTTCCGGTCGCTGGATTGTAGATTTCAGAGGCAGCGACGTTGCCATTGCCATTACTTCCGCCGACGACCAGGACGCTTCCATTCTGCAAAAGTGTCGCAGTGTGCTGACCGCGAGCAAAATTCAAGTTGCCGGTCGGCGTGAATGTGCCAGCGGTCGGATCGTAGAGTTCGGCAGTGGCCAATGCTCCGCCCGCATTGAAGCCGCCGGCGATGAGGATCATTCCATTGTTGAGCAAGGTCGCGGTATGGAATTCGCGACCGGTGTTGAGGCTGCCGGTAGGAACGAATCCGGCCGTAACAGTCAGCGCGGTCGATCCGGTTACGCCACTCAAGGACGCGGTGATGGTGGTCGTTCCGAGGGCAGCCGCTGTAACCGTCCCCATTGCAAACGCACCCGTGGCAGGCGCTGAGGAGCCGGATGCATCGGCAAACCACGCAACGGTGGGAACGGATGAAGCCCAGGTCGCGGAGGTGGTTACGTCTTGAGTCGCGCTATTGTTGTAAGTTCCAGTCGCGGTGAATTGTTGTGTGGTGCCCGCGGAGATCGAAGGATTCCCGGGCGTCACGGCGATCGAAACCAAGACTGGCGTGGTGACAGTTACAGAGGTCGCACCACTAATGTTCCCACTGGTTGCAGTGATGATCGATGTACCGGCGATCACACCTTTCGCTAGGCCACTCGAGGCAATGGTTGCGACGCCGGGAGTGGTTGAAGTCCATGTCACGGCACCGGTGAGGTTTTGTGTCGTGCCGTTGGAGTAAGTTCCGGTGGCTGTCAATTGCTGCGTGAGGCCAGCCACAATTGAAGGATTCCCTGGCGTGACCGCGATCGACACAAGAGCTGCAGATGAGACGGTCAGTGTGGCGGAGCCGTTCATGCTGCCAAGCGTTGCGGCAATTGAGGTCGTTCCAACTCCCACGCCGGTCGCCAAGCCGGCGGAGGTTATCGTGGCGACGCCAGGAGCGGGCGAACTCCATGTCACCAGTGTTGTCAGATTCTGAGTGCTTCCGTCGCTGTAGGTTCCAATGGCGGTGAATTGCTGGGTGTCACCAGCGGCGACCGATGGATTTCCGGGTGTCACGGCGATCGACATGAGAACTGCGGATCCAACCGTGAGCAAAGCCGTCCCTTCGATATTTCCGGAGCTCGCAGTGATTCCCGTGCTACCTGCGGTGAGACCGCTAACGAGTCCGGTGGCGCTAATCGAGGCAATTCCTGTGCTGGCAGTGCCCCATGTGACCGATTGGGTCAGGTCCTGCGTGCTCCCATCGGAATACTTGCCGACGGCATTCAGTTGCTCGGATTCACCGAGCGGTAGCGACGACGGGTTCGGGCTGACTACGATTCCGACCAATGCTGGCGCGCCCACTGTAACGGTCGTGCTGCCGGTGAGGCCCTGATAGGCAGCGGTCACTTGGGTGGATCCCTGGCTCATTCCCAGAAGCTGGCCTTGGGCGTTGACCGTGGCAACGGATGATGAAGATGTCCCCCAGGTCACGGTATCAGTCAGCGTTTGCGTGCTGCCGTCACTGTAGGTTCCTACCGCACCGAACTGAACTGTGTCGCCCTTCGCGATGGATTGGTTCGCGGGCGAGACTGCGATTTGCGTTAGTTTTGTTTGGGATGATGCGCCGCAACCCCACAAAATGGAGATACACGAAAGCGCGCAAAACGCAGTGAATGCGCGAACCAACTTTGAATGTCTCATAAGGGTGGCTGGAGTTCAGGAAGGGAGGGCGATTTGTTGGAAGACTAACATATCAGTTCAGTCTTCCGTCTTACATCCAGCTGACTAATCCAACAGAACTATACTGGTCGGCTTACGCGTCGCCAATCGACTGTTCGAACTAACCCATTTGGGCTAGTTCAATAGGTGCCTGTCCTGCTTCCATCAAAGCTTGAGACGAGGTGGGTTCCTAGGCGACGAACTGCAAGCCGCTAATATAGTTGGGGGACTTTTGGCCCTGTTTGACGCTCCACCGAACTTGCATAAATGTGGGCACCGCAACGGGCGCATCGGAAATGGGGAAATTACAACAGATGAACATCGATGGTTGCAGGGGAAATGAGCTGAGGATGCACACGCCACCATTGCTCAAATTATGGATTCGGCCATCGAACTCTTTCGTCGCTCCGCTTGGGGTCGCCGTCGCGGACAACAAGCATCGGGCATGTACGTCGAGCACTTGCGGAAAGCGGGCGAATTGGCGCCGTTCGCGATCGGAAAGATAGTTCACAGGGCTCGATCATGCCCCAACATGAGGAACGGGTAAATCGCTCAATCGGACTAATTCAAGCTGGCTAATTCGCTGAGGGGGAAGGCGTTAGGAGGCAGATCGGGAACCGGTTATTTTGCCGGCGATTCCGGAGCGAGTGGAAACCTTCATCTTTACCATGACCAATCGGAGGAAAGCCTTTACGGTATTGGGACTAATTTTCATGCGCGCCGCGATCTCTTTGCTGGTTAGCCCCTGCAAGAGATACTCGACCGTTTCGCATTCTCTTTGCGTTAATGCGTAGCGTTCGGATAGCTCTCGCGAGGTCATGCTGCCGGCGGCGCCACGCTCGAGCAGCAATGCAAAAGCCGGCTGGGGAGAAGCCTGGCCATTGCAATTCACCAGGAAGCTTTTACAGATGTAGCGACGTTTTCCTGATTGGACTTCCTTGACGAAAAGCTTGCGGTCGCGATGTTGATGATCAACGAGAGCGGTGCGAACGCGGTCGGCAAGAAAGATCTTGGGTTGTTTGATCCGGCTTACCTCGCCGGGAAAACAGAGTATTTGAAGAGCGGCGTCGTTCGACGCCATGAGATTTAACTCAGCATCCAGCAGCATGAAGCCGCTGTTGCCAGGAGCCATGGACACGGTAATCTCCCCGAAACGCTAAACAACCTGCCCCGTCCAAGAGAAATTCGACTGGCGCGGGGACAAGCTGGATTGACCCGAAAATGCGGCCTTTAGGGGGAGGAGCCGTGCTAGCCCAAAAAGCTGAGGCCCTGCAACAGCCGACCTAAGTATTATGGCGAAAACTACTAATGTCAATAGGACTTCCGCGAAACTTTCAAAATTCTGGAGTACTGCGTAAGAACTAAGGCTCCGACTAGGCGAGCGGATTAGTCCGGGGTGAAAAGTTTTTAACATGCAGATGTTGAATCTTCTTGCCAGGCCTAGACGGTTGCGGACCCCATGGACCAAGCGGTAAGCCTGACAGCAATCCCCTAAGCACTTTGTAACGAGGCACTTTGGCTGTCCTGCAAGGGTTTCCACACTATTGCGCTGGAAAATTTGCTGCCCAAATGAGGTGAACAGTTGTAGACTATATGCGCGGAGTCACGTCGCTCTTGAGGTCCCCGCACGTGCGTCGACTCGCGAATCTGACCTCCCCTAACAGGCCGTTGCGCCGGCGCATATTCGCTGAGATTGTTGCATTGGGATTTACGCGACCCTGAACTGCGATCAAGGAGGCGGCTACGCTCATGCTTGCGACAGTAGCGCGGGAAACGCGCAAGTTCGCTTTGCGAGAGCGTTCTTTCTTCGCGATGCTTCGTCGGGCCAAACTCGGACCGTCCTTCTTGATGTTTCTCCTCTTGTTCAGCGGGGGAATAAAACAAGTCCAAGCGTCGACACCAGAGTTAACGCAGAAACTCGTCAGCGGCCGCTCGGCGCGTACCATCCCACATCGATTCACGATTGTTCCCAGCAGCGTGAGCATGGCGCCGAATCAGACGCAGCATTTTGGGGTAACTGATGCGCAGGGAAATCCTGTGGCCGTACATTGGAATATCTCGGGACTGCATTGCGCGGGCCTGGCGTGCGGCAATATTGATGCTGACGGAAATTACACGCCGCCTGCTTCTTTGTCGCATTCATTGGAAATCACTCTCGAAGGTGTAGTCATCTCGGATCCGAATTTTTCTGTAATGACGCGGGTAGAGATTGTGCCGGGAGCTGCGCCGGTTCCGAATTCCGTTCCAGCATCGGGGGTGCAGGTCTCCGGGGTTCAGGTCTCGGACACGAAGCCCGCGTCAGCGACTCCGCTGGTTGAGCGGGTAAGCGCAACGCCGAATTATTCGGTAGCAGCGAATCAACGCGAGAATCAAGCAGTGGCTCCCGCGCCGGCAATTGCGAACAGTTCAGTTCGGCAGAGCGCTCCGGCACCGACTCCCAATGTGATCGCCGCCGCACCCAAAGTAGAGGCGCATGCACCTACAGCAGTGACTACCGGATTGTTGCCTTTGCCAAGTGCCGTGGCGGCAACACCCGATGTAAAGCCATCAAGCAACTCCGCTCGTCAGCAGATGCCGCCGGTGCCCGACGCCGTGGCAGCCGCACCCGTAGTCAAAGGAAAGAGACGGCATTCGGACGAGGGGATGATCTTGCTTGATTTGCCTTCAAACGTTTCAAACTTGACGGTTCCGAAAAAGTCGGAGTCCACGACGCCAGGCCAGGCGGCGCCCTCGAAGGTTGTCGCTTCCTCATCCGCGCCGGTTACATCATCATCATCCGCCACGGCAAGGATGGCTGATAAGATCGCGGCGCCTGCAACAACCACAACTGCCGCGACGCACAATCAAGTCGCCGATTTGCGGCCTTTGCCAAGTCCGGCTAATGCCGCTCAAATTGCAAAGGCGCCACCAGTTTCGACGCTATCCCCAGTGCAGCCGACTGTTCAACCAACAGTGAGTTTTGCGGTTGCGCCTGCGGCACCGTCGACAACTATCGCGACGCTAAAAGCTGAGACGAAGCCTGCACCAGCGTCTGTGGTTAACATCCCTGTCCCCGCGCAGCCGGAAGTAAGGCCGCCGACTTCCGCGACGGTCGTTGCTCCGGTTGCGCCCAGACAGATGGCAAGCATCGGCATAACGAACACAAATCCGCAGATGCCAGCCATTGTTCAAACGGCGCCATCGGTAAGCCACGTTTCCGGCACAACCACCTCGGGAACGAATCCTTCTGCAACGATCCCGGCGACGAACACATCCACGGCCACAATCTCATCAATGCCAGCCGGAACAGTCGTCACATACCGTGACGGTGAACTCAGGATTGACGCGGAGAATACGACGCTGGCTGAAGTGCTCAAACTCGTGGCAAAGAAAATGGGAGCGGTGATCGACGTTCCGCCCGGCAGTGGTGAGGAACGCATTGTCGAACATGTTGGCCCGGGACATCCGAACGATGTGCTTACGCAGTTGCTAAACGGCTCTCACTTCAATTTCATCATTGTCAATTCGGCAATACATCCCAACGAACCGGCCGAGGTCCTGCTGTCGATGCAAGGGACGGACACGAGCACACCCCTTGGTGCGCCAACCCCGGCGCTCGCACCCACAACGTCTGCTTTTTGGACTCCGCCGGACCCGACTTTAAAGCCATTGCCATTGCCGCCGCAATACGACCCGAGCCTGGCACCGCCACCCAATCGAGAATCTCTCACCCCTGACGCGATCAGCGAACTGATGAGAGCAAAGGCCAAGGAACTCCGAGAAAGAGCTATGCAGCAGGCTGGAGTTCAGCCCGACAACTCGCAGCCACCGCCTCCACCCCCGCCCGCCCCGCAACAAACCCAAGAGCAATAGCCTCTTCGCAGGCGAAACTATAATCTCCCAAGTCTCCTCTTTGATTGCCGTTGCGTGCTTGCCAAGCCTCCGGGCGAGAATATGTCTTGTTTCCGAATTAGCCCGCGTGACTAAGCCACGTGGGTAATTTGTTTTGACCAGTTGAGCGAATAGAGTGGCTAACATCGCCATTCAGCTGCACTCCCCCCAGCCCCCGGCGTAACCAAATAGGAGGAAGTACGAGATGAAGAGGGTTGGATTGTTCATGTTTGCCGTTGTGGCCATTGCCCTGATGTTCTCGGGAAATGCATTGGCCCAGGGTGACAACAGCGTGTATTTCGTCACCTATTATTCCAACAACGCATCCGGCGCACCGGATGGAACAGTGCGCTTCATCAACGACGGCGATACCGGCAAAAATCTCTGGGCAGCCATCTATGTATTTGATGACAGCCAGGAATTGCAAGCTTGTGGTGCTTGCGAAATCACTCCCGACGGGCTTCTGTCGGAAGACGTAAAGACCGAACTTACCAACAACCCGCTCACGGGCCGCGTCCCGAGCCGTGGCGTGATCAAAGTGATCTCGTCCTCAACCTGGGATCCGACAAACGTAATGCCAATGGCTGGCTTGCGCGGGTCCGCGACCCACATTCAGCGCGCGACAGCGACGTCTGGCGCCTATGCCACCACCGAAACCGCGGTTGCTGACTCGAACCTGAGCTCCTGGGAACAACAGACGCTGGACAACCTGTGCTACTACGCGGGTCTGCTCGGCTCTGGCCAGGGAACAATCACCTGCACACCGGAAGACAAGGACTTCTAAACCGCTAGCAGGATAGTGAACTGATGCACAAGACGCGGCCCGAGGAGTTCAATTCCTCGGGCCGCGCTATCTAGAATCGCGACTTTTACCCCTTCCGCGCCATGGCGGATATAGGGTAGACTGGTTTATCCCGGACGCCAGGGATGGATTCCGACGTCCGGGCCCTCCCCTTGAATTTCCATTCTGATCACCGAAAAGAGGGGTTTTCCAAATGAAGGTCCAATATGCCCTGATGGCGCTAGGGCTGAGCACGTTCCTAGGCGCGCTTTCGATCCCCGCCGTTGGTCAAACTAATTCGAGCGTAGTAGCCGAAATCGATGGTCAGAAGGTGACGGTCGATGAACTGGAGCAGAAGGAAGCCGGGAAGCTCCTACAGGCTAAGTACAAGTACTATCTTGCGGAGCGAGATGCGCTCGAGCAGCTGATCAATGACGATTTGCTGGAGCTGCAGGCCAAGAAGGAAGGCATTACTGTTGACGAGTTGCTCAAGCATCACATTACTTCCAACATTCCGGAACCGACCGAAGACCAATTGCGCTTCTACTACGAGGGTGTGCAGACGGACGAATCTTATGAATCGGCTCGGCCTCACATTATCGATACGGTACATTCGCTACGTGCAAAAAAGGCAAAGGACGCCTATCTAGCCGACCTCAGATCACAATATGGGGTAGTGGTCGAACTCAGCCAGCCAAGCGCGCAGGTCGACGTTGCCGACGCACCGCGGCTGGGATCGGAGAAGGCTCCCGTTCAAATCATCGAATTCGCGGACTACGAGTGCCCGTACTGCCAGAAGGTATCTCCCGATCTGGTCAAGCTGCGGGATCAATTTGGCAATCAGGTGTCTTTGGTCTACAAGGACTTCCCACTACCGATGCATCCGCTTGCAGCCAAGGCCGCTGAAGCAGCGCGCTGCGCGGGTGAGCAAGGCAAATTCTGGGAATATCATGATGCGCTGTTTCAAACGAAGCGGCTCCAGGCTTCCGACTTAAAAGAACAGGCAAAGACGCTCAAGCTGGATACGGCGAAATTTGATCAATGTCTGGACAGCGGAGTGGAAGCTGCTGTGGTGAAGAAGGATTCACAGGAAGGCCTTCGTCTTGGGTTGCAAGGCACGCCGAGCTTCTTCATCAACGGGCATTTCATGAGCGGAGCCATCGGATACTCCAAGCTGCGAGAGACGGTCATGGAAGAACTGGGTGCGACGTCGGGAACACGGAAGCAGAGCGTGGCGCTGGTACCTTCGAAGAGCGATGGCAAACAATAAATAAAGGAGCCCGCGCGCAGCGCTCTGAAGAACAGCAGCTCAACCGAAGCTTGAGATCAGTTCGCTTTTGCGGCAGGAGCTGAATCCGCGACCTTAAAGGCGGCCATGCTCATGCAAAAGCTGCCATTAGCCTTCCCCCCAGTCAGTGTCGGTTGATAACTTCCGGGCGCCAGGTTCAGACCATAAACATAGGTTGACTTGTAGGTCCAGGCGGCTGGCGTGACGCCGGTAGGTATCGGAGGATCCACGAAATAACGGGCAATCACGAAGTCCTTCGCCGAAGTCTTCAGATTGGGGCCAACGAACGAACCTGCGCTGGTCGCGACGCCATCGTTTAGACTGACGCCATTGCCATCGAGTTTGGCAGGCACAGCCAGACCAGACACCTCCATGAAGCCGTTGATGCTTGCCCTCACGTGGCCGGTGAGGTGAAATTTGAGTTCGGTCACTCCACCCTTGCAATTCTCGCAATACCAGATTTCAAGCGCCTTTTTCGCGCAGAAAGACATGGCGCCTGGCACCGGCTTGTAGGTGTTGCCTCCTCCTGGAGCGTTGTCAGTGATGCTCTCGAGTTTCACGTCTGGAGACAGTTGCATTGGCGATGCAATGATAACGCTGCCCTCGGCGGTAGGGTTAGGAAGATCCATGTCTGAGACGGTGCCAGAACCGGCGCTAATTGCCGCAAATTGCTGGAGGATCGTCTGCGCTGACAATCCAGTCCCAGCCCCACATAAGATGAAGGTGATAAGAAGATTTTTCATTCGTTGAATCCTTCCTTGGACTGAATCATGTGTAGTGTCATGCCGGGAGAGGACAGCAATCAAACAAAAAGCAGGACCCAGGTTGACAAACCATGGACCTGCTCTTCACCGCGCCTCCGGGGATAGGAGGCAGCTATTTCTTCGAATCGTCAGGCTTAATCTGTGAGCGATCGGCCGCCATGATGAAGGGCGCTCCGCCGCTGGGCATTTGGCCGATCTTTCCGGTCACGCAAACGCGCTTATCTTTGTAGGCGGCGATGACCTCTTCCGGGCCGGCAGGTGGCGTTCCAAAAGCAACGAAATAGAAGATCGGATTGGGTTCTGGCTGATCCAGATCAAAAGTGACTGGCTTGCCGTGACCCGCGATTCCGTATTTCGGAACCTTGGTGTCGACTACCTTCCCGCACACTGTCGCGGTCTCGCCAACATGGCTTTTGGCGTCCGCGGGACTAACCTTGGCCGGTGGCGCGGTCTGCGCATAAGCGACGGCGGAAAAAGCCATCGCGGAGGCTACAGCGAAGAACAGTCTCATAATTGTCATATTCCCGAGGGTATTGATTTTCGGTGCCCACCCGCTAAAAGCAAGGTACAAATAGGCTTTCCGGGGTCCATCTAAACTCACAATCAGCTGGCCGTCAATGCCTCTTTTGGTTAGGAAGCAAAGCCGTCCGGCCGGTCCATCTAGCCAAAAGGGTTAGGCTAATAAGATTAATGCACCTGGAGACTTGTAGCCGTTTCCATGAAGAAGTAATTGGGAAGAGAGCGTCGAACAGGGTGTCTTCGGCGTGCCTTCCCCAAGGTGGTTTATTCAATTGCATGGGCTGGACCCGGGCGCGGCAGCGGGTTTTGCTTCCTCTCGGTCGTGGCGTAGACTAAGACTGCAAGGCGTGGCGATCTGGCCGTTCTAAAGTACTGAAGTCAAACCTGGAGGTTGTTTTCCATGCGCAGGCAAAAGGGATTTTCACTGATTGAGTTGCTGATCGTCGTCGCCATCATTTTGATCATTGCATCTATCGCGATTCCGAACTTGTTGCGAGCCCGCATGTCGGCTAATGAAGCATCGGCGGTAGCCGCGGTGCGCACCATCAATACGGCCCAAATCTCGTACAACTCTGCGTATCCGACGGTCGGGTTCGCGAATACCCTCGGGGAGTTGGGAGGTACAAATTGTGCACCTCCGAGTTCCGCAAGCGCCTGCCTGATTGATAGCCAGCTCGCTTCGGGAACAAAGAGCGGCTATACTTTTACGCTCTCCGGGGTTACCGGAACACCGGCCTCGAGCTATCAGATCATTGCCTCGCCCATAACGCCGAACCAGACTGGGGTCAAGTTTTTCTGCTCATTTGCGGATGCGGTGCCCCGGACCGCACCGACAGCCATCACGACCTGTGACACGACCGTAACGCCGCTGCAGTAGAAGTAGACCAGCAGCGCGGCGTGGGCCATCGTGGTATCCGCAGTGCTTGAGTGAAAGACTGTCTCGAGCTGGAGTTAGCGCTCCGTGATGCGGAATTGTGGTGAACGCGCTACCTTGCTACGGCTGCCCGGAAAGCGAGGAGCGGCAGGTTTGCCACCTCTCGTTTTCCGGTCACCTTTTAAAACCCATTTCCGAGGCGGCGGCTCTATGCTGCCTCAGCCTCGCTGAGTTGACCCCACCCATTGGACTCGAATGATCGCAGTGGAACAGACTCGGGCTGGCGAGCCTTGGCGGCTGCAGGAACCTTTTCTTCTGCGGTTTGTGGCCTCCGCAGTGCTTTGAGCTTCAGCAATTCGCGCATCCTGGCCTTCGCCTTGTGTAATTGTGATTTCGAGGTGCCGACGGAGCAACGCAGGAGGCGGGCGATCTCGTGATGTTCGTAGCCCTGCACCTCGTGCATCACAAAAATCGTTCGATAGCCCAGGGGAAGCTCTCTCATGGCGCGCGTCAGTGCAATTCTGTCCACGCAGCCCGATAGCCGATCGTCGAGCTTGCCTGGCTCGCGCTTGGGCGCATCCGCTGACGGGCTGATGGGTTCGTCGAGTGACAGCTGCCGCATTCCCTTTTTCCGAAAGTGCATCAAAACGGTATTGACGGCAACCCGGTAGAGCCATGTAGAAAGCGTGGAATCGCCACGGAACGTACCCAGCTTCCGAAATACCTGCAGGAACGCGACCTGAGTCAAGTCTTCTGCCTCAGCGGTGTTGCTGGTCATCCGCAGGCAAAGAGAATAGACCTTGGCTTTATTAGCATTGAACAGCGCGGCGAATGCGTCGGCATCACCTTGCTGGGCCAATCGGACCAGTTCCATATCAGACTGCCTTTGCGTCGCGGGATTCGTTTCGTTTTTCACCGGGGTCCCCTTTCCGTCGGGAATGGAAGTTGGATTTCTTACATTCACGAGTTGCACAGTAAAACGTGGACAATGAATGTTCCATCCGGTCATCCGCGTACGGGCTGTAGTTCATTCCTGTAAAACCTTGGAGGAAGAAACGACGCGAGGGTGGAAACACGTGTGGCGACACAAACTTAGCGCTGCCGTGTGTGAATCGCTCGTACCTACAAAAATACTCGTTCACAATGAGAAATTCGCTCCTACAGAAACATCGAATGCGATCTACAGGGGAGGCAGGATTGTTGCTTCGT
Organism: Terriglobales bacterium; assembly: GCA_035508395.1. Lineage (GTDB taxonomy): Bacteria > Acidobacteriota > Terriglobia > Terriglobales > Acidobacteriaceae > Acidiflorens. Next base: position 52,206 of record DATJNC010000078.1, on the reverse strand, counting down.
CGAGTGCTGCCTATGCTTAGTCTCACCTACGATGTTCTCCAGTGAAACCCACCTTGCGGGCAGGTGTCGGCGAAACAAGAGAAAACGGCACTTGCCCCCCGCCCTCTCATAGCTACCGAAGGATTCGAAAATACAGCCGCACCTCGATGGACCGCTTCCAGGCGGCGGATTAATAAATTGTCCGGAGCGATTAGCGCATGGAGTTCTGGAATTCATGAGGACGTTGCAATTGTTGGGGAAAAGCTTGCTTTTTGTGGCGTTATGCGTCGGGTTGGCAGCTTCCGATTCCATCCAATTGAGAAATGGCCGGCATGTGGAAGGAAAATTTATTGGGGGCACAGCGAACATGGTCGGATTCATGAGTAGTAGTAGTGGAATTGAGTACTTTCCGACTTCCGACGTGCTGGTACTTGTCTTCGAGAACCATGAGTCGCCAAAGGGGGCCCTTGTACCGAGTCCGATGAAGGGGAAGGGTGCAGGCACCGGGCGAAGGATTCACCTGCAACGAGCTAGTTCATCGGGTGCAGCGTCCGTAGCTACTAGAGAGCCCCCAAAGTTCTAACCACTCTGCGCTCCAAGTGGGACGACTTACCATCCGCCGGGTAATTCAGAAAGGGTCCGAATCCGGAGGACACCCTGAGATTCGAGTTCCATCAGATCGCCGGCTGGACCACGTGCACGATGTTGTTGCGAACGGCATAGAGCACAAGATCGCTCACCGAGTGGAGTTCCAGTTTGCGCATGATGTTAGAGCGATGCGTCTCCGCGGTCTTCAAGCTCAGACCTAATGCGACAGCGACCTCCTTCGAACTCTTGCCCTCAGCGAGGAGCTGCACGATCTCACGTTCTCTTGGCGTCAGGCGTCCGCGACTTGGCGGTTGCTGTTGTGGTTGAGTGTCGCGGCGCAAATAGCCTTCGAGAACCATTGAAGCAACTTTCGGGGTGAAATAGATCTTGTCGCGGCGCAGGGCTTCTACAGCAGCCACCAGGTCGCGCGCGGCATCGGTCTTGAGAAGGAATCCACGAGCCCCGGCGTTCAGAACTTCCTGCACGACCTGATCGGAGTCGTGCAATGTAAGAATCAGGATTTTGACCTGCGGATAAGCCTTCAGAATCTGCCTCGTGGCTTCGAGACCGTTGAGGCTAGGCATACCGATATCGAGGATCACGACCTCGGGCTTCAGCTTGAGGGTTTTTTCCACCGCTTCGCGCCCGTTGCCGGCCTCACCGCAAACCTCCCAATCCGGCTGAGCACGGAGAAGAGCACACAAACCTTTCCTCACTACTTCGTGATCGTCTGCTAAGAGGATTCGAAACGGCATAGGGCCTCCCACGAACGACTTTTGGGTTATTAAATTGGAAATTCCGATCGTGCAACCGGTTACTGCAAGTTACTAAAGTAGGCGCGATGTCGCAGAAACGGAATAAGGTCAATCCTGTATTCTGGTTTGGTTGCCTACAGTAAGTACGCATCAGCGCGAGCCTTCCACGCCTCTTGGGAATTTGGCGAACAACTTCACAATTCTTCGACCCCATATTTACGCCGTCGCAAAGGTTGGTTGCGGAGCCGCCACAATCGAAGGAATAACGACTTCCACGACTGTGCCGGGAGAGGCATTTCGCACGCGCAGTTCTCCACCCAGTTCGCGAGCGCGCTCTCGCATGCCGCCGATGCCGATGCCAATGCTTCCGGGACGGAGCTGTGAGGTTAACTCGTCGACTCCCTTGCCGTCGTCGCAAATGGTAACCCAGAGGCCGCTATCTCGTTGAACGAGGGTCACTGAGGCTTTGCGCGCTTCCGAATGGCGAAACACGTTGGTCAAAGCTTCCTGGATGATGCGAAATACTCCTCGCTCGAGTTGCGGCGCGAGGCGGGGGAACTCCGAAGGTTGCAGATCGAGCGAAGTTTGAATGCCGCTGCGTTCGGACATGCCATCGAGGAACCAGCGCAACGCCGAGAACAGGCCGCCCTCGTCGAGCAATGGAGGGTGCATCAGGTGAGACATGCTGCGCACTTGCTGAATGGCGCGATCGATGATTTCACTTACCTCGCCGGCAGCTTTTCCTTGTGCCTTGGCCGGCCGCTGGGCCATTCCGTCGAGCATGATCTTGGCTGCTGCCAGTTCTTGTCCGATACCATCGTGTAGATCACGGGAAAAGCGGCGCCGTTCTTCGTCCTGCGCGGTTAACAAACGACTGGACAGGCGGCGGAGTTCGCGATTCAAACCCTCCAGCAGATGTGCACGGCGGTGCAGTTCGGCGAACACGCTTACCTTGGCCCGCAATAATTCGGGAACTACCGGCACCGAAACATAGTCGGCTGCACCTCGCTGATAACCCTTCAAACGATCGAGATCGGTTAAGTGAATCGCGGAGATGAAAATGATCGCCAGCTGCTGAAAACGCGGATGCTGCCGGATAAGTCCGGCTAACTCGAAACCATCAATGTCCGGCATGCTGACATCAGTCAACACGACGGCGACATCGTTCTTCAGCAGAATCTCCAGCGCTTCCCTGCCCGAGTTGGCTTTGAGTAGATTCTCTCCCAGTTCCGCCAACATCACCTCGTAGGTGAGTAGCTTGGAAGGCTGATCATCAACCATGAGGATGTTGACTTTCTCTTTCTCGTTCATGCCCCTCCCTCAGCCCCGCATGGTTCGGAAATTTCTTCTCAGCAAGGTGTGCGATCTTTCACCGGTGTAACCACGTTCTGAGTGCCGACAAAAGTTGTTCAGTATTCACCGGCTTTGCCAGATACTCCGACGCACCCGCTTCCAGACACTTCTCACGATCGCCTTTCATGGCCTTTGCCGTGAGCGCGATGATCGGCAGCCGGCGAAGGGCACTCTTTTGGCGGATGACCTGCATGGTTTCGTAGCCATCCATCTCGGGCATCATGATGTCCATCAGGGCGATGGCCACGTCAGGAGTCGACTCCAGCAATTCGATCGCCTGGCGGCCGGTTCCTGCCGTCAGGACGCTCATCCCGCGTCGCTCCAAGACGCTGCTGAGAGCAAAAATATTCCGCACGTCATCATCCACCACCAGCACCTTCTTGCCGATAAGGGCATCGTCGGAGCTGTGCAGCCGCTCGAGCATCTTTTGTTTTTCGATCGGAAGATCGACAACCACGCGATGCAAGAACAGAGACGTTTCGTCGAGCAGCCGCTCGGGCGATTCGACTCCCTTGACCACCACGCTGCGCGCCAGCGTATGCAGGTGAGCGTCTTCTTCGGGAGACAATTCCCGTCCCGTGAAGACGACGACGGGCAAATCGCGGAGCGACGGCATGTCGCGGAAGCGCTCCAGGACCTCGAAGCCGGTCATGTCGGGCAGACGCAGATCGAGCACGGCGCAGTCAAAGGTCTGCTCCTGCACGATCCGGAGAGACTCTTCGCCTGAAGAGACTGTCGTGACGTCAATGTCGTCGGAGCCCAGCAACTCGCGAATGCTGAGTTGTTCGGCGGGATTGTCTTCTACCACGAGCAGATGCTTGCGGCGTGGCGCCGAAAATTCCTTGATCTTTGAAAGCGCAGCTTCGAGTTCTTCTCTGCTCGTGGGTTTGGTAACGAAGGAGAAAGCTCCTCGCGCCAGTCCATGATGACGATCTTCGTCAAGAGTGAGCATCTGGACAGGAATGTGGCGTGTGGCAGGGTCCTGCTTCAGATGGTTCAGAATCGTCCAGCCCAGCATGTCGGGCAGGAAAACGTCGAGCGACACGGCTGTGGGATGAAATTCCCGCGCCAGAGCGAGCGCTTCAGACCCGCGAGCGGCCACCAGAACCTTGAAACCCTTGTCGCGAGAAAGATCGCACAAGATGCGAGCGTAGTGCGGATCATCCTCGACAATCAGAAGCACGGACTCGTCGGGCTGCAGGTTCTCGCGGTCGTCGGGAATGCGTTCGATGGGAGCCTCGACATCCGCGACTTTTGTCAAAGCAGCAGGCGCCAACGCCGGAGCCCTGTTATCAGCGGTCGTGACTGTGTTCGGTCCCACGTATGTCTGAGGCAGATAAAGCGTGAAGGTGCTTCCCTGCCCAGGTACGCTGGTGAGCTGAATTTCACCACCGAGCAGATTGGCGAGTTCGCGACTGATAGCCAATCCGAGACCGGTTCCTCCGTATTTGCGGCTGGTGCCCGCATCTGCCTGCTGGAAGGCCTCGAAGATAATGCGTTGCTTTTCCGGGTGAATACCAATTCCGGAGTCGGATACCTCGAAAGCTACTACCGAAGCTGCGCTTTCGAGAATCGGATGGTCGGGCGACCATCCTTTGAATGCGGGTGAGACGGTCAGGCGCACGCCACCAACTTCGGTGAACTTGAACGCATTCGACAACAGGTTCTTCAGAACCTGCTGCAGGCGCTTCGAGTCGGTAACCAGGCTGCGTGAGAGTTGGGGATGGGTTTGAACATCGAAGGTCAGCTTGCGGCTATCGGCCTCGTGCCGGAACGGGCGAGCCACCATTTCGAGCAGGCTACCAAAGAAGATCTCTTCGGCTTCGACCGAAACGGTCCCGGACTCGATCTTTGAGAGGTCGAGAATGTCGCTGATCAGGTTCAACAAGTCAGTGCCGGCGCCGTGAATGGTGCGGGCGAACTCGACCTGCTTGGCGGTTAGATTGCCATCTGGGTTTTCGCCCAACTGCTGGCCGAGCACGAGAATGCTGTTGAGTGGCGTACGCAACTCGTGCGACATGTTGGCCAGGAACTCGGACTTGTACTTGGAGGTGAGCGCCAGTTCCTTGGCTTTCTCCTCGAGAGCACGGCGGGCTTGTTCGATTTCCTGGTTCTTGCGTTCGACTTCGACGTTTTGTTCAGCGAGCTGTTGTGCTTTTTGTGCCAATTGCTCGTTGGTCTGCTGCAGTTCTCTCTGTTGTGTCTGCAGTTCGGCAGCCAACTGTTGAGATTGCTTGAGCAATGCTTCCGTCTGCATCGTCGCTTCAATACTATTGAGAACGATGCCGATGCTGGCGGTCAGCTGCTCGAGGAACGCCAAGTGGGAAGCGGTGAAAGTGCTCAGCGAGGCGAGTTCGATGACCGCCTTCACACGATCTTCGAACAGTACTGGGAGAACGATGACATTGCGTGGTACCGCTTCGAATAACCCGGACCGGACGGGGACAGCGTTCGGAGGCAGATCGCCGATGAGCATTCGCCTCTTTTCCAAAGCGCACTGTCCGACCAAACCTTCGCCCAGGTCGACACGACGTAGTTGGCTGTCGGGCCCTTCGGCGGCGAAAGCCGAGAGTAGAACCATACCGGCCGACTCTTCCGTTTCCATCTGATAGATGACGCCTTGCTGCGCATTCACTAGCGGCGCCAGCTCAGATAGCAACATGCGACCTACGGTCGCCAGATCACGTTGCCCTTGCAACATGCCGGTAACGCGCGCGAGATTGGTCTTCAGCCAGTCCTGCACCGTATTGCGCTCGGTGGTAAGGCGCAGGTTGTTGATCATGGTGTTGATGTTGTCTTTGAGTTCCGCGACTTCGCCACTCGCCTCGACCTGAATGGATCGCGTCAAGTCGCCCTTCGTAACGGCGGTGGCGACTTCGGCGATGGCTCGAACCTGGTTGGTCAGGTTGTCGGCAAGCAAGTTAACGTTACCGGTAAGGTCCTTCCACGTACCGGCCGCGCCCGGGACGTTTGCCTGACCGCCCAAGCGACCTTCGACGCCCACTTCGCGGGCGACTGTCGTAACCTGGTCGGCAAACGTCGCGAGCGTGTCGGTCATGTTGTTGATGGTCTCGGCCAGGGCGGCTACTTCGCCCTTGGCGTTCACCGTCAATTTTTGTGTGAGCTCGCCGTTGGCGACGGCGGTCACAACCTTCACAATTCCGCGGACCTGCTCGGTGAGGTTCGCCGCCATGACGTTGACATTGTCGGTGAGATCCTTCCAAGTACCGGCCACGCCCGGAACTTTTGCCTGGCCGCCGAGTTTGCCGTCGGTACCGACTTCGCGCGCCACGCGGGTGACTTCGGCCGCGAACGCGTTGAGCTGATCGACCATCGTGTTGATGGTGTTCTTAAGTTCAAGAATTTCGCCTTTGACATCGACCGTGATTTTGCGTGACAGGTCGCCGCGAGCCACAGCCGTCGTGACTTCGGCGATGTTGCGCACTTGAGCGGTCAGGTTTCCCGCCATCGCGTTGACGGAGTCGGTAAGGTCCTTCCATGTGCCAGCGACACCAGGCACGTTGGCCTGTCCGCCGAGCCGGCCTTCGCTACCTACCTCGCGGGCCACGCGGGTTACTTCGGCCGCGAATGAGCGGAGCTGCTCGACCATCGTGTTGAGAGTTTCCTTGAGCTGCAGAATTTCGCCTCGCACGTCTACGGTGATCTTTTTTGACAAATCACCGTTGGCAATAGCCGTAGCGACCTCGGCGATATTTCGCACCTGGCCAGTCAGGTTGCTGGCCATGAAATTGACGTTATCGGTGAGGTCTTTCCAGGTTCCACCGACGCCGGGCACCTGCGCCTGGCCGCCGAGTTTTCCTTCCGTGCCAACTTCGCGAGCCACGCGTGTTACTTCTCCCGCGAATGCGTTGAGTTGGTCCACCATGGTGTTGATGGTGTTCTTGAGTTCGAGAATCTCGCCTTTTACGTCGACGGTGATTTTGCGCGACAAGTCGCCGCGGGCCACAGCTGTTGTTACTTCCGCAATGTTTCGGACTTGAGCAGTCAGGTTACCGGCCATTGAATTGACTGAGTCGGTCAAGTCTTTCCAGGTTCCTGCGACGCCAGGGACGTTCGCCTGGCCGCCGAGTCGTCCTTCGGTCCCGACTTCGCGCGCTACGCGCGTCACTTCGCCCGCGAATGCGTTGAGCTGATCCACCATCGTGTTGATGGTTTCTTTCAGCAGCAGAATCTCGCCGCTGACGTTGACCGTAATTTTCTTGGAGAGATTTCCGCTGGCAATCGCCGTTGAAACTTCGGCGATGTTGCGTACCTGGCCGGTCAAGTTGCTAGCCATTGAGTTGACCGAATCGGTCAAATCCTTCCACGTTCCGGCCACGCCAGGCACCTGGGCCTGGCCACCCAGCTTTCCGTCAGTTCCGACTTCGCGAGCCACGCGGGTGACCTCGGACGCGAATGCGCGTAGCTGATCGACCATGGTGTTGATAGTGTCTTTGAGTTCGAGAATTTCGCCTTTTACGTCGACGGTGATTTTGCGCGACAAGTCGCCGCGAGCCACAGCCGTGGCAACTTCGGCAATGTTACGCACCTGGCCAGTAAGGTTGCTGGCCATGAAGTTTACGTTGTCAGTAAGATCTTTCCATGTGCCACCGACGCCCGGCACCTGCGCCTGGCCGCCGAGTTTTCCTTCCGTGCCGACTTCGCGCGCCACGCGAGTCACTTCGCCCGCGAACGCGTTCAACTGATCCACCATCACGTTGATAGTGTTCTTCAGTTCGAGAATTTCACCCTTGACGTCGACAGTGATTTTTCGCGACAAGTCGCCACGGGCCACGGCGGTCGTGACTTCTGCGATGTTGCGGACCTGACCGGTCAGGTTTCCTGCCATCGAATTGACAGAGTCGGTCAAGTCTTTCCATGTGCCCGCCACACCGGGAACGTTCGCCTGACCGCCAAGGCGCCCTTCAGTTCCGACCTCGCGCGCCACGCGCGTCACTTCGCCAGCGAACCGGTTGAGCTGATCGACCATGGTGTTGAGCGTTTCTTTAAGCTGCAGAATCTCGCCGCGTACGTCGACGGTGATTTTGCGGGAAAGGTCGCCGCTGGCAATGGCGGTCGCCACTTCGGCAATGTTTCGCACCTGGCCGGTGAGGTTGCTGGCCATGAAGTTCACGTTGTCGGTAAGGTCCTTCCATGTGCCGCCGACGCCCGGTACCTGCGCCTGGCCGCCGAGTTTTCCTTCCGTACCGACCTCGCGCGCCACACGCGTCACTTCGCCGGCGAAGGCATTCAATTGATCGACCATCGTGTTGATAGTGTCTTTGAGCTCGAGAATCTCGCCTTTCACGTCGACCGTGATCTTTCGCGACAGATCGCCGCGAGCGACGGCTGTTGTGACCTCGGCAATGTTGCGCACCTGAGCCGTCAGGTTTCCGGCCATGGCATTGACAGAGTCAGTCAGATCTTTCCACGTGCCGGCCACGCCGGGCACGACGGCTTGTCCGCCGAGCTTTCCGTCAGTGCCGACCTCGCGGGCCACGCGCGTCACTTCCGATGCAAACGAACGCAGCTGATCAACCATGGTGTTGATGGCTTCTTTCAGCTGCAGAATCTCGCCGCGCACATCGACCGTGATCTTGCGCGACAAGTCGCCGCTGGCAACCGCGGTCGCAACTTCCGCGATGTTGCGTACCTGTCCCGTCAGGTTGCTGGCCATGGAGTTGACAGAATCGGTGAGGTCTTTCCACGTGCCGGCGACGCCGGGGACTTGCGCCTGACCACCTAACTTGCCATCAGTTCCGACTTCGCGTGCTACACGCGTGACTTCAGCGGTGAACACGCCGAGCTGCTGAATCATTTTGTTGACGATGTCCGCCGAGCGGAGAAACTCGCCTTCGAGCGGCCGTCCATCCACATCGAGGCGTACGGTTTGCGTTAAATTGCCTTGTGCTACTGCGGCGATGGCACGCGTAACTTCCGTCGTGGGACGAAGCAGGTCATCAACCAGGGTGTTGATCGACACTTCCATTTCGCCCCAGGCTCCGCGCGACTCATTAAAGCGGGTTCGCTCTCGTGTCTTACCTTCCTTGCCAATAACCTGTCCAATTCTTTTCAGTTCGTGCGCCATTTGCTGATTGGCAGCCACGATTTCGTTGAATGTATCGGCGATTTTGCCGGGTAATCCAACCCAAGAGCCAGGCAGACGGGCAGAAAAGTCGCCGTCGCGCATGGTTTGCAGGTTCTCGAGAATCGCAACGAGTTCAGGAGTCTCTACCGCTGCGTGACCATTACCTTTTTCAATCCCCAGCATCTGCCCGCCCTCCGCGAGCTCAGCCACTGCGTTGCGATTACCTTTCTTCATGATTTCTCCTGAACCGATTACCCGATCGTAAGTCTCCTACAGTCTCCGCGAACGGCCTTCGTTCATCGCAGGCGCGAAGAGTACGCAGACAGAGGGAAGGCTACATTTTGCTAGGCAGACCCAGTGCGCATGAATTGACGAATCAAAACGCACTCAGGGAAGTTCCCGAGGAACCACGTGCCTAGGGGATTCTCACATAATTGGCGGGTATGACACCCTACAGTGTTTCCTGTATCGCAGAGAAAAGAATCGAACGCGGCGAGAATTTATTGAGAATTAATGCGGTGGCAGTTCCTATTGCAGTTCGTCACTCGTCTGCCTCTCAATCGTTAGTCCAGCCGCGGGCGACCAAGGTGCGGCTCACGAAGGTTCGGCCGCCCTGAGCGGCATCGATGGCTGCGAGCAGATCCCGTCCCGCGTCAGACTTGACGACATAGCCAGCGGCTCCGACACTGAGCGCATCCTTCGCAATTCTCACCGAATCGTGTTGGCTGACGAAAATGATGCGCGACTCCGGGGAAATCTTGTGGATGCTTTTAGCTGCATCGATTCCACTGATTCCTGGGAGGCTGATGTCGAGCAGGATGATATCGGGGTGAAGATCCTTCGCTTTCCTTACCGCGTCTTCGCCGTCGGCAGTCTCGCCTACTACTTCAAGGTCAGGATTACCCGCCAGCACAGAGCGAATACCTCTGCGCGCCACATCGTGATCGTCGACCAGCAATACCCGAACTACAGTCCTCGGCTCTCTTCCATCATCCATCTCTCGACTCGGCTTGGACTGCGAATTCGTTACAGGGGGGCACGCAAAGTAAATCGTATCTGTCTGTCCCAGTTGTTGAATGATGCGCACTATTCGAACCGCAGATAGACTATTCCCCCCAGGAAGCCCTGACTATACAGTCATTACCTCACGAGTCTGTATTTTCAAGCATAAATCCCTGGCCGGGCGCAAAATATTGCGCTTCCCCTCGCCATTCCTCATGCCTCGGATCGCATTCGAGGCAAATTGCCAGGAAATCGCATACCCAAAGAAAGCAGGAGTTTACCACCGACTCGCTTTTAGATGCGATCTGGTTAAACACCCTCACTATGTGGGGCCGCCTTTATGCCATCAAGTATTGCCGCAGCCTCCAAGAAAAATGCAGCTTTTTACGGCAGCTGAGTACCGCTTTGTCGGTATGTACTCCAGCCTTGGTTGAAGGTACAAGCGAAGAAGACGGCCTTGTGGGCCTTGTGCTGACCGCTATGCGAAACATGGGGAGGTTCAAGAATGCCTAATTTTCGCATTCTGATTGCAGACGACCACGAGATCGTTCGCAAGGGGCTCCGGTCGATGCTCGAATCGCATCCAGGGTGGGAGGTTTGCGCCGAGGCGACCGACGGATTGGACACCATCAAGAAGGTTGAGACGTTCAAACCCGACCTGGTAGCGCTGGACATTGGCATGCCAGGCCTCAATGGTTTGGATGCCGCCAGGCAAATCTTTCGGGATCACCCAAAAATGAAGATTCTTTTTCTGACGGTTTACGATACCGACCATGCCGCGAAAGCCGCGATCCAAATCGGAGCGAAAGGGTTGATTCTGAAATCAGACGCGGCACGTGAATTGATGGTTGCGGTAGAGGCAATTCAGCAGAACTCTACCTATTTCACGGCGCGGATAAAGCAATCTGTGCTGGGAAAAGATCTCCGCGGCAACCGAAGGCCCCTGGAAAAAGAGACCCTTACTCCGCGGGAGCGCCAGGTTACACAGCTGTTAGCGGAAGGAAAAAGCACAAAAGACGTCGCCGCCATCCTGAACCTAAGCGTGAAGACCGCGGAAACGCATCGCAGCAACATTATGGGCAAGCTCGGATTGCACTCAGTCAGCGAACTTGTCCTTTACGCCGTGCGCAACAACATTGTGCAGGCTTTTGGCTCCGCGCCGGGAGTTTCCGAGAGAATGCCGGAGCGGAAGCCCGGGGACCCTAATAACAACGGCGCGAGTTGATTTTTCAAAGTCGCAGCCACGCAACAAATCGAGGCGTCACTTTCCCCGCGTCGGGCGACCGCATACCCCAATTGAATCCACGATACCCTCATTGATCGTGTAGATTATTCGACTCTGGAGCGATCAGGCAGAGATGCCGATGGGCCGCGAGGAATCAGAAACAATGTTCGGGATGATGCTTTCAGGCGATGCCGGCTTCTTATCGAGAGCCGCCTTCTTTACGCAGCTCTTGAGAACCTGAAGCATACGCAAGGCATTATTCAATGCCCTCAACTCCGGTGCATTGTCTACCGGGTCTTCGTAAAGCGAACGTGCTCGCTCTGTGATCTCAGACTCGGCTCGCGCAATAAGTACCGGAATCTTAGTCGGGTCATCCTGAAACAAAGCAGCAATGTAGGAGCCTTTCCATGGCATTTGTTCAGTTCGAAACACGGGGGCGTTCATGCACTTGGCTCCGCTTTTAAATTTGGCGACCTGACCCCGCAGGGAGGGCTTACCACAGTCATAATGCCCATTTACCAGACAGGTTGAAATACGGTTGTCGCTGGATAACCATCTGGTAATCTGTGGAAATCAGCCAGGCTCGTTGCGACGGATTCGATCCAGTATGGTACTAATCTATGTGATCGGCGGCTGTCCACGCGTGCGTCGCCAAAGCTACACAGTGGGGATGTAAATTCTGGGCTACTTACGGTGAAAGTGTCCGGTCGGATCTTCCACTTATGTTTGGCATACGGTTTGCACATTCGTAGATCGCTTGCACGAATTTGAAAAAAAGATGCCCGTATTTCGTTGCTTCGCCTCCTGACGAAAATCATCTATAGGAGACGGTTGTCGAACTGTTGCATTGGCATGATGTATCGTCACTGTGAAGACAAAGGATTTTGCGGAGGTAATTTATGCCCGGCGTGCGAATCTTGGTAGCAGACGATCACGAAGTGGTTCGAAAAGGGGTTTGTGCTCTTCTCGGGTCCCATCCTGGATGGGAAGTCTGTTGCGAAGTGGCGGACGGGCGCCAAGCAGTCGAGAAGACGGCAGAGATGAAACCCGATATCGTCATTCTCGATATCGGGATGCCGCGTCTCAACGGATTGGAAGCGGCCCGCCAGATTTTGCGGGCCGATCCTCGACAGAGAATTCTCGTTCTCACCATCAGCGATGCCGAGCAGATGGTGCAAGAAGTGTTGAAAGCTGGAGCGCGCGGCTTCCTTTTGAAATCAGATGCAGCGAAAGAGGTCGTCTCTGCCGTGGACGCTCTTCTTCATGATCGCACGTACTTCAACTCGCGAGTGGGCGAGATGGTGCTGACGCGTTTTCTACACCGCGGAAATGCACCGGAAGGCGATTACGGGCTTCCCGCCCTAACCCCACGTGAGCGCGAGGTTTTGCAGTTGCTAGCGGAAGGCCAGACCACGAAAGAAGTAGCTGCGACCCTGCACCTTAGCGTGAAGACGGCGGAGACCCACCGTAGCAACCTGATGCGAAAACTTGGCTTGCATAATGTAAGTGAGCTGGTGATGTACGCTGTGCGCAACAATATCATAAGCGTTGGCGAGCATCGGGCGATCGCATAGCAGCCCTCGATCAACTGATGGAAAAATTACGCCGCGGCGGACGCGGATGGTTGGATCACTGGAAATTGGGCGATCATTAGGGTTCCTTTTACATTCCCGCCGGAGTCGATTTCCAATTGCCCGCCGAGCTGTCGAATTCTTTCTCTCATCCCGCGAATACCGACCCCCGGCATACCCACGGAATCCATTGCCTTTCGTTTCTCCAAAGGTATGCCGCGACCGCGGTCTTCAACTTCGACACGGACCTGACCCTGCAAGCGGGCGATACGCACATTCGCGACCGGGCTTCCCGAATGCCGGTGAATATTCGTGAGGCACTCCTGGACAAAGCGAAAGATAGCCACTTCCATATCCTGAGAGAGCCGGCCAAAATCATCGGGAATCTCAAAATGCACGTCGATGTTGCTACGTTGTGTAAATCCCTCGACGTAGTACCTGAGCGCCGACGATAACCCCACTTCGTCGAGCAATGGTGGATGCAACAGGTGCGAGATTGTCCGCAACTCGCGTGACAATTCTTCGACCAGCGTAAGGCTCTCGGTAAGCGCCACGTTGGCCTCGACAGAAAGATTCTCCTCGGTCAGCGGTGTCAGGTTCATGTTGATGGCAGCCAGGATCTGTCCGGCGCTATCGTGCAGTTCGCGCGCGATTCGACGTCTCTCTTCATCTTGCATCTGCAGGAGCCGTCCTGTGAGCAAGCGCAGGCTTTCTTCGGCTCTACGCCGCTCGGAAACATCGGCATTGATTTGCAGCCAGCCCATCGGTTTACCTTGAGCATCTTGCAAAGCGGTCCAGCTGCTGGCGACCGCGACTTTTGTACCGTCGCGTTTGGTGTGTATCAATTCTCCCTGCCAGCCTCCACTCTCACGTGACTTTACGATTTCTTCCACGGGAACAGGAAACTTGGTCTGCAGCAATTCGTGAGGCGACTTGCCCATGGCTTCAGCTCTTGTCCAGCCATAAAGCCGCTCCGCACCTTTGTTCCAATAGGTGAGCTTTTCGTCCAATCCCGCCACCCAAATGGCGTCATTGGCCGCATCCAGGAGCGCTGCTTGCGCCTTCACCGCTTCCTCAATCGCCTTCCGCTTAGTGATGTCGCGAATGGCGCCCGTGACCATCATGCCCTCCTCCGTCCTCATTGGACTCAGGCTAATTTCGATGGGAAACTCCTGGCCGTCTTTGCGCTGGCCGTAAAGCTCAAGCCCTGCACCCATTGGCCGAACCCTCGGATCGGCAAAAAACGACTTCCGGTGTGCCGGATGCACATTTCGAAACCGTTGCGGCATCAAGATTTCAACCGGTTGATTAAACAACTCGGCTGGAGAGTAGCCGAATAACTGCTCAACCTGAGCATTGATGAGAATGATCTTGCCCGAGCCGTTCACGACGACCATGGCGTCAGGTGCTGACTCTAATAGCGTGCGGAATTTGGATTCAGCTGCGATGCGTTTGGTCAGTTCAGCGTTGAGGAACCGGTAGTAGAGCAGCAACAGTCCTATCGCCAAACCGAACGCGACCCCCAAAATAATCGCGGTGATTCGGAACAATCGCGCGGCATGACTCTTGCGTGCGATCAACAAGCTCTGTTCTATGCTGCTCATGCGTTGCAGAAGGGTATCGGCCTCGCCGTAGACGATGGCGATTTGCCCCGACATCTCGGCCTGGTCCCGCAAACCGGATTGTCCCTGTTGTTTCAACCGAACAGAGTTTGTCAGGAGAGCACTTCTGTGCTGCATCACAGCTTCAAGTTGGTTGCAGTTCTGCTGTTGTGTCGGATTATCAACGGTGAGCGCCCTAATGCGTTGCACCGCACTCTCCGCCTCGCCAATCGCCGTGCCATAATCCCGCAACAGGCCGGGATCACCGCTGTTGATATATTGCGTCCGCAGAACCCCGGCCCGAGCACTGGAAGTTCTGACGTCTGCCAAAGAGTCCTGCACCTGATGTGTGTGCGTGATCTGCTGTTGTGTCTCAAGCAATCGATTGATGAGCACATAGAGAGCCAGGCCGCTCACCAGGAGCAGGAAAATGGCTGAGCCAAAGGCTGTGTGTGCTCTTTGCCGCGGAGACAAGTTCGCTCTCCAAAACGGGCGGTGACTAGGAAAAAGGTGCCCGAGCTTGCGCACTGCTTGATGCTAGAGAATTCTTGGATATTCCGACTGCGCGGTCGGGTTACTCCCACGAAACCCTTAGATAATATGATACCTGTCCTTGCAGTGGGCTTTCAATTACCACTTCGGACTAGAAAAGGCATTCCCAAATCCCGAAGGGGGACCGATCAACCTATCAATTGTCGAAGAGCCGTCCAGACTACCGTTTTCGCGCGAAGTTGCTCCGTCCTCGGTCGGAAATCCTGCATAGCCTTTCCTTGCAATCTGACTACGCAAAGCCTGTCGTTTCCAACCCCGCAAACCAGCAGGCATCCAAACCTATAGATAATTCGGGATTGGGGGGAGGGAGGCCCATTTTGTGAATTGGGTTCCCGAATGACTGAACCAAAAGGACAAGATTTTATGAGGAAAATTTTCGCAATATGCTTCGCGAGCCTGCTGCTCGGAACTATTTCTCGAGCGCAGACTGCCACCACCTCGCCTTCAACCGCGCCAGCACAACAACCGGCTGCAAGCCAGGTAGTGCCGTCTGGTCAATCGCAAACTCCGCAACAAACCACCCCTCGCGTCGCGCCGGGTAGCATCATCCCGGTTCAGCTGATGAAAACCATCGATTCCAAGAAAGCCCGACCGGGAGAGGAGATCGAAGTCAAAGTCACCCAGGACATGAAAAACGGGAAAGGCGAGGTACTTATTCCCAAAGACACCAAGGTTTTTGGTTACATCACCGAAGCTCAGAAGCGAACGAAGGAGCAAAAAGAATCGGAGTTGGGGATTACGTTTGAACGTGCCGCGTTAGGAGGAACGGATGTGGCAATGCCAATGTCGATTCAGGCGGTCATTGTGCCTCCGTCTCAGAGCACACAGAATAACGAGGCGAGCGGCGAAGGAAATTCGGGACCAGTGAGCCCGCCATCCGGGGGGCAAACGCCTCAGAGCGCGCCATATGCGCGGTCTGGCGGGATGGGACCTGGGGGAACGCAAGAGGCCCCCACAAACTCAATGCCCGGCACTGATTGGCCAAGCAACAATCAGACCAACAACCAGTCGAGGACGAATACTCGCCAACCTATCACGGGGAACACTCAGGGTGTTGTGGGCGATCCCAACTTGAAACTGTCAACGGCGACAACGGGGTCGCAACCATCCGTTGTGAGTTCAGAAAAGAACAATGTCAAACTCGAGAGTGGCACGGTGATGCTTCTGCGGGTTACGCAATAGAATTAACGCGCAACGAGTACCGGAAAAAGGCCCAGCAATACGGCTGGGCCTTTTCAGTTGAGGGGAACTGAAACCTAGTGTGACATTCCGCCAGGGTTTTGGCAGGTCTTGGAAATATGTTTCATAGAAGTCACGGTCAAAGTCTGGGACGCTTTGCTGCCTCGTCCCATTTCTCCCGTTGCAGTGCCAGCGCCAGTGGTTCCGGTCACCTTGATTTCGTGACCGACATGCTGGCTTAACTTTGCAGTGTCGCCGGTAAGTTGATAAGACATACCATTCTTATCGGTCAACATGTAATTGCCATTGGAGCCGCTAAGGCAGCCCTGAACCGTTGTCTCGCCGCCCGAGGCGGTCGAACCAGTTTGCCCCGACATAGGCGAACTGGTTTGAGTTGAGGATTGTTGCGCGGCAACCCAGCACGTGCTGAGCAGAATTACCGAAAGCAGGAGATATCGCATACCCATTCCTCCAGAGGTTTCAGTGTGTCTTGAACGTGGTTTTTTCGCCCATTAGCGCACATCTGCCTTGTTAAGTCAGGGCAGCCCTTGGCGGGTCGCACAGGGGCGCATGGAAAAGCCCTGTTGCGATTTAACCAATCGCTAATCTCTCAGTCATCGCCCACCCTCCAGATGAGATAGGGACGCACTGCTCTTGCAATCGATACCACACCCCCAGTGGGCACGCGCGGCAACAGCGAAAATGATTCCCCGCGATATACCATTCGTGCTCAATGAGCCGGTGAGGCGTCGAGTGCAAAACGGCATAGAGGCCAGAAGTCGGCACGACATCGCCGGGCCTGAATAGTTTGCGTTGTCCGTTTGACAATTTCTTTCTCCGTCGAAATCTTGTCTCCAACGGGAAGGCCCAGCAATACAGCCTTATCCCCATATTTCGATTTGTTTTCATCGGTTCTCGGCGGGAAATTTCCAAGAAGAGCTGACTTCGAAAACGTGGAGAAAAAAGTGGTAAGAAAGTTGAATGTGTCCAAGAAATCTTCCTGGCACGTGTTTCAAACTACAGGATCAACCCTAGTCTCAGTCCCGCGTCGCCAGTGCTAGAGTGGACTCATCAAGCTAGACAGGTGATTTCCAGATCGCTTTTATCGTCAGGGTTTGAGCTGTCGTGGCCGACTCTTCACTTGCAATGTTTCTCCGTGAGGTTCGGAGCGCAGTTCCGCGACCCACAAAGGAGATTCAAAAGTGAAACGCATCGAGCAGGAAAAAGCAAACCAACTTTCATCTGATGTCGCGCCAGAACTTGAGAATAATATCCGTCGGCGAGCCTACGAAATCTATGAGGAACGCAGGGGGATTGGTGGATCAGAGGTCGAGGACTGGCTTCAGGCCGAGTCCGAAGTTCTTGACAAGAAGAAGAACGTAGCGAGGGCCGCGTAGTGCCGCATAACTCGGTCAATTGCTGCTAGTACCGTCTTATTCGATTCCGAGCAGGGACCTCATCCCTGCTCTTAGTTCTTGCAGTGTTCTAAGTCAACTATTCTATGTCGTGTCGCACCGTTAACTCGACGTTGCCGGCGTTTCAATCGCACTTACGGTTAAAGTCGGCGCTGTAGGTGCGACCACCTTTAGCTTGGGCTCTTCATTAATGGCACTCAGCAACTCCCGGATAACACGATCATCGACGTCCGCGGAATCCTGATAGTCAACCGGAAATTTTATGACCGCCTCTATGCCGGTGGCTGTTAACTGCAACTTGCTTAGTGGTTTCAATTCGTTGGATAAGGAAAATGACAACGTCCGCTCCATTTGTCGGCGTTGCCGGTCCATTTTGTCGCGATATTGCGCGAAAACCTTTTCTACCGCCCCTAATACGCGCTTTTCCACGACGGAATAATCACTCTCTGGTGCCAAGGTGAGTGTGATCTGGTGCCACACGAAACTGGTTCCCGGAATTTGACGGAAAAGTCCATTGGTCTGAAAGACAATCGAGTTCGAAAAAGCAACGACGCGGCCAGTTGGGATGTTGGACGCGGCTCCCCCAAACTCCATCACTTGCAAGCGAACCAAGCCGACTTCAACGACCTCTCCGGTGACGCCAGAAATCTGTACCCGATCACCGACACGGATGCCGAACTTACCGATGAGAAAGAAATACCCGACAATCGAAACGAGAACATTCTGTAGAGCGACCGCTATTCCAGCCGTCAACAGACCCGCGAAGGTGGCCACCGATCCGATTTGGCTTGAAAAGGAAAATGCGACAACTAATCCGATAACCGTCCACAATGCAATCCTGTGAAGCAACAAAAACTGGTAGCGGCGGCGTGGTTCCTGCACATATCGAATGATGGTACGTCGCAGGACCTCGAAGCCTCCAATAACCGCAGTGATGACCAGGCCAAGCACCGCCAGGTGAAGAAACAGCGTTTCGAGATCTGACTTTAATTCGCTTCCAAGGGCAGATTGCCAGTTAGTCAGGTTCGCCCGATACAACCCCAAGACGATCCCTAGCTTATTCAGAGGCAGGACAAGCGCCGAAACCTGCTTGAACTGAGAAGTCATTGCATCAATGTTTTGCTTCCGCTGCGCAAGCGCGGCCGCATCGGTCGTGGTAGCTGGCTTTGCCAGGGAGTCTGCTTCTTGCGCCAATTCTTTGAGCTTATTGAGCGGCCCTCCTCGTAGTTCCTTGGAAGACTCCGTGAGCGCATCTGTGCTCTGGATCAACTGGTCAAGAGTGCGATTCTTTCGGGAAATAGAAAATAGGTCTGTAATCAGTCCCCAAAACCCCGATGGTGTTGCTTTGACAGCCGGCGCAGCACTGGTGGTTTTCGCTGCCGCGCTTTCGTTAGCCTTTCCTGATCCTGAGGGCGCCGTCACGTCTGGGGGCAGGGTGCGTGCCAGCGACTCAATCTCCGCACGAGTGCCGCTCACTCCGAGTCCGCTCGGTCCCATTTGTGTAACAAACTCGGCCATGCTCTGAACCGCATCTCTCCGGGCCAAAACAAGATCAAGTTCACTTTGGGTTTCGGCGATTGCAGAGCGCACACTTGTGAGTTGTCTTGCCGATGCTGTTTCCTGTTTTTTCTTTAGCGAGTCGAGCGTAGATTGCAGTTGACTAACTTCCGAATTGAGTTTCGTCGACAGTTGGATGAGGGCCTGAGATTGCTGTGGTCCGGACGAGCCCTCGCCCTCTTTGGCTTGGGCTTGGCTGCTTTGGGTATTACCCGTTGCGGCTCTTGCATAATCGAATGCCAGGCGAACCGCTTCCGCAGCGATTTGAGAATTGTCCGCAACAATCACTACTTCGGTAGGATCAGTCGCAATCTGACGCTCGCTGTCTAATTGGTGATACCAGCCGACAGTTTTAGTAAGGAAGGCTAACGCATCCGATCGGGATGATGCATCTGCCTTAGCACCCGTGGAACTGAAAGTCACGGCGACCATGACAAGGGTTGCTGCGATCCCGACTGCACCGGAGAAGAGCGCATGCACAGGCTTTTTGTTATTTTTTCGCATGAGTAGTCTGATGACGTTCCCAACGGCGCCTTTCCACTTTAACAGTTCAAATGGCTTGCAGTTTGGACGATGTCCGCTCTCCTACAGTCGATAAGGTACGAAGAAATTGCGGGCTCTCGGCTCCAGCTACATCAAAGTGAATGAACCGGTCGATTTCGACTGAACATTGAGGTTCCAACGCCATGAAAATGCGTGCAGAGATAATTGGCATACCTCTTGCTTCTTCGAGTCGAAATGTTCGCTTAAAAGCAAAGGAGAATGCATGATGAATTTAAGAACATTGTCGCTTGGCTGCGCACTCATTTTCGCATTGGCCGCCGGCGGAGCGCTGGCACAGAATGCGCCCACTTCCTCGCCGTCTCAGAATCCTTCGATGCAGACTCCTCCCTCCAAACAAGATCCAACCAAGCAGCAACCGTCGGCCGAAGGGCCAGCGGAAGGCTATCCAACTTCAGCAACGTCGCTCACTTCTGACGAAGACAGAACGTTCCTGGGCAGCCTCGCCATGCAGGGCGGAAAATACGTCTTACACTCGGCAAATGGTGACTACAAGCTCACGGTGAGTGATGACGATCAAGCCAAAACTTTGCAGGGAAGAGACGTGAGGGTGACAGGCACACTGGACAGCGACACGAATATGATTCACGTCAAATCGATTGAGCCATCGTCGACGATGTGACAGTCGGGGCGCGTTGAAAGGCGCGGATCTCGCGTCCTTCCCCGCTCCCAGGAGATAACCCTGATTTCCCACAGGTCCATTCTATTGCTCGGTTCACTTATCGACAGTGAGCAACTTGCCAGGTGTATCCGCCACCACACCGAGAGTCGGCATGTATGCATCTCTAACAGTTTGCCGCTCCCGCCTTCGCGTCGTTCTTAACAGCGTGTTGACAGCGATCCAGCCATGCTGCGAGAAATTCTATAACTCCAGCAGGTGGTTTGAGCCATGCCTGGGCAGCTGTCCCGCGCCATTCGGGCCGTACCAAGACGCCCAATCCCCGTCCGTGAATTGCGTGGAAGGCAGGCTCATCAGTTACATCATCTCCTAAGTAAGCGGCGCACACGTCCGAACCCTTCTGATCTAGCAACGCTCGTACTACATCGCCTTTATCTCGTCCGGGAACCCGGATCTCAAGGCCTCCATCAAACTCCACCAAGGAAAGGCCGGAATTCTGTGCCACCGCGCTCCAACCTAGAAGCACTCGCCCACGAATCTCTTCAACTTCTGCCGCACTACGCCCACGCCAATGCACGGCAATACTCCCAGTCTTCACTTCGACGAATGACATCAATTGCTGATACTCCAGCCAGCGGTGGGCGTTGGAGAGCGGTACCACATATTTCTCGTCTGTCGGCAAAATCTCAACCACCCCATCGAGTTTGCGGTGCTGTAAGCCGTAGACTCCCCATAACTCGGGCACGGGCGTGACGCGAAGAAGAGAAGCCACTTCGTGGATTTCGCGCCCCGAGATAATTACAACTCTCGTGTGACCACTGCGCACGAGCGCTTCAAGCTTGGACACGACCTCGGGATAAGGAACGGCTTGATCTCTTTCCTTTCTAAAGGGAGCCAGGGTACCGTCATAATCGAGCATCAGTAGTCTTCGCGACGCGCTCGCGACTGACTCCAAGAACGCTTCAATCTTTGATGAACTCTCTTTCTTCAGCACTATCCTCCGGGTTTAGCTACCAGCGGCCGAGACATCCGCACGAAGTCTTTCGTTTTCCTCGGCGCGATCCAGGCGCAGCTCGCAGAGCTCACTAATAAGATTGCCAGCCCATCGGTAGATATTGTTTTCTCGTATAACTCTCCGCATACGTTGCAGGCGGACGTGTTTGTCCTCGGGTTCCATCTCGAGGGCAAGTCTTATCGCGTCTGCGGTTTGATCGATGTCATAGGGATTGACCAACAAAGCATCCCGTAACTCCCGCGCCGCCCCGGTGAATTGACTCAGAATGAGCACACCGCTTTCGTCGCGCCGGGCCGCCAGAAATTCCTTGGCCACCAGATTCATTCCGTCGTGAAGGGAAGTAACCAGGCACAGGTCCGCAGCCCGGTAGAAAGGAACGATTTCTTTATGGCTGTGGTGACGCTTTAGAAAAACAATCGGCCTCCATTTGCCGGTTTGAAACCGCCAGTTGATTCGCTCAGCTTCTGCCTCGACCTCGGCCAAAAGGTCGTGATAGCGCTTGATGTGTGTGCGGCTTGGCGCTCCTATCTGTACAAACGTAAACTGACGTTGGTATGCCGGATACTTTTCGAGAAAGCGTTCAATCGCCAAAAAGCGCTCAAGAATTCCCTTGGTGTAATCGACCCGATCAATTCCGATTCCCAGGCGCGTAGCCTCAACCCCGACGCTACGAAAAAGTTCTACCCGTTCCTCATAGGGGGAAGTCGCAATCGGCTCATCGGCGGCTTTTGTCTCCGCTAAATCCACGCTAATCGGAAATGGATGCACGATGGTTTGGTGATCATGGCGCATGACGGAAAAGTGTTCCCAATCCACACGCGACTCCAGTACACGATCGATGGTCTCGAGAAAATTGTTGCAGTGTGACTGAATATGAAATCCGATAAGGTCAGCACCCAGCAGTCCTTCGATGATTTGGTGCTGCCAGGGACAAATGCCAAACGCCTCGGGATTTGGCCAGGGAATATGCCAGAAGATGGCGACACGTGCGTCGGGCCGTTTTTCCTTGAACAGCTGGGGCAATAGCGCAAAATGATAGTCCTGGATCAGCACCACCGGTTCCGGTGTATCCGCCGTCTCCTCGAGCAGCGCCTTCATGAATTTACGGTTGACCTCTTCGTAGCGTTTCCAGTCATCGGCTCTAAAAATGGGTCGCGTGTGGGCGATATGGCAAAGAGGCCACAATCCCTCATTGGCAAATCCATAGTAGTAACCTTCTTCTTCCTCTTTGGTTAGCCACACTCGCCGAAGCGTGTAACGCGGGTCGTCCGGCGGAACGCGCAATCTGTCTTTTGAGTCGACGACGTCCGCATCGGCATTACCATTTCCGTGGGCGATCCAGGTGCCGTCGCACGCGTTGAGTACTGGCTCGAGCGCCGTCACCAAACCGCTCGGAGGGACTGCGACCTTAACATTTTTTCCGTCTCGTTGATGCTCATAGGGCTGTCGGTTTGAGACCACAAACAGCCGGCTCCCCCCGAGTTGGGTTCGCACGTGCACCGAGAGGCGTTCGGCTGTCCAGCGCGAGGCAGCGGCCTCCCGCAATCGCGCTTCATTCTCCGCGGCGTTTCGAGCTCGTCGAAGACTTTCAGCAATAGTCGCGACCTCTCTTGCCAATGGTCGAAAAATCTCCAGGTCGGGCATCTCATGCCGTGAAGAAATTCTTCCGCTGTGCATGGCGCGAATCCACTGCGCCGCCCGGGCAATCGGCCCGGCAATGCTCCAGCGCACGATCACCAGCGTGATGCTCACAATCAAAACGACCAAAGCGAGCACGCGGAAAAAGGTCTCGCGCCACACTCGCAAAGTTTGCGCACGGATATATGCGACGTCGTGCACCACGGCCAATCCGCCGATCACGTGGCCATCCCGCTGCAATGGCAATGCGAGAATGTGCACCTGTCCGCTTTTCTCCAGCCGCACGAATGCACTTTCATCGCGATTCTGGGTGATGGCCTGTGTGAGCGAGGCAGGTGTGACGGAAAGAATCGGCGCCAGCTCCGGAGTGATTGCAACTAGTGTGCCCTGGTGATCGTATACGGCGACACCGAGCAGGTGCTCACGATTTCCGAACTGTTGCACCAGGCGTGTCAGGCCCTGGTCACTTCCCGCTTCCCATGATGATCTCTCAACGTTCCCGGCAATGCTCTCGCCCAGCAGCTCTGATCGCCTCTCTAATTCGTGGCGCAGGGTGCGCTTTTCTGCCAGCACCTGGTAATACGAGAAACCGAATGACACCAATGTCACGCCGAGAATAAGGGACACGATTAGCCGAACACTCAGCAGTCGCATTGAGGCTCTCAGCCCTCCGGGCCGATACTTCGAGATAAGGTTATCCCCTGGATAATCGCAATATTGACGCATTTTGAAGCGTTTAGGTTGCCTATTTGGGCATTTGCGAAACTCAGAAGTGCATCAACTTGCCGCAACTTGTGCCAGGTGAGAGTTGAATGGAAAAGTAAGTCCCGCATGCTCCGATGCAACATGCAAGGTGTGAGTCTGGTTAATCGCTACGCTCGTGCAGCCTCAGTTCGCCCTAGCAACCGGACCAGTTCAGCCTCGGGATCATGGACAAGGTAGCGAAGCATGTTCGCTGCGTAGCGCGTCAACGTCAGAATGTTAGTCTGGTGCCAGCAGCAACGTGTCATGTTCGGAGACAGACCGCAAAAGAATCGAAACCGTTCCAGCGTCCGGCGGGAGGTCAGCATGGCGGCCACTAGTCGGTGGTTACCGTCAAGGATCGTGAAGGGGCCGCCTTCGTTGCGCCCAATCAGCAACACCGCGCCCCCCACAACGTCCTGCATTAGCTGATCTCGCAAATCGTCGATTTTTTCGAGAAACGTGGTTGTGGCGCGTTCACGATAACGCTCATCGAGAATACGATCGGCAACTTGTGCCAGTCCGAAATTACCTAGTGCCAGCTTTCGCCACTGCGCCCGGGGAAAAACTCGAAGCCGATCAAGATCGTTGGCACTAATTTCGGCTTCGAACCATTGCGTATCACTGGGCAGTTCCCTCCATAACTGGCCGTGACGAACATTAAAGAGCGCACGCCTAACTGAGTTTTCCTGATCGTCTTGGACGTTCGGAGTTGCGACCAAGGCTTCCAGTTGACCTCTGTACTGCGCAAATTCTGGCGAGTTGAAATCGTTTTTGAGGAACTCTGCGATGACCTCGTTTTCCGATACTCGCCTTCTCACTCTCACCAGCCCTGGGACAGCCCATTGCGTTTCGTCGCTACCGGTGATCAGAGGGATAACGAAAGGCGTGGCCACGCACAACAATAAGACCGCCATCATGGCGACTTGCACCCAGATGACCTCTGCCAACGAGGAATGGAAACGATAGATGCCAGCAATCACCGCCCCAGCAATAACCAATTGCACCGACCCCGTATTCGCGATCTTGCGCGACATCTCGTAGGAGATCAGCACAACACTCATGCAATAAATACCTGCCGAGAGCGCGTAAAGCACCAGAAGATATCGAAAGTTGCTTCCACCGACTGCGCCGAACCGCGCTCCAAATAGGTGCGTCCAAATAGCACTCGGAGCAATGCGAAGCCCCGACATAAACACAAAGCAAATTCCGGCAACGATCAATAATGATGTGCCTAGGACGCCACGATCGTCTTGCTTCCGGCTGCCGGTCTGTGCTGCGATCGGGAACATACTACTGACCACAGCCCACGAGAAAGCGAATACCACTCGACCCACCATCGCCACGGCTGCGTAGATCCCCGCTTCATCCGAAGGAAAGAAATGCTTGACTACCACAATGTCGCAGTTATTAATGACAACCTGTCCAGCAAAGAAAATCGCCGCCTGCAAGCTTTCGCGAAAAGCGATAGGGACCGCGTGCGCCTGGTCAGTGGCAGGCATGAGCTTCGGACG
This sequence comes from Terriglobales bacterium, assembly GCA_035508395.1. Taxonomy (GTDB): domain Bacteria; phylum Acidobacteriota; class Terriglobia; order Terriglobales; family Acidobacteriaceae; genus Acidiflorens. The sequence continues at coordinate 27,253 of DATJNC010000078.1, read as the reverse complement.
CGCGGCAAAGTAGACAATGACAACCGCGGCGGCGTTCGCCCCAATAACCCCTCTCACGCCAAAGCCCATCTGGATAAGGAGGACCGAGCCCGTCAGTCGGCAAAGACCTTCCAGCACGAGATTGTGTGCCAGACGACGGAAGTCGCACACGCCTTGCAGGTAGCCACGTCGGGCTCCGAGGGGAACATAGAACGTTGTACCGATCGCCAGCAGTACGATGAGGATCGGATTAGGAAGGTTCAAATACGCTGTTATGACGTCTCGGAAAAGAAGGATAAATGTGCTGACCAAGACGGCGGCCGCCCAGCCTTGCCAGTGAAACTGTCGATATGCCTTACTCTGCTTCTCTGAAGATGCTTGCTGGGCGACGATTTTTGCGGTCAGAATCTGAAAAGAAAGCGTAACCGACGAAATCAAAATCAGCAGCGTGTATACCGCTGTGGTGTGACCGTAGCCGACCGGTCCCAGAAACCGCGCCACTGCAATGTTGTAGGCGAAGTTAATGAGGGTCACTGCGCCCAGCCCAGTCAACATGACTGCACTCCCGCTGAGCACACGCTCGCGCGGCGTCTTGTGGTGGGCGCTGATCTTCTTCATCACAGCCTGTGGCAAAATCGGCACCAGGGTCCAAAGCGGCATATGTCAAGTCAACTCGCTCCTGTCGGCCAGGCGAGTCGTCCCAACTCGAAACATTTCAGATGCCTCGTATCTATGGCTGGCTGCCCACGACCCGGCCTGCAACCCCCACGCGAAGCCGTGCCTCTAATCCAACAGGCACGATGGTTCCACGTCTCTTACTATCCATTGCCGTTTTCGCCTTCCTCAGTCTTGAGGGTTGCTTTCATAACGGCCCGCAGCATGCTTTTGTGGATAGCGTGCCACCATCCGCCGCGCATACTACTAAGGTTCTAGCTGTATACGAGCCTTGGTTTGGCCATCCGCAGCATATCGACGTTGGTTATTCATCCCAGGATCCCGTCACGATCAAGAAACAGATTGAACAGGCCAAGCGAGAGAGCATTTCGGGCTTCGTTGTCGACTGGTACGGAGATCGGGAACCCTTTATCGATAAAAGCTATGCATTAATTCAATCCATCGCCGCCGAGACGAACTTCAACGTCGCAATGATGTATGACGAAACCGACCAAGACACCGCCGAAGCAACGGACGATGCTCTTACGGCGTTCGACGACTTCCGAGAAAAATATCTTGGATCTGGCGCGCGAGGTAGTAAGGCATATCTCACTTACCAGGGAAGGCCCGTCATTTTCATTTTCCCAAAAGGAAGGCAGACTGACTGGAATCGCGTGCGCGCCGAGATAAATAAGTGGAACCCATCTCCGCTACTCATCTACGAATACGGCTCGTCCCCTTATGCATCGGCCTTTGACGGCTTCTATGCCTGGATCAATCCGGGCAAGAAGGGCTGGTCAGCCGATGGTGCGAATTGGGGGGAAGACTATTTGCAGGATTTCTATCAGACGATGCGAACCAAGTACCCGGATAAAATTGCCATCGGAGCGGCATGGCCCGGTTTCGACGATCGCAACGCCTCGTGGGGATTGAAAAGATATATCTCTCGACGATGTGGAGCCACCCTCAAGGACACGATGAGTATCGCCTCTGAGAATCCTGAGCCTTTCCTCGTAATTGCGACCTGGAATGACTATGAAGAAGGTACAGCCATAGAGCGTGCAGCTAAATGTGATTCTGCGGAGCGAGCCTCCACCGCATCGAAGTGACCGTCCCGTCGCCTTGAACCTGAATCCTAGGCGGCCGGAGACAATGTCTTGGCCTCACCGTTACTCATTCGCTGTATTCCGACAGTTGAACCGAACTCAGACGGTCTGAATAACTCTTCACATCGATAGACGCGATTGATGATCGAGAGCGGTCGGCCTCGCACTTCGTCATACACTCGCGCAAGATACTCTCCCATAACCCCCAGACAAAACAATGTCAAGCTACTCATGAAACAGATCGCTGCAAAGAGACCGTGCGCCATAGAGTTGGCGCCGGAAATCAGAGAAATGACACCAAGAAATATAGCCGTCAGAGCCAGGACAAAACTTAGTCGTAATGGTTTATAGCTAAAACTTGTAATTGCATCCATTGCATACTTTATTCGGCTTATGTAGGAAAGTTTTCCTTCGCCCCCAATTCGGTCTTGCCGGTCGTAATACACGGTAACCGTCCGATATCCCACCCAGGCCCTCAGACCCGGTAGATACCGATTCCCTTCCGGCAGTCCATTCAGGCTCTCGAGAACCTGTCGATCAAGGAGCCCAAAAATACCCGCATTGAGTGGAATCGGATAGTCAGAGATCGCCGCAAGCACGCGATAGAAAATTGGGAACAGGATGGCCAGCAACTTGCGGCTTTCCTGTCGGCTTCTCCGAACCGCCGTGACAACCTGTGCTCCGCCTCGCCAGGCATCGACCATCTTAACTATGACCTCAGGAGGATCCTGAAGATCACCGTCCATCAGAACTATGGCGTCACCTCGAGCCGTTTGCAGACCCGCATGCAGCGCGCCCATGTGACCCCAATTTCTCGAAAGATCAACCACCACCACGTGAGAGTCCTGTGATTGGAATTTCCGCAGAATATCAAGCGATGAGTCTTTGGATCCGTCGTTCACATAGACAATTTCCCAATCCGCACCCGTCACAGCCATGGTGCCAGTCAGACGCGTGTGCAGGATCGATAGGATTTCCGCTTCGTTATAAATTGGAATTACAACCGAAATCATACTTGCCCCCGGCTAGCTTGGTCGATGATATTCCCCTTCATCGCGCTCCAAATACTCGCTATGTGCTCCCGCCGCTTTGAAAGATCCGAACCTTCCACCTCGTCTCGGTCGGGGTAAGTACAGCAATGTATTTAGCGTGCACGCTCTGCGAGCCGATGCTGCTCCCGTGATCGCGAAGCTCAACTTGATATTCGACGTCATCTACGAGTTCGATCGATAATCCCTCAGGCGAATAGAAAACGATTCTTATGTCGTGGGACTTATCTTTGTATGACGTCTGAAGGTTGAGACCTGTCTGATCATGAATCGTGGCACCCAACTTCCTTCTAGCCGCGCCGATAAAGTATGCGTCCAGCAGTGCCGGCTCATCACGTTGAAACGCAGCATTCATGACACCCCAGGCCTCGAGATAATCCCGAATGACAGAGGTTTGAGTTTGTTGTTCGAGCGGTCGCGGCCCCACCCTATCCATCGACGCAAGATTGACGGTGGGCACATCGGCCCCTACGCAAACAATGATGCACAACACGGCAAATAGGACAACCAAGGACCTTCTGCCTGTGCTCTGACGGATCATTGCGCGTCGCTCCAGCGAATCTCATTTCCCATCACAATCCCAGCCGCCACAGAGATCACGGCATTCGGCGGGTTCGGAAGTGTCGTTCGCGCCACGCCCCGCTTCACGGGTACATCAACCGTGGCCTCGCGCGAACCAGATGCTTCCGTAAACGTAACGATCGTGCCATCGGGAACCGGGTTACCGGCGCAATCGCGAACCGGATCAGTTTCCAAAATAACGTTCCTGCCTTCGCGTCTGGCCGTCATCTTCAAACGGCATGGATCACCGGCGACCTGTTGCACAATCCGCTTTTCAGTGACGCCTCCCACACTTGCCAACAGGGCCGCTGGTCCTGCCTTCGGGGCTGAATTCATTCTCACCCACGCAACGCCGTTGCTAGTGATCGCCCTGCGCGTTTGCTTCGCACCATTCGTCTCCGAGAGTTCGAATGAGGCTTGCTGTGGCGCCACGATCAGGTTTCCGAAAGCGTCAAAGACGTAAACGACTCCGCTCAACCCATCGTCTACATTAACCGGCAAGCGCGATGGCTTGGCAAGAAAGCTGATAGCTGCAGTTTTCTGCGAGGGTAACAGGTCAAACTGAGCAGACCTGGTTATGCCGTCAGCGACAAGAAAAACGAGGTAGCGTCCGGCATTATACAAGTCGCCGGAACTCAATGAGACCTGCTCGCCTAATTGAATCTCACGCCTGATCGCCGCTCCCTGACCGACAATGTACAAGGATGCTTTTCCGGAGCCGCTTGTGCCCAAAACGACTTTGCTGCCCGCTACCGCCGTTCTTGGCGCCTGAAGAGCAGGTTGCTCCGCTGTTGCACACCGTACCGAGATGAAGATGGCCATTAGCGTGAGCAGCGATGTGAGGCCGGCTCTCATTGGAACCGGCTCGCGCTGTAAGTGCTCGTCACCACGTGATAACTCGTGACCCTATTGGAAACGTCCGCCGGAAGCGATATGAGAAATCGTTCTGGCGTCTCGGGCAGCAATGCGCGATTCGGATATTCGTCTGCGACCCAGATAATCTGGCCTTTGTTATCGTAAAAAGTGCCGATTACATGCACTACATTTACAACCTGGCCGCTCTGATTTACCAAGTTTCCGCTAAGTGATGCATCGGGAACAGGGGCCAATTTTTGATCTTCGACCGCGATTACAGGATCAGCCGAAGCTGCCACCAGACCCGAATCCGGTTGCATGCGTACACTGTCAACTTGCGAGAAAGACACATTGGGAAAATCAATACGAAACGGAGATACTTGCTTTGGAAGCAAAATGTGCGAGATCTTGTCGAAGCTGTCCTCACTTGCAAGCACGGCGCCGCCCTTGTCGAGCAAGGCTGCTTTTACGGTGACAAACGCCGGCACGACATCTTCATTAAGGATCTCGCCCATTACGATCACGCCGCCATCACGACTTATCGGTCGCATTGCCACAATGCGAACGTGGGGTGGTTCAACATCCTGCGTGCCCCAATCGTCGTCTGGCCCGCGGTAAATCACATCCCACCGCAGATAGTTGACGGCAATAACGTGCGGAGGAACCTTGGGCTCTTTTACGACCGGCCACGAAACCTGCCAACGATTCCCGTTTCTAGTCACGCGGAGATCCCGCGAATCGCGAAACGTGCCCACGACCGACGCCCATTTCAGATTGGCGCGAATCTCCGCTTCATCGGATGAAGCATGTAACGGACGAATGTCATATCCGTCGAGCATTGCATACGTACGCAGACTTCCATAGTCGCCAGTGAGGTCGCGCGTGAAATCCGTTTCGGTAAACTGTGACTTATTGCCCAAACTCTCGTAAGCCGATTCCCAATCATGCCTCGCGATCCTCTGCAAGATCACATTTACAGCATTCTCGGGGGATGAAGCCGAAGTTAGTAATTGTGCGTTCGCGTCGACGACACCAGACCCCGATTGGTTAGGCCATAGCGTGCCAATCGCAATCAGTGCTATGGTGGCAAGTCCGAGAAGCAACGCAAGAAGCCGGCCTTTCTTCACGAGGTCAATCTCCCAAGAACCAGATCTTTCTCCCGCGGACGCGGGGCTCCTACCTCGGGAGCTTTCTGTTCAGCGCGCCGCCGGTCTGGAATCAGAACTACGAGCATCGCGACGATGCTGCTTGCAATTGGCAACGTGCCCCAGAGTAGCCCTTCCCAGGGCAGAGGCTTTTGAGGCGAGTTGATCGGAGTCGCCGGCGGCACGCCATCTTTCGCCCAAATCGTGATGGTCCGGTTCTCAAGGTCATCCACTCTGCGCCAACCCCCAAAAACCAGAAGAGGCTCGTAATATGGATCCCGCACGATGACCCATTTCAGACCGTAACGATCCGCGTGATGCAGCATGGCGATTAAGGCATCGATTCCCGCTTTGCCAAAATATTTGGAAACGGTCAGGGAAGCGCCGCCATGTGCAGTCAGTTCTGGCAGCATGCGCGCTGAATTCCATTCACCATCCACGCTGTTGGCATCGGTAAGCATAGCTAGCCGAGCAATCTTGTTGGAAAAACCGAGCGTGATGTACCGATACCTATCGTGTCCATCGCGGTTGAGCCATAATGCGACCGAATTCACCTTGAAATTGTCCGCATCGGCTGGACGATATACGGCCCATGCCACCGCAAAGGAACACGTCAAGATAACCGCGACCGCAACCGCAGCAAGCGACTTCCAACGGGCACGCGCGACCAATTGTTCGACCATCAGACCCACAAAAGGAAGGGCCAGTAAAGTCGCCCAATAGGTGAATCGTTCCATGGTCAAAATTTCAAATGCACGCCCTAAAAGCAGCCGCGCAACCGGAGTTGTCCCACCCAACCCCAGGAGGAATGCGACCCAGAAACCAATCAACAACGGCCGGAGGCGCACGATTGATGAGCCGCGCAGCAGAATGTAAGGAAACGCGAGAATGAAAGCACCCCAGGGCACGAGAAAGTAATTTATGCCCCAATGCGGACTCAAAATGTAGTTTGCGCGGCTGGCGTGCGGGATTGGGACTTGCGTTACCGGATACTTCACTAATGCGATCCAAAACGGCAAAAGCACCACCACGACCAGTACGCCTATGAGGGCAGCAACAAAAACGGTTCGGAATGCGAATCCGGCAGTATGAGCGCGAACTCCTTCGGGGTCGTCGAGGATTGCCAGCGCCACCACTGGCACAAAGAAAAAGAACGATCCAAACAAGAGCGTGAAGTGATGCGCCGCCGCAGCTGCGACTGCCAGAGCTGTGCCTTTCAGCAGCGAACGCCAGCTATTGGTGCGGATCCAGTCATAGATGTAAGGCAGTGCATTCAAATAGAGCGGAGCCGCAAAGGTTGTTGCCAGTTGGCCAGCCGAGTAAACCAGAAAAGCTTCCGACCCCAAGAGCACGCTGGCGAGCGCCGCATACGAGGCTGCCGCGCGACTCACCCACAGTCGCGAAAAGCGATAGACGCCCAATGCCAACAGCAGAATGGCCAGAAACTGCACGACCATATATGCCATGTCGAGGCCAATCACGCGTGAAAACAATGCCACCCACTGCTGCGGAAGAGGCGGGTATGTCGTCTGCGAAAAACCCGCATACCATTTAGGGTTCCAGGGATCAAACCAGTGCTGCGCGTAGTGAGAAGCAAAAAAGATATGGAAGTTCGTGTCGTATGACTTGAGCGGGAGCATCATCAACAGCAAGGGCGCGTGCACCAGAAGCGCCACCAAAAAGACGAGACTAAGTGGAAACGGACGCACCGCTCGTTCGGCGACTTGGAACCTCTGCACTTCGGCCTCCGTTCGGCAATCTTGGATTGCGCGCTTCCCTCATGGGTTGCTCGGATGCACCCAGGTCTTCCGCCTTGCCGAGAGTTGCTTACGCATTCACTCACACCCCAGCCAACGCGTAACAATGCCGGCGAATCGAAGTACCGCAATCTCGCGCCTGGATTAACAGGGCGGAGGCAGATTGAGTTCCCGTATTCGCAACTTCAGGAGTCTATCGGCTGGTGGTGCGCTCGCGTTCGCGATCTGCGTTGCGAGCCCTGCCCAAACCTACAAGGTTGGCTCCTCCGGGCCGTCGCAGCAGTCTCAGACGCAAATATCGTCGCAAAATTCGGGTTCATCACAGGGCCCCATACAGCCCCAACTTGGTTGGGGATCGAACATTCAAAATGCACGCCTGGCACGAGCTGCTGAATCGGCTCTGAAGAGCGGCAATTACTCCGCCGCTGTTGATTATGCGCAGCGCGCTGCACAATCGGCCCCAGACGATGCCCAACTATGGTTTCTTCTCGGATATGCGGCGCGGCTCGCTGGCCGTACGCAACTTTCGGTCGACGCATACAACCGCGGCCTGAGGATTAATCCCTCTTCCCTGGATGGACTGTCAGGCCTCGCACAGACCTACGGCAGAGTCGGCCGTCGCGACGAGGCTGAAAAGCTGCTTGAACGAGTCATCGCGGCCGACCCGCACCGTATCTCTGATTTGCAAATGCTCGGCGAGATGATGCTCCAATCGGGACAATACAAAGAATCTCTTGGCCCACTGCAACGCGCCGAGCAATCAGAGCCCGAAGCGCGCTCTGAGTTATTGCTCGCCCTCGCTTACGAACGCCTGCAGCAGCTCGACCAGGCACGACGCTATCTGGATATGGCAAAAAGACGCTCGCCTGATAACCCCGACGTTCTGCGTTCTCTGGCCGGCTACTATCGCGAGACTGGTGATTATTCAGCTGCAATCTCGGCCCTCCAACAGGTTCGAAATGGCGGCCCTGACATCAAAGCTGAACTCGCCTACACCTACCAGCTTGCCGGCAGTCGGGAGGAATCTGCAAAGCTCTATACGCAAGCGGCCCACAGCGCGCCGAAAGACTTGAACCTGCAATTGTCGGCGGCGCAGGCCGAACTAAGCGTGGCTGACCTGGATGACGCAAAGACTTTCCTCGATCGTGCCGCCAGCCTTGACGCGAACAACTATCGGCTGCATGCGATTCGCGGAGAGGTCGATCGGGTCGAAGAGCGCGATCAGGATGCACTGGACGAATACAAAGATGCCCTCGACAATCTGCCCCAGGCCCCCGCAGAAGGGCTGTTGTACAAAATTCAGCTACGCCTGACTCTCATTCAGCTGTATCAAAGCTTAGGTGATGACGCATCGGCCCAGAAGCAATTAGAGGCGGCACAGTCCGCAATTGCCCAGGCAGAGACTGGAGGCAGGGATCGGGAAGAATTTCTCCGCACGCGTGCGCAGATCAAGCTCTATGCCGGCGACCCAGACGGTGCGCTTCAGGATGTGCACGGAGCTCTCACTCTCAATCCCAAAGACCTGAATGCTCTTCAACTGAATGGCGATCTATTGGTGAAAATGGGTCGGGGTCAAGAAGCGATCAACATGTATAAAACAGTTCTCGCTGCCGACCCTGATAACGAGTTAGCTCTCACATCGTTGGGGTCTGTTTCTCGCCAACTGGGCCACGACCGTGACGCTGAAAAGTATCTGCAAAAACTGGCAACTGCTCATCCTCGTTATTATGCAGCGCATCTCGCCCTTGGCGACATGTACACGGCCCGGCGCGAATATTCCAAAGCCGAATCGGAGTATCGCAAGGCACACTCCCTCGCCCCCCAAAACAGCTTGGTTGTCGCCGGAGGAATGAACGCGGCGATTGAGGCACACCGGTTCGATCTCGCCGGGCACTGGCTAAGTCTCGCGACTCCTACAATGCAGCAGACCGCGCAGGTCTTACGTGAGAAAGAGCGGTATCTTATGTGGATTCAAAAGTATCAGGAGTCCGCCGACGTAGGCCGCGAAGCCATCAAGAAATTGCCCAAGGACCGCGATGTTGTTGTATATCTCGGATACGACTTGTTACATCTCGTGCGCTACGACGAATTGTTGGATCTAACGACCCGCTACGAGCCGATCCTGCCCAAAGAACCTGATCTTCCGCTCCTCGCCGGCTATGTCTACAAGCATAATGGTGACCTCGATCAAGCCGAGGCTGCTTTTTCCCGCGCAATCGACCGTGGGCCCAATGTGGCAACCGCTTATGTGAATCGCGGATTTGTGCTTCACGATCAGCGAAAGGGCGCGGCCGCAGCAGCCGATTTCGAGGCCGCGCTTCGCCTCGAACCAAAGAATGGCGAAGCCAATCTCGGCCTCGCATACGCCAGTCTCGACTTGCACCGACCGCAAGCGGCACTCGATCACGCCAAGCTCGCCGAAAAAGAATTGGGCGATTCACCACCCTTGCATGTGATCCGCGCAACCGCTTATGGCGATCAAGGAGCGCTGCAGCGAGCCGCCGCGGAATATCGAATCGTGCTCAAGAGCATGCCCAACGACGCGAATGTTCATCTTGCGCTCGCAAACACGCTTTACGGCCTGCATCAATATCGCGAGGCCATCGCGGAGCTTCAGACCTCCGACAAACTCTCGCCAGGCAATGGTTTGCTTTACGCGCAGCTCGCCAGATGTTATGCCCAGCTCGGCGATCGCGAACACACGATGCAATACATTCAGGTCGCCGAGAAGCTTGGTCCGAGCACGGTTTATCTATCCACGGGAGACGCGCTCAGCCTGCTCGGCGACCAGGATGGTGCTATGAAGCGCTTTGAACTGGCGCTCGATGCCCCTGATAGCGACCGCATCGGGGTGCGGCTAGCCGTCGCACAGATGATGATAAAGCGTGGCGAAGAGAACGATGCTCGCCGGCAAGTCACCCTGGCATTGATGGAAGCGGCTTCCGGTCGCGCCGCGCCTCCCAGCGGCGCGCAATTGCTGCAGGCCGGTGATGTGTTTCTTAGCCTGCACGATTACCAATCAGCCGAAACCTATTTTCAGCGCGCCCTCGCAGTTGGCGCTCCGGAGGAAGATGTGCGCGTCGGGTTAGCCAACACATATCTGGCTTTGGGAGACACACCGCGCGCCGAGGCACAACTCGCAGCCGTCAGCCAGAGCGCCGATCAGAGCGAACCGAACTACCAGTACCTCCTCGCAAAGGCTAATGCCTATCGCCAGCGCCGCCAGAATACGCAGGCACTCAGTGCGTTTGGGCAAGCGGCCGAGGCAGCAGGAGAGGATCAAACGGCCCAACTCGAGATGATTCGCGCGAGCGGCGACGAAGGACTTCGAGTCAATGAACATCTGAGTTTTCTCTCCGAGTTTTCGGTTCAACCAATCTTCGAAGACACCACGGTCTATCCGCTCGATGCGAAACTCGCAACCTCAGTTCCCGCGACCGCAAACAATCTGCCGCTCCCGCGCTCTTCCATTCAAACCGAATGGACCGAGGCTTATCACCTCCACTTTACCGGAATGCCTGATGCGGGCGGTTTCTTTCAGGTTCGCAATGCGCGCGGCGAAATTTCGCTGCCCAGCGCCAACGCCATTGTGAATCGCGACACTTGGGATTACACCTTAAACTTCGGCGTGAATCCGACTTTTCGTCTCGGCGACAACGTTCTCGACTTCAATGCCGGCATCCAGCAAACCACCCGCCGCGATCAGCAAGATCCCTATGACATGAATCAGAACCTGTTCCGTCAGTTCCTCTATCTTTCCACTAGTTCGTTCTACAACTGGGTCGCGGTACGAGGGTATGCCGTTCATGAAGCCGGCCCCTTCACAGAAAACGGGCAGCATTCGCGTGATTTAGACGGCGCATTGGAATTTCGCGTCGGACGCCCCTGGGGCAAGACCGCTTTTGTCACGGGCTGGGGTGCTCGTGACGTAGAGTTCAGGCCGATCGTTCGCGAGTTCTACTACACTTCGACTTACGCCGGGATCGAGCGTCAGTTCTCTTCGCGCCTGCGCTTGCGCGCGATCGGCGAGTACCTGCGGGCATGGCGCGTCGAGCAACAAAATTGGGCGATCGCTCAGGCGTTTCGGCCCGCCGGTAACATCGATTTTTCTCTCACTCGGAACTGGAGCGTGCAGGCCTCGGGCGCCTACTCGCGCAATATGGGCTTCCATGCCTACGACGCGGTTACCGCAGGTTTCTCGGTCTCGTACGCGATGGCAATGCGGCGCACGTTCAATGATGAAGGGCATCCGGTGCCACTGCAGTATCCCATCCGGTTTTCCGCGGGGCTGCAGCAGGAAAACTTTTTCAACTTCGCCGGGCCTCAAACCGAGCAGTTACGGCCATTTGTTCAAATCAGTATTTTCTGAGAACGCTTTTGGAATCGGGCCTATGAAGATTTGTCTTGTCACAGCGTTCCCTCCCAGTGGCCGGCAACTGAACGAATATGGCCTGCATCTGGCGCGAGAACTTCGGCGCAATCCTTTCGTCAATCTCACTATTCTTGGCGATAGATTGACTGACTACGACTGGGCCACGGATGAGCATGGCAACCCTTTGCCGACCGACCAGCGCAAAGAACTGGAAGGCTTCCGCGTGGTTCGCTGTTGGGAATCGAATTCACCCGGAGCCCCTCTTCACATTGCCAGAGTTGTGCACCGAATACAGCCCGATGTTGTCTGGTTCAATCTTGTCTACTCGACTTTCGCAACTCATGCGCATCCCGTCGTAGCCTTCGCGGGTCTCTGCACACCAGCTTTGACTCGCTCCCTGGGATTTTTCACACACGTGACTCTGCATCAAATCGTCGAGCGGGTTGATCTCGCCAGTGCCGGAGTCAAACAGGAGAGAGTGTTCCGTATCGGAAGTTATTTGGCCACAAAAGCCCTGCTGATGGCCAATTCTGTCACGGTCCTGCTTCCTGGCTACCGCCAGACTTTGGTCGGAAAATATCAAGCGCGAAATGTTCTCTTGGGCACTCATGGCACCTTCACTTCATGTCCCACTCCCCCTGACTTCTCTCTTCGTGGCAATCCCGACCACCGTCTTCTCGCCATCGGGCACTGGGGAACTTACAAGCGTCTTGAAACTCTCATGGAGGCCATTCCTGCTGTTCTTCGCAGGGTTCCCTCCGCCCGTTTGATCATTGCCGGCTCCAATCACCACACGCGGCCGGGCTACTGGGAGTCGATTCGAGAGAAGTACGGACCAAACCCCCGCATCGAATTTCGCGGTTACATTCCAGAAGACGCGATCCCGGAACTCTTCCGAACCTCGAGCATTGTGATCTTGCCTTATGATTCGGCCACGGGTTCGAGTGGTCCCGCTCATCTTGCCTGCGAATACGGCGTACCTATCGTCTCAGCCGACATCAGCGATTTTCGCGATATGGCCGCCAATGAAGACATGTCGATTAGCTTCTACAAGATTGGTGACCCAGTGGACCTCGCGGCTCAAATCATCGGACTGCTCGAGTCGCCACAGGATCAGCGTCGCGCGGCCGAACAGAATTATTCCGCGGCCATTCGCATGACCATGCCGCACGTGGTCCGTCACTACATGCGCTGGTTTGAACTCGAACGGCGAAAGCAAACGCTCAACCCGCCCGTCCGCAATCTCTTCTCGCGTTTGCGACGCAGACGTGCTTCTCTGCGCGCCGCGCTTCACACCTTTCCACCTTCGAACTTCCGGGATGGTCTGCTACAGCCCATGCTGGGCCCGGACACGCCTTCCAAAGTGTCGGATAGCCCACCTGCAACGTTGCGCAGCGAAGAGTCCTAGAAACCAACTGGGCATCTTGACGCCACCTTCCTGGCTCGAGCCGGATTCTTCTACTGCGGCGGTTCCGGTTCTTGTCTAGGCGGATTTTGTTCCGGCGGACTGGTCGTTCGCGGCGAAGATTCCATTGAAGATTGCGCGGGCGTTTCCGGTTCCGTCACTGTCGTACCATCACGCCGCCTGAGTTGAATCGGTCCCGGATTCTGTTGTTTCCGAGCGCTCACAGCTTCGATCGCGTTGCCAACTTGTCCTTCGTTGCCATCTGCGACGGCGAACAATCGCATGCCCTCGGCGTCGGCCCGCGTCGCAACTCCCACGCGACTACGCGCCCCTCCGGCGTTTTGCGCCTCACGGTAGAAGTCCTGTGCGCTCTCCAGGTCACCGTTCATTTCAGCAAGGTAACCCTGATTATTGATCGAGAACGCATTCTCAGGAGCCAGCTTATACGCCTGGGAGAAATCCGCTGAAGCCTCCTGCCAATCATTTCGGTTCACCGCGGAAACCCCTCGCAGATTCAGCAATGCCACTTGAGCATCCGTGCTCTCCAGCGTTTTCATCCGCGAGCGCAGCCGCTCTGCGCTCTCACGCGCCATTTTGCTGAGCGGTTTTCCGCGCCATCCCGAATTCATGGTCACGATGATCGGATCATCAATCTGCAGATTCGCGGCCGCGTCGTAGTAATTGAGCGCCTGCCCGTATTCTCCCTGGGCTTCTTCAACCACTCCCAGATTATTCAGCGTGAACCCGTTCTTCGGATCCAATTGCAAGGCCTGACGCAGAAGACTGTCTGCTTCTCGATATCTCCCTTCGGAAAGCAACCTTACTGCCTCCACATTCGCTCGATTGACGCGCATCGAGACGTCTCCTATAGAATTGATCGCGTTTGCCAGCGATTCACCTTTCAGCTTTGGTGAACTGGCGAGATCGATTCGAGCCTCCGTTGCCTGTCCTGATGCAAGAGCATAAAAATTCTGTGCTCGCTCAACCTGCCCCTCAAGTTCAGCGATGTACCCCAGATTATTCAGTGTGAACGGGTCGCCTGGATCGTAGACATAAGCTTTGAAGAAAAGTTCTTTCGCTTTGTCATACTGGTGCTTTCGGATCGCCTCCACCCCTTCGCGATTTAATCTCTGCACCGGCGTCAGCCGGCTTCGCTTTGGAATTTTGATTTGCAAGTCGCCTGCGAATGCGCTCTGCGCAAAATAGCTTCCACACAGGCAAATGGCCGCAAGAACAACTTCCCTTCTCCAACTCACCATTGCACTCTCCGAACGTCATTGCCACTTCATTAGAGTTACTAAGTCTCCGACATGCAGGTTCGAACGGCCGCCGGTAATTCGAGCCCAATGACGGTAATCGTTGGATGCCCTTCAACCCCGAGACGGCTGCACCTACCAGATTCACCGGAGACACCGCCTCATGAGGCGCGCATCAAAGAATATGCGGAATAGTCTCTGAGGAGGGCCTTTGATGCGTCTTGCTCCGTGCATCATCATCTTGCTGAGCCGCTTGCTGAGCGCCTCGGCACAGTCTATTTCCACTACACCCCCGTTGGTCGCCAGCGGATCAGTGAGTCCAAACGTGTTCGGTCCTACACCTAGTTCCACGGCGCACTCGCTCACTGCACTTCCGGCCCTCCCCAGCGGCAAGACCACTCTTCTAGGGGGAACAATTTCGAGCATTGACCAAATTCGCGACCAGATTGTCCTCGATGTGTTTGGCGGGGGGCGTTACGTGATTTTCTTCGATGAGCGTACACGCGTTTTCGACCAGGCAAGACGTGGATCCCTCGACTCGCTGCTGCGCGGTGAGCGCGCCTACATTGACACTATGCTCGATGGCACCGCGATCTTTGCTCGCAACATTCGTGTAAGTACAGCAACGCCAAGTGGTCAAGCCAGTGGGCAGATTGTGAATTTCGACTCCGGCAACCGAGAACTTGTCCTTCGCGACGGACTTGACCCCCAGTCGGTCAAACTACGACTCATGCCTGGAGCTGCGATCCTCCGAGACGGTCGTCCGGCACAGACCGCGGATTTACGGTCTGGAACACTCGTCAACGTGCTTTTCGTGCCTGGCGTCGGTGGTAAAGGCTCAGTCCAGCAAGTTTCAATTCTTGCGTCGCCAGGTGAAGCTTTTGTCTTTTCTGGGCAACTTCAATTCTTGGATTTGCGAGGCGGTCGCCTTGTGATTGTCGATCCTCGCGATAATAGAAGTTATGAACTCTACTTCGATGCGGGTGTTAACCCTCAGCTTCGGAACTTACAGGAAGGTTCTAGTGTTACCGCGAGCACAAGCTTCGATGGGCGACGTTATCTTGTACGCTCGATCACGCTTAACACTTCGAGCAGTCAGTCACGCTAAGGCGATCATCGTCGATTTATGGCTTCACTTATATTTATAGAGGAGATTACAGGTTCAACCATTGATATATTGGTCGTACTACTCACAAGTATTCCTTTTACAGTTGCTGCTATCTCCGCACTTGAATTGCCCGGAACGATGTGCATTCCCGTCATGGCGCTGAGGGCAAGATAGGATTCCCTGTTCAGACGTAGAAATTCGAGCGGGTACTCCGGCTTTCGTGAACACGCGAGAACAGGATCGGCATCAAGGAGATAGGCAACATCGGGAGGTGGGACAAACCCCAACAGGGCAACGATTACCCTTCGCAGACCCTGACTCCTTAGATCTAGATTCGCAATTTGATCATAGATATACCGGTCGAAGATAACAACGTCATTCTCTTGTTGTGCTAGACCCCCTAATAGCGTTCTAAGCCTAATTGCATCGAGGCTGCACAAAGCAAGCCTCAATATGGGCATGTACCATGCTTTGACGTTCTTATCTCTGCGAGCCACAGGCTTTTCCGGTGTCCCTACACCGTGGTCGCCTTTGAACAGAGCGTGCCCAATAATCTCGCGCCACCGCCGGAGCGAGGCAACGTCATCCCAGAAGCGGATAAGTCGAACTCGAAAACCTGCCTTCTCTAACCACTTCGCTAAGAGGTCAATCTGAGTGGTCTTTCCCGCCCCGTCAATGCCTGAAAAGCTGACGATCAGAGGCTTCCCGGGCAGGTAGTGCTCCGGGCGTTTATGTTTTCCTTCGAGGTTCATCCTGTTGGCTTAGCGCGCACCTGGAGGCCGGCTTGGACTGCCTTCGGATAATGCCACCGTGGCCCCGACGGCAGCCGCAACTCCTACCACAGCTCCAACCCTGATGAGAATCGTTCGCACCCGATGTTGCTTTGCCGGTGCGATTGCCGCTCCAGCAGGCCGCGAAGCCGCGACGCCCATTGTCGGTATCGATTCTGCCGCTGCTGTTCCCAAAGGTTGGTGATCTTGTTGTGGAGACCGGTCTACCATGTTCGAAGGAGAAGCTTGGGCTACGGTTTGCTTAGTCTCGGATCGCGCATCGTCTACACTGGGCGTAGAACCCGAAGGCGATTGCCGTTGATCACTTGTTTGTGGTTGCTGACTTTGATTCTGCCTACTCTGCGCTCGAGCGCCCGGGCTGTCTGGCAGCGCCTCTTCCGAAGTTCGCGCCGCGCCATTTACTGACGTACCCAGCGGCGCGGCATAACCCAATGCACTTGCAAGAGCTAGGATCAGAACTCGCGAAACAATTCTGATCTGCCAGCTACTTTGACTTGCCATATCTCTCCACCTGGGACGAGTAACTTCTTGGGCCCGCACCACTAGTCTCCACCTTCTGCTCTTGAGCGGTGCTCTTCATACCCGGGGGCCATCCGCTCAACTGCGTTCGGCGAAAAATGATGGAAGCTTTCTGCTGCATCACTACAGTTTTCAAATATCTCGAACAGGCGGTCCACTCTGGTCATCTCAAGAATCGCCCCAAGTTGTGGCGAAACTGATGCCAGCTTAACGTCACCGTTTCGCTTCATCGCCTCTTCCATGCACATCAGCAGGAACTCAACTCCCACGCTGTCCAGGTTCTTCACTCCCGTAAAATCGAATACGAG
Source organism: Terriglobales bacterium (assembly GCA_035508395.1). Taxonomy (GTDB): domain Bacteria; phylum Acidobacteriota; class Terriglobia; order Terriglobales; family Acidobacteriaceae; genus Acidiflorens. The sequence goes on along the minus strand of DATJNC010000078.1, from coordinate 10,388 downwards.
ATACGGCCGATCACCCTCCAGATAGGACCGCAGTTCTCGGAAGAATGTGGCGTACTCCGTGTCCTCCACGGAATTGGGAAACTGCTTCACGACTACTGCCCTTCCGGTGGTCATGCCTCTCCCTTGAACGCTTCAAAAAGTCTGCCGGCCGCGCGGGTCAAGTATTGTGAATACTCTACCTCGGGTTGCCAGCTGCGTACTCTGGTCTTCTCCGGTCGTGGGTGCAGATCAAGGACATGCCATTTCTCCAACGACGCTTCCGTAATAAGATTCGGATCGCTAACTCTTAATGTCACATTGCGCCGTAGATCGGTAAATTCACAACCATCTACCCAGGCCCTTGAGATATCCAGTCCTTTCCCCACTCGAGTATGTGGAAGAATCGAGGCGTAACTTACTACGCTTCCCTCGCCAATGCGACAACCGGTCTCGATATTCGTAAAACGGCTGATAATTGCTCCTGACCCCACTGCCGTGTTTTTGCCGATGTAGACTGGCGCAACTAATCGAACTGACTTATCCACGCGAACACTCTCATGCATCCAGACTCCAGGCTTAAACTCCCTTTCCTTGGGCTTTATGAAACATCTTCCCAGAAATGCATCCATCACCAGCTTCCGGAGATCGAATACATTGGAAAGCCGATTTACATACGCCCGTGATGCGAAAGGCTCATACCGCTTACCCTCAAAATCTCTTTCCCAAAGAAGCTGCGATGACCCTCGTAAGGAGTTCCACTTAGCTACGTCAATGAGCCAGGAACGTATACATCCATCCGAATCGCGAATCGGAGTCACCGCCTGTCCGCGTGCTTCGTGAAACTGAATGGCATTCGTCACATCGAACTCGACATAAGCACTCAGCTCGGAGACAAGCACTGTTTTTGAGTTTCCTGCTGCAGATTCGTTGACTGCGTGCGCCAGAGCCATTTCTCGTTCCCTGGAGTTCGCGGCAACACTAATCTCCGTCTCCCGGTCCCCAACGAATTTAGAACCACCTGGACTTTTGATCAGCGTGACACGGATATCGTGGCGTCGCAGTCTTTCAATCATCTGTCCGACAATCGACTGCCCGAAGATCTGCACGTTTGTAAAACGAGATGGCGCGATCTCTTTTGGAAAAGGTTTACACACCATCGAAGCCAGAGGAACAGAATCCCCCGATAAAAGAATCGCGTTGATCCGCAAGCTATCTACTCCTTACAGAATGTCAGTGCAGCAACTGATTTTCGATGGCACTTGTGTGGAGATGGTTGGAACAAATGGGTGAGACTTGGTTTCACTGGCGCATTGGCAGGATGCCCAACGTTCGGGAGGAAAGAACGTACAGCTTTTCCACTAGGGTTCAAGGCAATCATCGTGAATATTGTCAGGCGGAATCAAGCCAACGGTCATTACGGTCTTATCTGTACTCTGGCGTGGAGGAAAATGAACGTTTCGGAGATCGGCTCAAGACAAAGGTTCCCGTTGCGATCTCATCGAAAGAGGCCAGAACTTGTGCCTGCGAGGTGCCTGACTTGAATCATTCCTCTGGCAGTAAGTGCCACATGGAGATACTTTCGCGACTTCTGCTTTCATCGGACTTTGATGGTCAACAATCAAGCACGACCTTAACTCAAAAGCAGCAATTCCAGAACGAGATTGAGTCTCTCGACCGTCCTTCAGAGCTGGCGCCGTTTGTGGCACTCGCCAACACCAATCACGTGATTATTCGTGCATTACACCGGATGAAAACGCTCGCTATTCAATCTGGCCAGACCGCTGTTGTCAACTGGTGTGACGCCCCGCTCACCACCGAACAATCTCGCATCAACAGCGCTCTTCGTAATCTTGAGACCATCTGCTCGACCCTCCAGGCACGCGGATTCCGGGTCGCAGTTATCAAGTCCCTCGATCACTGGCCCGATCTGGGTTCTGATCTTGATCTTTGCACGATCGCTGATGAAGGCCATCTCCAAGAAGTCATGAGGCAGGAGTTCCACGCTCGCCCCGTGGAACAAAGCTGGGGAGACAGGCTTGCGAACAAGTGGAATTACAGCGTTCCGGGCCTGTCTGAATTGGTGGAAATCCATGTCGGTTGTTTGGGCCAGACCGGCGAGCACTCGCTACTGGCCCGTCGCGTCTTAGATCGCGCGGTCTCACGGACTGTAGGGGGACACACGTTTCAAGTCGCGGCACCGGAAGAGCAAATCATCATTTCCGCATTGCAGCGGGTTTATCGACACTTTTACTTTCGTCTGTGCGATATGGTCGACATCTCTTCACTCCTGAGGACCCAAACAGTTGACTTCGACGAACTCCAGCGCGCCTCCGAATCGGCTGGAATATGGCGCGGAGTTCTAACGTTCTTATTTCTCGTCCAGAAATATGTCACATCGTATGGCGGACAAGTCTTCCTTCCGGACCAGCTCATTTCATCGGCCTCCGCGAGCAATATCGACGTCTGCTTCGAAAACGATTTCCTTCGCGTTCCCAAGGCCACAGGCGCGGTTCTCTATGCAGCACAACTGTTACACGCGGGATCGCGGTGTGATATTCGTTCCCTTATTCGCCTTCCTTTACTTCCTCCCCTCGCAGTCTCTGCCTGGCTTAAACATGAGATGGTCGGGAATGACAAAGGTATCTGGTAAGTTCTCAATTCCAAAAAAGAAGGCGCCCCGTCAGGAGCGCCTCTGAGTTGTGTCTACCAAGGAGAGAAAAAAGAATGATACTAACCAAATCTCATCAGAGCCTTCCGGGAAGGCCCGGCCCGGCAACACCGTTGTTACCTGGCGGCCTGCCTTAAACGCGTGTACCCCGCCGTCCTAGCCCCATGATCAATGTCACTAGGAAAATGGCTAGGAAAATATAAAACAGTATCTTCGCCACTCCCGCGGAGGCTGCTGCCAATCCAGCAAATCCAAGCCATGCGGCGATCAGGGCGATCACCAGGAATACCGCTGCCCAATAAAGCATGTCTTCGCTCCTAACTTGCTTGACTTCTCTCTCAGCATAGCTCGCTAACGGTTAACGTCGATCGGGTTCATTGTGTACTTACAATGCGGCCGAGCCGTAGCATCTCTTACCATAGAAGACTTAATAGTGCGTCTGGAAGTCTCAGAATACGTCGCCATCGCGAACGGGACCAGACTCTTCGAAACTTCGGAATTGCTGCATCACCTGGTAGCACTCACAAGTTACATCTATAAGCATCGGACGGCTCGCAATTCGGATCGCACCGCGCGTATATTCAATCGCTCCCTTTTTCTGCAAGTCGCTCGCCGCCAGGCTTACGCTTGGACGATCCGTTCCCAGCATCGCGGCCAGAAAATCATGAGTAATCAGGAATGAACTGTAGTCAACGCGGTCCTGCATCATCAGGAGCCAGCGCGCGAGTCTCTGCTCAATGCCGTGCAGTCGATTACAGGCTGCGATCTGTTCCGCCTCCATCGCCTGAAAAATCGCGTATCGGCTCAGCTCAGCCTGCAATCCCATGCTATTCTCAAAGATCCGTTGAATGGCCTCCACTGCGATCCGAAAGCAATCTCCGCCTATCTGCACCACCGCTCGGAAAGGAAACCTCTTCAAACCCAGAAGCGCAGAGGCGCCCACAACCCCCTCATGCCCCACCATTGCTGCCTCGACTGTCTTGCCTTCCCTTGTGACCACTACCAGCGAAATCAGGCCGCGATTCGGGAAATACACGGACAGGAGATCCTCTCCCGCTTCGTGCAGATTGGCATGGTGGGGCAGTCGCTCAAAAATCAGGGAGGGGCGCAACGCGTCGAAATCTGCTTCCGGCAGAGAAAGCAACAGGCGATTCCTGATAAGTCGGCCTTCCCAGTCAGCGCGTTGATTTGCGGAGGCAACCGCCGGTTCTGAAGTATTGAACGGCCTCGGTCGGAACGCTCTGATCTTCGACTGCACGCTACTCAGATGCAGTAGCTGGAAAAGTGGCTTGCCCGCAAACCGCCCTATTTTCTGTCGATTGCCTTACCCGCCCTGTTTTTTCATGCGCTTCAGGCGAAGAAGGTACTCGCAATCGTTTATGCTTCACCTTCCGGCAGGCTCTACCTTCAACATGTCGGCTGACCGTCGGAACGATGTCGACAATCCCAATGGCCAGCATCCAAGTCGGTCAAATCCAGCCAACCTCAAGCCAGAAACTGGTGCGCGCCGCCCAGATTGCCTTTCTTCCCACCGGAATCCTCACCACCATCCTCGGCCCCATGCTCCCGCTCCTGATCGCGCGTTGGACTCTCAACGATACGCAAGCCGGCAATCTCTTTCTCATCCAGTTTCTTGCCTCACTTGTTGGCGTGCAATTGTCAGGAGTGCTGCTCTCCAAGCTTGGCTATCGCCCGTCATTCTTATTAGGTCTGCTCTTGATGGCTGCTGGCGCGGCAACACTCTACACTGGATCGCTTTGGCTCGGCATGGCCTCGATCGCCGTATACGGGCTCGGACTGGGCCTCATCGTTCCCACCGACAATCTCCTCATCGCCGAGATCAGCACCGGTTCGCGAACCGGCGCGGTGAGTCTTCTCAACTTTTTCTGGGGAGTAGGCGCCGTTTTTTGTTCCCTTACCGTCGCCTGGGCAGCGGCCCACAAACTGGTGCCGTTTTTCCTTGGTTCGGTTTCTCTGTTCTTAGTGGTACTTGCTGTGGCTGCTCGCACCCTACCTTTTCCGCCTGCCGCCCCTTCTGAGCATCGCGCAATCCCATGGCGCGAGTGTTTTGCCAATCCGGTCATCTGGCTTTTTGCCTCTGTGTTTTTTCTTTATCCAGGAGCAGAGACCGCGGTCGGCGGATGGATTGGCTCCTATGTCGCGCGCCTCGGAGAACCGAAAATCGCTCCCTTGATGCCGGCGTTCTTCTGGTCCGCTCTCACGGCTGGTCGAGCACTTGGAAGCGTCGCCTTGCATCATCTGCCAGAACAGCGTGTTCTGCGGGCTGGCTATGCCAGTGCTTCGGCAGGAATTGCCTTATTGCTTCTGGCCCACAACCTTACTGGGGTGATCGCCGGAGCACTTATCACCGGGCTCAGTTATGCCACGTTGTATCCCATCAATGTGGCTCGCCTTTCGCAGCATTTCGGAGTCGCAGCGCGCAGCATCGGCGCTGTCATGTTCTCCCTCGCCTCCATCGGCCCGGCAGTCATTCCATGGCTTGTTGGTGTTACTTCGCAACACACCGGAAGCCTTCGCGCCGGTTTGCTTCTGCCCCTTGGCGCGAGCGTTATTCTGCTGCTCATTTATCTGTTCGAATGGTAGGCTTCGGCGTTCGGCACGAGGAAGTCACGCTCGATCACGCTCGCGACTCTTTCGCCCGCTTCCTGCGTTCGAGCCGGAGCGGAGTTGCTCCCGCCAGTTCCACACGATTGCGTCCGCTTTGCTTCGCCTGGTACAGCGCCTGGTCCGCAGCCTGAATCACTTGCTCGGGCTGGCGATAGCGTGTGCTCGGCTCGGCCACCCCCATGCTCACCGTTACGGAAAGGTGATCCGGTATTTGTTGGAGCCCCGGCGCCGCAACCTTCTTCTTATTTCCCGGCCTTCTTCGATCCGTTTCTGGACGCACTTGGGAACGCCTCTCTGCGCCACGCACGCGAAAACTCGAGCCTTCGATCGCTCTCCGCAGCGATTCCAAATGCTCCAACGCATCTTTAGCCGACGCGTTGGCGAAAATCATCGCGAACTCTTCTCCGCCACAACGAAAGGCCTGCCCTCCACCTCCCACGGCCGAAATTTTTGCCGCCACCATGCACAGAACCTGATCTCCCACATCATGTCCGTAGGTATCATTGAATTTCTTGAAATGATCGATGTCCGCGATCGCAATCACGTATTGCTGATCCAGCGAAACCAACGCTTCGTTGAAGGCGCGCCGGCCGCGGATCCCCGTGAGTTCGTCGTAATACGCAAGTACGTACGAGGTCTCAATCAGCGAAGCGGCAAGGATCAGAGCGGCCGTCCCTACATACGCATCCGCAGCCTTGCCCAGCGGCGCAAACTCCAGCCACAGAATCACAGATGCCGTCGCCCACGCGAATCCTGGCTCGATCGGCTTGCGGGTTTGCCAAAAGCGCTGCACAAAAACGCTAAGCGCCGCCACGAATCCCAAGAATGCCCATACGGGAATTCCTCCCGCTATGCCGCGCGGCGGTAACATCGCGCTATTTTCCGGCCGGCACAGAACCGCCACGAGTACCGATTCCAGGAACAGCAAGCCAAACCGCGGCGCGATGCCGGCGACGACAAATCCCCTTTCTCGCATCACTGCGAACACGATGAAGTTCGCCGGAATCAGAACCGCCACCAACACTGCCGCCGTATGCCCCGGGCCACTCCGCACCTGCCCGGCCGCAAAGAAATCCACCGCTCGATGCGCCAGCAACAGAGTAAGCAGTGAAAACAGTATTCGGCTGGAGTTGAACCTCCATGCCAATACCAAGCCACCGGCGAACGCGGCGACGTAATAAAACGACAGAGAAGACGCTGCTAACGCCAGCACCGGAGTGTTCACCAGCCCGGTAGCCAACGCCAGCAGCACACCCCCTGGCATCAACCACGTCTTCCAAGTCTTCGCGTTCACCCTGACCTCTTCGTCTCGCGCACCAAGCCAGCTCTCAGCATACGGCAGCTTTTTCGCGCAAGCAGTTATGTTCCCGACACCGTGCCCGTCTGATCCGAAGACCGCCCCTCTGCCCTTCGCATGTTAGTCTTCCCTCTTCATGGCCCCTCGTTCCGAGCCCGGTTTTCGCGTCGCCATCGATACCGGAGGCACCTTCACCGATTGCGTCTGGATTGAACGCGGACAGCTCAGGACACTGAAGGTTTTCTCCACTCCCGACGATCCCTCGCGCGCCATTGCCGAAGCACTGGCCAAAATCGGCGGGGACAAAAACCTGACCCTCCTCCACGGCACAACTGTCGGAACCAATGCCTTGCTCCAGCGGAAAGGCGCTCGGGTCGCGCTCGTTACCACTTCCGGTTTTGAAGATGTCATCGAAATCGGCCGCCAGGCTCGTCCTCGCCTCTACGATTTCTTCTTCGACCGAATTCCTCCTCTCGTCGCCTGTGACCTCCGCTTCGGTGTCAAGGAGCGCACCGATTGCAAGGGTGAGATTCTGAACGATCCCTCAGACGAAGAACTCCTGCGTCTTCGCGGTGAAATCTCCAGAGCCCGACCCCAATCCATCGCCGTCTCTCTGCTGTTCTCGTTTGCCAACCCGAAGAATGAAACTCGTGTTGCTGCCGCTCTGGGCGAACTTGGCCTTCCGCTCTCGGTCTCGCACGATATCCTCCCCGAGTTCCGCGAATACGAGCGCACCAGCACCGTTGTCGTTAACGCCTATCTGCAACCGCTCATGCAGACCTACATGGAGAAACTCGCCGACCGAGTAGCCGAAAGTGAGCGGGCCGCACAGAAGACAATCGCAAGACGATCTTCCAAGGGCTCTTCATCGCAGCGGCATCAAGCAATGCAATCCCGCATCTTCGTCATGCAATCCAGCGGAGGCATCACCGCCCTCGAATCTGCAGCGCGCGAACCTGTCCGCACTGTTCTTTCCGGTCCCGCCGGAGGACTCGTCGGCGCCTCCGCTTCCGCCGCCCGCAGCGGCTTCACAAGAATTCTTTCATTCGATATGGGAGGCACTTCCACGGACGTCGCCGCCGTGCAAGGCGAGATTCATACCGGCAGCCAGTCCGAAATTGCCGGCCTTCCAGTCGCCGTTCCTATGCTGGAAATCCACACCGTCGGCGCTGGCGGCGGTTCGCTCGTCCGTTTCGACGCCGGAGGCCTTCTCCGCGTCGGTCCCGAATCTGCCGGCGCCGATCCGGGGCCCATTTGCTACGGCCGCGGCACTCAACCCACCGTCACCGACGCCAATCTTCTTCTCGGACGTCTTCGCCCCAATCGCTTTCTTGGCGGCGACTTCACCCTCGATCTCGAACAAACCCGCCGCATCACTCAAGAATGGCTGAATCGCGAGTGGACGCACAAAAGAACGCAGCGTCCCCAGATGATCCTCGAGGAGTTTGCTCGCGGCGTCATCCGCGTCGTTAACGCCAACATGGAGCGGGCACTACGCGTCGTCTCCATCGAGCGCGGCTACGATCCCCGCGACTTCGCGCTTGTCGCCTTCGGAGGCGCCGGAGGCCTCCACGCTTGCGAACTCGCTGAAGCGCTTTCCATTCCCACCGTCATCATCCCCGCTCGCCCCGGCGCACTCTCGGCCTTCGGCATCCTGGTCAGCGATGTGGTAAAGGACTCCTCGCGCACGCTCCTATGGCAATTGGACGGTCGCGCCGCACAGCCCCGTGCCGGGCGAACGCCGGAGCGTCCGGAACCCGCGCAGATTGCGCTGCAAAAGGAATTTCGAAAACTCGAAGTGGCCGCTTCCCATGCGTTCAAAGCAGAACGTTGGGATGGAAAAATCCATTATGAAAGAAGCCTCGATCTTCGCTATCGCGGACAAGGCTTCGAACTCAACATTCCAGCCGTAGGCAACGCGATCGCCCGCTTTCATGACGAGCACCAGCGCCGCTACGGCTATCACCATCCCGGCCGCGAAATCGAACTGGTCACCATTCGTCTTCGCGCCCGCCTGCGCACTCCAGATTCTTGCGGCGCGGGCATTCCTGCCCGCGAAAGCTCGCAGGGTGCCGACACTTCGCTCCGCAGTCGCACTTCGCGAGAGACAACTCGCGCCGCCCAAGTCGCTCCCGCCGAAACCACAAAAGTCTTTTTCGAGAAATTAGAAACCACGCCCGTCTTCGAGCGCAGCAGCCTTCCTCCAACGCAAAAACTAAAAGGCCCCGCCATCATCACCGAATACAGTGCAACCACGGTCATTGCGCCAGGAAAGAAGTTTTGGGTCGACTCGCAGGAAAATCTGATTGTTCAGATAATGAGCTGAAAGAAAACGCACCGAGGGAGTGCGCGGCGCCCTGCTACTCTTCTTCCCCCAGCTTCGTCTCTTCGATCCTCATATCCTTGAATTCGCTCGATTCGAATATGTCGCCGCATTCCTTGCACTCGACATATTCCGAATCCTCATCCCGCGAAACGATCTGCACCTCAGGGTGCTTGCAGAGTTCACGACTGATCTTCTGCTGCGAAAGTTGTTGCTTGGAGAACTGCGAAGGCTGGCTCGGCATCATAGGTCTGAAGAAGTGTGTCGCAATGGAAGAAGGGGTTAGTCGGTGTTCTCGAAATTTCCCGGTATTCTGTGACGGCCCGGTCTTTATGTCAAGTCCCCAAAAGTCGGTCTCAGCGACACCTCGGAACCTCCGGGCATCGCCCTTTGCCCTCCTGGATGAAAAGCTGGTAAGGGAGCGCCTTCGGCTGTAAACCATTTACCCCCTGTAACTTACCTCCTACTGGCCATTTTTGCTGCTTAATGCTCAACCTTGCCAGAGAATCGCCGATATGTTTACAATGAAAGGCGACCGAAAGAGTCGTATTTTTACCCGACCTTATCGGTCGCATTTTGCAGCGACGCGGCCCCGAATGCTCAAACTGACCAAGAAGGCCGACTACGGACTGATGGCCATGAAGCATCTGGCCGAGCACGTGACCGAGGGCGCCTTCAGCGCGAAAGATGTCGCCGACGCGTATGGCATCCCGCCCGAAGCGCTCGCGAAGATTTTGCAGCGGCTGGCAAAGGCCGGCCTGCTCACTTCGCAGCATGGCATCAATGGCGGATACACGCTCGCCCGCGATCCGAAGACGATTTCGGCTTTCGAAGTCATCAAGGCCATCGATGGGCCGCTGTTCATCACGTCTTGCGTCACCGTTCGCGGTGAATGCGGACAGAGCAACCGCTGTACTATTCGCGAGCCGCTGCGCAAGGTGAATGAAAGCATCGAGCAGGTTTTGCGCAACATCAAAATTTCGCAGATGAAAGAAGAGCCGGAAACCATCGAGGTCAAAAAGCCGGCCGACCTGGTAACGCTGAAGAGTTTCTAAGGAGAACGAGGAAATCATGAGCACCAAAGCGGCGACCCCCATCACCGAAGGCAACGGACATCATCCTCTGCCCGATGGCATCAAACTGCCCATTTATATGGATAACCACGCGACCACGCAGATGGATCCGCGTGTGCTCGAAGAGATGCTTCCCTATTTCACCGACAAGTTCGGCAACGCCGCCAGCCGGAACCATCCTTTCGGATGGGCCGCTGAAGAAGCGGTCGAACTCTCGCGCGAGCGCATCGCCAAGCTGATCGGCGCCTCCGCCAAAGAGATCATCTTTACCTCCGGCGCCACCGAGAGCGACAACCTCGCCATCAAGGGCGTCGCCGAAATGTACCGCGAGAAGGGCAACCACGTCATCACCGCGGTCACCGAGCACAAGGCCGTCCTCGACACCTGCAAGCATCTTGAGAAGCTCGGCTTCCGCGTGAC
>DATJNC010000077.1:0-59271 GCA_035508395.1 Terriglobales bacterium | reverse complement strand
AGACATGGCAGAAGGAACACGTACCGGCGCCGAGTTCAAGAAAGAACTGCGCGACGGCCAGCCCAAGTTAGGTTTGTTTTTAAATTCTCATAGCCCCACAGTTGCCGAGCAGCTCGCTTTCAGCGGATACGACTGGCTGCTCGTGGACACGCAGCACGGGCCGATGAACTATGAAAAGCTTTCCGCGATGCTGAGCGGGATTTCGAACGGCGGCGCGAAGTCGCTGGTGAGGGTCGGCGGATACGATGACCGGCCGGGGATTCAGCAGGCGCTGGATCTGGGCGCGGATGGCGTGCTGGTGCCTTACATCAATACAGCCGAGGAAGCGCGACAGGCGGTGAGTTGCACGAAGTATCCGACGGTGGGCACGCGGTCGGTGTACTTCCCGCAGCGCAGCATGAATAAGGCCGGCCTGCTTGGCTATGCCGGCAAGTGGAACAACGAAGGGATTGTCGCGCTGCAGGTGGAGACGGCTTCGTGCATCGAAAACATCGCGGAGATCGCGGCGGTGCCGGGCGTGGATATTCTGTTTCTGGGGCAGAACGATCTTTGCATGTCGATGGGGCTTTATAACAAGTATGAGTTTCCGCACATGTACACGTCGCCGGAGTTGGGAGCGGCGACGCAGAAGCTGATCGAGCACGCGCGAAAGAATGATGTGATTCTCGGACTATTTCTGTTCGGCACGGCGCGCGTCGGCGAATTTCTGGAAAAGGGATTCACGTTTATCAGCATCGGGAATGATCTGCACCATGTGCTGACGCAGGCAGGCGCGTACGTGAATGATGTCGAGAAGATTGCGACGGAGAAGGGAAAAAGCTGGAAGCGGCGGGCGACGGCGTTGTTCTAGAGTGAACTCGAGTTAGTGGCGGGCAGAGAGGATGTGGAGGATCTGCTGGAGTTCGTTGCGAAGGTAGGCGACATTGGTGGCAGCATTGACCGGGAACGGCAGCGCGGTCTGGCTACGCTCGGATTTGGTTTCCTCGCGTAACTGAGTGCGGGCGCCAGCGATGGTGAATCCATCTTCGTAGAGAAGCTTCTTGATGCGAACGACGGATTCGACGTCGCGCTTGCGGTACATGCGCTGGCCGGTCGAACTCTTGACGGGCTTGAGCTGCGGGAACTCGGTCTCCCAAAAGCGCAGCACGTAGGCGGGCAGGCGGCAGAGGTGTGCGACCTCGCCGATGCGGAAATAGAGCTTGTCGGGGATGATGAGTTCAGCGTTGCGGGCCGTGCGCTTCAACGCTTTTTTTCGCTCGGTCATTGACTGTCGTTGATGGAGGCCGTTTCCGCAACTCCCGTATAGGCGTTTCTAGCATGACCCGCGCCAGCATACAACCCCCAAAAGGACGCTGTTACATAAATCGGAAATGGGGGTGGAGGGATGCTCACTTTGACAATTCGTCGGGAGCGAGTCGTCCTGGAGGAGGGTCGAAAGTGCAAGCGCAGAGAACTCCCTGCGGAGCCGCGAGCAATATCGTGAGGCACGGGGTCCTTGGACTGTGTTCGGCGTTCGCCTCACTCCGCTCAGGATGACATCTGAACGAGATCCCAGAACATACTGAGAGCCGAGGCGCTCCAATCAGACTGCATTAGCGGCTTCATACATTCATTAGGGCTCATGGGCAGAGGCAATTGCCTTTGCGAGGCCGAGCAGGCTGATTACGAACCCTAATGCCATGGCTGCGAAGATGACGGCGAGGGTGGCGCGGGAAATGCCTCCCTTGGCGAGAAAGACGAACCAGCGATCCCAGCCGAGGCCGAGGCGCGCGGGTTCGGGGCTGGAAAGATATTTAAAGAAGAGGTGGATCTGGCCGGAGAGCGAGTAGTTGAGGCGGTAAGTCCAGCTGGCGTCGTAGTAGTGGCCGCGTGGGGCTTGGTCTTCCATGAAGCTGGTGGCGATGGAGATGAGCTGGACGAGTGCGCCGGCGACGAAGAGGGCGGCGGCGAGGAACTTAGTGAGGGCGCGACTTTCAGCAAGAGCGGGGCCGAGGCCGAGACTGAGAAAAACAAGCGCGGGGACGAGGTAGCGAGGGCCAACGCAGTATCCGCCCTCCCATTGGGAGTATTTAGCGAAGAAGAAAAGGTAGACGAGCGGGAAAAGGACGGCAAGGGTGGCGAGTGCTCGGTCGCGGCGGAAGAGGCCTCTCAGGCCGAAGAGCGCGAGAACGATAGGAGGAGCGAAGACGAAGATTGATTTGCCCGGGGAAAAGAGAAATCCGTAAAGACCTTTGAGGAGTGGAGTATCGAAGCTGTTCAGGCGCTTTGCGCCTTCGGCGACGGAGGGGTATCCGAAGGAAAATGGGCTGCCAAAGAGGATTGCGTTGTGGGCGAGAAGAAGGCCAAAGCCGATGGCGGAGGCAACGGAGAAAGTGATGGCGGCCTTGAGGGCCGATTTGCCATCGCGGACGAAAATTGCGACGGCGAAAAGCGCGATGGCGAGGACATTGGTTGGTCGAACGAGCGTTGAGAGGCCGAGGATGAGGCCGGCGACCGCTGCGGTTTGGGGTGAGAGCGGGTTCGATTTTCGGATGAAGAGCAGACACGCGACTCCCGTGAGGATTGCGGCTGAGAGCGGCTCGGAAAAGAGCCACGCGGAGTAGGCAAAGATGGGCGTGGCGAGGCCGAGAAGCGCCGTGGCCATGAGTGCCGGGTTGGCGGGGATGCCGATTCCGGCGAGCAATAGAAAAAAGAAAGTCACGGTGAGCGCGGCGAAGGTGGCGCTGCTCAGGCAGGAGGCGAAGGCGACGATGAGGTCGGTGTCGTCATTGTTGGGAGGATTGTGGGGAACTCCAGGAAGACGCGCGAGGACGTATTGACCGAAGGCGTACCAGGGCGCGACGGCGAGCGCTTGTCCGGGAGGATAGGCGGCGCGGGGCTCGCCGTGGATGTCGAGACGTCCATAGAAATTGTGGAGCGACACGGCTTGCGGCACCGCAGTTGTGTGACGGAGGACGAGGCTTTCTGTAGTGTAGAGCGTGTTGTATTCGTCGGGGGTGCGGACGCGTCCGGTGGAGGTGAGGAGATAGAAGAACTGGAAGGTGGCGAAGAGCCAAAGGGCGAGGGAGCGGGGGGCGGAACTTAACCGAGAACGTTCGTCCGATGGAAATGCGCTCTGATTCTTCACGTCGAATTGATCGTATCAACCACGCGGACGTGGTTTCGTCTGTGTGCATCTCTGCGGTTACTACGGGCTCTGTAGATAACGAAAAAGCCTCCAGCGAGGTGCTTCTCGCGGGAGGCTTTGGCGGAATTCTCAGACGAGCATCGTCCGCTTAGTGTTTCTTTTTCTTTGCGGCTTTCTTCTTGGTTGCCATGAAGCATTCCTCCGTTTGAACGATTTGTTCTCCCAAGGTTCTCGACAGGGCACCTTGATGCCCGTGCTACCCAACTTCTAGTATGAGTAGCTGTCCTGACACAAGATATTGCCATTCGTATGTAATTTGTCAATGAAAATTTGAAGCGAAGTTTACTTTTGGATGGCGGCGTGCGTGAGGGAGCTTTTCAACCGCTGAGACGCAGAGAAAACCTTTTTCACCACCGTTTCACCACGGAGGCACCCTTCAATTTTGATTGGTCGCGCTCAACAACAGATTCCTCGCGCGTGCTCGCCTCTCGGCTACGCACGGCTCGGAATGACAACGTCAAAAAGTTGGAAACGGGCGTTATGACAGGCGAGGGCTGCGTCCAGGGTGAGACGGCATCTTGTTGCGTTCACGTGTGCGATAATTTCTGAGAAAACTTATGGCTGAACACATCGTTTTTTGCGCGAAGTTGAAGAAGGAATTGCCGGGGCTGGCTGAGCCTCCTTTTGATAACGAACTGGGAAAGAAGATCTACGAAAACGTCTCGGAGCAGGCATGGTTCCAGTGGATGGAATTTTGCAAAATGCTGCTGAACGAGTATCGGCTGAATCCGGCGCGCAAGCAGGATCAGGAAGTGATCGTGCATCACATGGAAGAATTTTTCTTTGGTGAGGGCGCGGCGCCTCCGAAGGAATATGTGCCGCCGACGCAGTAACTCGGGCCCCGAAATCGGCACTGGCCGAGTTATTTCGGACAAACACCCGCTGTGGCGGGCTCATCCGATCACGATCCCTTTGATTACTTTCGGGTTACTCCGCCATAGTTAGTAGTACCCAATTCATCACCTCGTAACAAATCTTCGAAATAATTGACGTGTGGATGCGCCTGCCGATAAGCCGCAATTCGACACGCTGATCCTCTCGGACGTGCACCTGGGCGCCGATATGAGCCGGGCGCGCGAGGCGCTGCGCGTGCTACAGCAGAATTCCTATCGCCGGCTAATTCTTCTGGGCGACATTTTCGCCGACCTCAATTTTGGACGCCTCAAGAAAGAACACTGGAAATTTCTGGGGTATATCCGCAAGCTTTCGAATCCGAAGCGGCATGTGGAAGTGGTGTGGGTGGAAGGCAATCACGACCATGGGCTGGCGCAGATCATGTCGCACCTGGTGGGCGTGCGGGTTTACGAAGAATATCAGTGGGATTATCAGGACAAAAGGCACATCGCCGTGCACGGGCACCAGTTCGATGATTTTTCGGTCAGCAATGTGCATTTGAGCTACTGGGTAGGGACGCTCCTGTATTTGCAGTTGCAGAAACTGGACTCGAAGAACAAAGTGCTGACGCGATTTCTTGACCGCATGAATACGCGATGGCTGCGGCTATCGTCGAAGGTGGCGGCGGGGGCGCTGGCGCATGCGAGGCATGAGGGAGCGTCACGGATTTTCTGCGGGCACACGCACGCCGCGCTCCACAAGCATGAGGGCGATGCGGATTATTACAACTGCGGCGCCTGGATCGACGCGCGGTTGACGTATATTACGGTCGGTGAGGGTGGCGTGCAGATTCATGAATACGCGGAAAAGCCGGGTTCAGAGATGCCGGGGATCGGAGAGCACGAGTTCATGGAACAAGATCTGCACTGGGGTGAGGAGTCGTTGATAGCGGATGCCGAGTTCGCGGAGATTGGCGGCGAGCCAGAGCTGGTGAAAGACGGAAAATAGGGGCAGGCCGCGCGCGATTGGAACGCGCGGGCCGGTTGAAACAAAGAAAACCGGATAGAATTTCGCAGGCCGCGTGAGACTTCGCTCGAATTTTCAGGAGATAGCAGTGAGTGGCGGCCCCGGGGACTCTTGCGGAAGATAACGATTGTTTTTCATCATGCCGGGGGCGGGCACCGCAACGCAGCGGAGGCGGTGAAAAGCACTCTCACTTCACAAGAGCAACCCTGGGATGTTGAACTGCTTGACATCCAGGAGTTGCTTGATCCGCTGGATCTGATCAAGCGGTTCACGGGCATTCGGATCCAAGACACCTACAACCTGATTCTTCGGAAGGGCTGGACGCTGATTACGCCGCCGCTACTGCGCCTTCTGCAGGGGACGATTTTTGTCTACCACTCACCGATCGTGAAGGCGTTGCGCAAATACTGGGCGGAGCATCCGACGGACGTGGTGGTGTCGGTGATTCCGCATTTCAATCGCGAGATTGCAGAGAGCCTGGAAGAGAACGGACGCAAGCGCTGGCCGTTCGTCACGCTGATTACCGATCTGGCCGATTATCCGCCGCATTTCTGGATTGAACGCCAGAGCGAATACATCATTGCCGGCACGGAGCGAGCCCGGGCGCAGGCAGTGGCATTGGGGCATCCTGCGGATCACATTTTTCGAACGTCGGGAATGGTGCTGAAACCGAAGTTCTATGAAGAAAAGTCGTTCGCGCTGACCGAGGCTGAACGGGTGGCGGAGCGCGAGCGATTGGGGTTGGAGGCTGAATGCGGGACGGGAATTGTTTTGTTCGGCGGCCATGGGTCAAGCGTAATGGTCGATATTGCGAAACGAATCGATCAGAGCGGGGCGGAGGTACAGTTGATCCTGATCTGTGGCCACAACCAGAAACTTGAAGCGGAGATCAAAGCGCTCTCAACCAGAAAGCCGAAGCTGGTGCTGGGATTCACGCAGAACGTGGAGCACTACATGGCGCTGGCCGATTTTTTTATCGGGAAGCCGGGGCCGGGGTCGATCAGCGAGGCGCTGCAATTCCATTTGCCGGTGATCGTAGAATGCAACAGCAAGACGTTGCCGCAAGAGAGATACAACGCGGAGTGGGTGGCAGAGAATGGATTCGGGATTGTGGTGCCGACGTTTCGCGAGATCGCACCGGCGGTGCAGCGACTGATTGAACCGGGTGCGTTCAGCGACTTTCTTCGCAACACGAAAACCTACTCGAATCGCGCGCTGGCGGAGGTAGCGGCAATTCTGGAAAAATGCCACGCGGGCAGCGCGGTCGGCGGAATGGCGCAGGCGAGACTTAGTTCCCAGTTCCCGGTTCCCAGTTCTCAGAGGTGAGCTCTTAGTTGTTAGCACTTAATTCCTGGCTCTTAGGTCCCTTAGCAACGGCTCCCGTTGTTTATCAAACTCTTCATTCTCAGGGTCTATCCAGCTACAAAGCCGCTGATAACCGCATACAGGAGTCCTTGTATCGACCGGGGTAAATGTTCATGGGCACAATTGTGGCATGCGATTCTTCGCGAACAAGAGCCCCTCGATTCTCACGATCAAAAAAAGAAACAAAGAGTTCGCCAAATGGTGGGAAGGATGGGTGGTGCGCGTGCACCGAGCGCGCGCGCGGAACAATAGCGCGGGAATTGAAGGGGAAGATGCCAGTGAAGGGACTGGCGGTTTTTCCTTCCGAAATAGACTGCGCTGGCGAAAAATTCTCGAAGAGCGCGGGTTATGAAGGACGTGGAACTTCGGATCCCGTCCGATCCCTTACCGGATCCTGCTCCTATGCCGCCGCCGGAACCCTCGCGAGAACCGATCAAAGAGCCGCGGCCGGACGAGCCTCAGATTCCTGATGCTCCGGTGCGGGAGCCGGAACCGCCCGGGCCTAATCAGATCTAACTCGGGCCCAATATTCTGTAGTTCAGTTCTAACAGAGGGCCTCGTGTCGGGCGTTAGTTCTTAGGTGTTGGGTCTTAGGCACTGCGCCTTCCTGAGACCTAATACCAAGATCTGAACCCTGCTCTCAGAAATGCAGGGCGACTCCGAAATTCAGGCGGGCGCCGTTTTGTGTTTCGCCATAGAAACGGGTTTCGACCCAGTCGAACTGTCCGCGAGCCCAAAGCGGGCCGAAGACCTTGTAGTCGAGGCCTCCGCCTACCGCATTCGCGAATGATGTGTCGGAGTCGGAGATCCCGTTGCTACGGCTGACGTGAGCGGCACCGACGAGGAACTCGCCGAAAGGACGAAAGCGCGAGACGGTGACGGAGACGCGAGGACCGAAAAGAAAATTGTGGGCGGCCACATCGGCGCTGGCGGCAATGGGGCAACCAATCCCGGGGCAATTGATCACGTATCCGCGCGAGCCATAGTGCCCGTCAATATCGACGACAAGACCAACCCAAGGGAAGAGCTTGCCCTCAAGCGACGCGTCCCATCCGTTGAGGCTGCCGCTATCGCCTTGCGAGATCGCGGTGTGATCATAGGAATACCCGAAAAACACGTTTCCTTTGGTGGGTACCTGCGCCCAGCCGGAGAGGCAAAGGAGAAAGAGAGAAATAATGAGTAGCGGGAAATTGCGCATTTTATCTCCTGGAAATAAGGTCAGATGGAAACAGGGTCAACCATTTCATTTCATCCGCGGCAGAAAATAGGGATTAGATGCTGGGCGCTCGAAATGATTTGTCTTTCTGATGGGCGGGAATGCCTCGTTGGCGGATCTGAGCGCCGGTATAGGATCACTTACGAGGTCGCGATGAGGAGAAAAGTGCACCGCGGAAGGAGCGTCAGGCGAGAAATTCGTATTCATCGATGACCGCGGCGACGGCCATCTTACCCGCTGAGCTGCCACCTTCGACGCGCACGACGCGGCCTTTGCAGCGCACGCGAATGCTCTCGGTGAGCGTGATTTCGGGCGGAAGGGTAAGCGTGAAATCGATGGCAGCGCCAGCCTGGATGGCATTGTCGACAAAAAAGCAGATGCCGCGAGCGCTCACGTCGCGCGTCTGAGCGTTGTGCTCATCGGGACTTTCGCCATAACGGACGCTGACGGGAAGGCGAAGCGGGAACCGCCGCGTGGACCGCTTCTCCTTCTCCTGGATTTCGGCCATCGGACCTCCAAGACTGCGATTGTAAGCATGGCGATATGCGGCAGTCCTGTCAAGGCTTTGTAGGCGGGAAAAAGGGCCTTGAACGTGATCTGGGCCGCTCCGGGAAGCGTCCTTAAGTCTTCCCAGCTTAGAATGACATTATGGTGTTTGTGCTCGACAACTATGACTCGTTTACGTACAACCTCGTTCAATACCTGGGAGAGTTGGGCGCGGATGTGGAAGTGCGACGGAATGATCAGGTCAAAATTGGCGAGATCGAGGCGCTGCGACCGGAGCGGATAGTGGTTTCTCCCGGACCCTGCACGCCGCAGGATGCCGGGATCAGCATTGAATTGATTCGGCATTTCGCCGGGAAGGTGCCGGTGCTTGGGGTGTGCCTGGGACATCAGGCGATTGGTGCGGCGTTTGGCGGAGAGGTCGTGCGGGCGAAGACGCTGATGCACGGTAAAACCAGCGTAGTGGAGCACGATGGGCGCACAATTTTTGCCGGTCTCGCTTCGCCGATGACGGCGACGCGCTATCACTCGCTGATCGTGCGAGAGCGGGATCTGCCGAGTGAGCTTGAGGTGAGCGCGTGGACGAAAGATCAGGATGGAACGCGAGTGATCATGGGGTTGCGACACAAGAAGTATCCCGTGGAGGGAGTCCAGTTTCATCCAGAGAGTGTGCTGACGAGCGAGGGGAAAAAGATGGTGGAGAATTTTCTTCGGCTTTAGCAAACTCTGACTAAGTTCAGGAAAAACAAAAGCAGGTTCCTCGGCTTCGTGAAACTGCCTAAATGCAGGCAGTTTCACTGTGCTCGGAATGACAAAGCTAACTTAAACAGACCTATTTCTCTTTTTTCGGGGGCAGATACTTCTTCTCAATCGAGGCGACGATCACGTAATTGGGATCGACCATTTCATTGAGATGAATCCGACCGACTTCCGAAAGCAACTCGTAGGCATCGAGTTCTGACAGGCCGTAGTCGCGGTGAATCCAGTAGACAAGTTCGGTGAATGCGATGCGCAAGGCGTCGTCTAGAGGGCGATAGGCGCCGACGGTCATGATGGCGTTGTCATTTTCGAATTGCGGCCAGCTGATGGTGCGGCCCTTGATGACGCTGAGCTGGACGCGGGCTTTGAGCGGCACTTCGATCGCTGTGCCGGCGATCTCGCCATCACCCATGGCGGCGTGACCATCGCCGATGTAGAAGAGACCTCCTTTCACGTTCACCGGGAAATAAACGGTGTTGCCGACGCTGGCTTCGGGCGAATCCATGTTGCCGCCGAACTCGGCGGGGACGACGGAACTGCGGGCCTCTCCATTGGCGGGAGCGACGCCGATGCAGCCGAAGAATGGATGCATGGGGATCTTCGTCGAGAAATCGGAGTCAAGCGCCTTGAAAGTCGCGGTGTTCGACTTATGGTCGATGGGATAAAACCACACGCGCTCGGGCAGTGGTGGATGCAGCATGGGCGTGTAATTGGTGGCATTGAGCGCGCCGAATCCAGGAGCGAAGGCACCAATGCCGGTGTCGCCATCGACCTGGAGATCGAGAATCTTGACCGCGAGGGTGTCGCCGGGCTCTGCCCCTTCGACGTAAAACGGCCCGGTGAGCGGATTATCGCCTTTGGACATGCTTAGGGTGTCGCCAGGCTTCTTGAGCGCGTTGCCGAAACAATCGAGCGTGTTGGTTTCGAGGATGTCGCCAGATTTGAGGCGGGCGACGGGCTCGGCTGGGCCGAATACGTACTTAACAGTGTCGATGGTGGCATGGTAGGTCACGACGTTTCCGGATTGGGCGGCAACCGTGGACACGCCAGCGATCAGCAAAACGAACAGCAGCTTGGGCCCGAATCTCATAGCACTCCTCGCAGAATTTACGATGACAAAGAAGCGCCTCCAGGGAGGCGCTTCCGTAGATCACGTAGTACCCGTCAGAAGGAATATTTCAATGAAAACTGTATCAGACGGGGCGTACCGATTACGGAAGTGATCGGCGCCTCGCCGGTTCCCTCCGAGGATCCCACCGCGCCACCTCCGTTAAAGACGCTGGGATTTGCGAATGACGGGTGATTGAACAGGTTGAAGAAATCGGCGCGGAAGCGCAGGTTCTGCTGTTCTGTGAGAGCGAAAGTCTTGCCCATGGTGAGGTCGACGTTTCGCTGGTGCGGGCCGGTAATGCAATTGCGCGGCGTGTTGCCGTAAACGGTGCCTTCCACAGTTCCGGGTGTACCCACAGGAGCAGTGGGGTCGGGTGAGAAGGCGGCGGGATTGACCCAGTTGCTTATACGCGATGTGACGCTGCCGCTGCTGGCACCATTCGCACAGCCGTAACCAGGACTGAACTCAGCGGTGGAAGAAGGGCTGGCAAGGTTGTAGGCACCGCCTCCGGCGGGGTCCCACATTGAAAATGGAGTGCCCGATTGGAGAATGATGACCGGGCTGGTCTCCCATCCGGACAGCACAGCTTTGGTAACGCCGCGCGAGGTCGAGAAGAACGGGAGTTCATAGACGGCACTCGACACGAACCGATGACGCCGATCGAAATCGGAGAGACCGCGAGAGGCGCGGGGATCGACTTGATCATTCACTCGCGTGATGAAGGCGACGCTGGCGGTTGAAACGTTGTCGATTGATTTGGCGTAGGTATAGGCGCTCTGAAAATAGAGGCCTCGTGAGAAACGGTGGGCCAGCGTAGCTTGCAGAGCGCTGTAATGAGAGTCGGAGTTGGGGGCAAAATCCTCAAAATCGGCTGGATTGATACCCAGATAGGGAGCACGGGCGGGCGAGTTTGCCGCCGTGGAATCGATGATCTTGCAAGTGCCACCCGGCGCGCCGGTGGTGCAGTCGTAAGGAAGAGTGACCGGATTGGTGGGCGTGGCCAGCGTAGCCTGGTTGTCATCGTAGGTTGAACGCAGCCGCGAACCTTTGGTACCGATGTAACCGATCTCCATGAACCAGTCGCGTCCTAATTCGTGCTGAACCGTAAGGTTCCATTGCTGAGTTGTGCCAGCAACCCAATGCAGTGGGACGGCCAACTCGATCAAGCTTTGAACGGTGCCGGTGAAATTAGGACCGCCCGAAGTGCCCGTAGGATCGCCACCCGGGAAGCCAGCGAAGAACGAAGGAAGCGGCACGAAAGCCTGGCTCGGAGGCGCACCCAGCGGCGGGACTGGGAAGGAGGTTGAAAACAGATTGGCCAGGCTGCCTGGACCGGGCAAGAAACCGACTTTGAATGGGTAGGCTGGAGGAGTGATGGCCAGATTGTCGACGGCGCCAAGATCTTCGCGCACCGAGTAGATACCGTATCCGGCGCGAATCGAGGTTTTCCCGCGGCCGCCTATGTCGTAGGCGAAGCCGATTCGAGGCTCCCAAACCGAGGCGTACTCGTTATTCAATCCCGCGGAGTTGAGAGTTCCGGAAATGCCGCTAAGACCAAACTTGTTCACGCACTTGGGATAAACAAAGGGTTGGCCCGTGACGGGAGCGAGGAGCGGGTTGGTGTTGCCGGTGTGGCAAAGCGTGTCATAGGGTGCACCGACAAATTCATTGCGGAAGCCGAGATTGAGCGTCAGGTCTTTACGAGCACGATAATCGTCCTGTACGAACCACGAATAGCTAGGGATGCGATAGTCATGATTGCCCAAACCGCCTCCACCTTCACCAAGAAGCGGTGAACCGGCGAGAAAACTCTGGAAATCTGTGGGCAGCGTGGGCGGGCCGACAGGGATGAAGAAGACGTAACCGTTGTCGGCAATCGGCAGGTTGCGCCGAAGGGTCACGCGATCGATCTCACCTCCAAAGCGGAACTGATGCGCGTTGCGGGTCCAGCTCAGGGTGTCAAGCCAGACAAAGTTGTCGGAAAGAGCTGTCTGCTCTTCGGTGGGATAGGGACCGTACTCAAAATTTTCGAATTTCAGACGATACATGTTGGGATCACGGTTCTGGGTCGGGTTGTTGATCCCGATGTCAGAGCCGGTGATGGGAGCCTCATTGTGAAGCCGGTCGCCAATGACATTGATTCCGAAGCGGAATTCATTGACCATCGTATTGGTGAAGATGTGGGTTTCAGTGACGCTCCCGAATCGACTGCGCAGGGGAATATCGAGCGGGAAGTTGAGACTGCTGGTGACCGGTTGTCCACCGGTCTGAATTCCGTAATTGTCGGCGCCGAAAGGCTGAAAGGTGTCGGAATTCGAGAAGAAGAAACGGATGCCGATGCGATCTTTACCTCCGCGAAAATCCTTGTCCCAGGTAGTGGTGAATTGATCGTCAGTAAACTTGCCGGGGTTCGTGACGTGGAACCCAACGAGCGTGCCGCAAGGGGTGGATGCAGGAACATCGGTTGGTAGAGGGAATAGGTATCCACCCGCGAGTGGCCCAAACTGGTTGCCCTGTGCGCTCAAGAGATTGAATGCGACGGGATCGACGGTGAACCCTTGAGCAGTCAAACCGCAATCACTCGCCATTGCAGTAGCACTTTGGCGATCAACCAGCGGTACATAGGGGATGCCGGCGGAAGCGGGTATGTTGATATACGTACCTGGCGACGCGCCGCTGCGCTGGCGCGTGCCCTGATAGTTGACATAGAAGAATCCGAACTCGGCCTTTGGGCCAACCGGACCACCGAAATCGCCGCCGAAGATGTTCTGCTTGATGTCCACCTTTCCGAGAAAATAGTCGTGGGCATCGAGCGCAGTGTTGCGCAGGTACTCCCAGGCGCCGCCGTGAAATTTCAAGGTTCCGCTCTTTAGAACAGCGTTGATGTTGCCGCCGCCGTTGCGGCCTTGCGTGGCGTCGTAGAGGCTGGTGCTGACTTTGAATTCCTGAATGGCGTCGGGGTTGGGCAGCGGAGTGTAGGTCAACTCGCCGAAGGCATAGTCGGCGGCAGAGATGCCGTCAATCAGATAGTTGTTATTGTCCTCGCGCCCGCCGTTAACGTGTATGTACACGGCTCCGCGGCCTAATTGAGAGGCGTTATTGAGATCGGAGGACGCGCCGGCCGAGAGAGTCAGCAACTGCTGAAAGTTGCGCGTGGCCAGGGGCAAGGTGGTGATGGTGTCTGAGATCAGGGACTGGCCGGTGGTCGCATCGGTGGTGTTCACCGTGTCCGCCTGCGATTGCACTTCGACGACCTGCTTTACAGTCGAAGGCTTGACTACGGCTGTGACGCGCGTCGTCTCCGTGATTCGCACCTGGATGCCGGAGAACTTTGTCGTGGCGAATCCGGCAGCGCTCACCTCGACGGTGTAGGTACCCACCGGCAACAGTGTAGCGTTGAAGACGCCCGACGGGTCGCTTGTTATCTGCCGAGCGGACTGGTCTGTAGCTTCGCTGACGATTCGCACAGTCGCACCGGGTATTCCCGATCCAGTGGGATCTTGCACAGTGCCGGTGATGGCTCCGGTTGCACCGCCTTGCGCGAAGAGCATCGCGCACCAGGAGAACATCAACAACAATACGGCCAGCTTGCGAATATTCGACATACGGTCCCCCTTGGTATTGATTTCCAAAACTACCAGGCCGTGAGAATCGCAGCGCGGCGATTGCCGGGTCCTCTACAGGGTTGGAAAATGGCGAGAATTTTACACCGAATCCAAACTTACGCAAGGTGTCACAGATCACAGCGGTACGTGACGTTAAATTTTCCGCGAAGAATGCGGTGAAAAACGCTGGAACCGGGTTTCAGCGCTTTGGCAGCCCCAATCGAGCCAGTGCCGTGGTGGCGGCGTGGTAGCCGCACATGCCGTGGACGCCGCCTCCGGGTGGAGTGGATGCCGAACAGATATAAATGTCGCGCGCAGAGGTGGCATAGTGGCGCATCGTCGGGCGGAAGATGAATTGGTGAATATCCATTGCTCCGCCCGCGATATCGCCGCCGATCAGGTTGGCGTCCATTGTTTCGAGATCGGCGGGCGATGAGATGCGACGCGCCAGCACGACTTCGCGAAAGCCCGGGGCGAAGCGCTCGATCTGAGCTTCAATGCGGGGCAGCATGTCGAGCGTCGATCCGTTTGGAAGGTGGCAGTAGGCCCAGGCAATATGCTTGCCGGCAGGAGCACGAGAGGGATCGAACAGAGTCGGTTGCGACAGGAGAACAAATGGACGCTCGGCGTGCTGGCCGCCTCGCAGGGCCTTCTCGGAGCCGGCGATCTGGTCGAAGCCGCCACCGAGGTGGATGGTTGCGGCTCGCAGGCAATCAGATGCTTTCCAAGGTATCGGCTGGCTGAGAGCGTAATCGACTTTGAATACACCTGGGCCGTAACGAAATTTCTTGAGTTCGTGCTGGTAGTTTTTCGAGAGGCGGTCGCCTGCGACCTGGAGGAGTTGTCGCGGAGTGAGATCGCAGAAGATGAGGTCGTAGCCAGATAAGGTCGCAAGCGATTCCACGCGGAAGGAAGTTTTGATCGTGCCGCCAAGAGTTGCGAGACTGGCGGACAACGCGGATGTGATCGATTGCGCACCTCTGCGCGGAATGGGCCATCCGACGGCATGAGCGGGGATGGCCATCAACATGCCAAAGGCTCCGCTGAGCGGTTCGTCGAGCGCAAGGAAAGAGTGCGCTGCAAGACCGGCAAAGAGGGCGCGGGTTCGTTCGGAGCGAAAGCGATGAGCGATTGTCTTGGCAGAGAGAAAAGCATTCATCCCGAAACGCGCTAGAAGGAGCGGGTGTTTGGGGATTGATAGAACGGGTTTTAGCACGTCGGAAGCAAATTGCCACCAGTGCTCGACGAAGGGCTGCACAAGATTGGCCCACGCGCGCCCATCTTCGCCGAGTGCGACTGTGGCGTCGTTGAGATCCCGCTCCAAGACCACGGCAGTACCGTCGTCGAGCGGGTGGGCGACGGGGGCTGGCGAGTGAATCCAGTCGAGGCCATGGTTCTGCAATGGCAGCGAATTGAAAAAAGGCGAGCCAGCGGCGAGAGGATGCACAGCGGAGCCGAAATCGTGCAGGAAGCCGGGGAGCGTGAGTTCCATCGTGCGGGCAGCTCCGCCGGGAGTCGATTCGGCCTCGAGCACATCGACGCGGACCCCCGCCTGCGCCAGCACAATGGCTGCGGCAAGCCCGTTCGATCCAGCGCCGACCACGCATGCGGCGCGGCTCACTGTGAAGGCCCTTCATGGCTTCGGCTCTGAATGCGCGAAAACGTTATCACTGGCGCCATCACTCCCTTGGCTCGACTGTTGGCCACTCGACGACTTTGATGCCATTTGTGGGCGTTCGCTCCACGGTAGGGGCGTAGAGGCCGAGCAGTTGCCGGCGCCACCACATGCCGGTCTCACGTTTTTCCTTCATCGTGGTGAACCAATACTGCCAGAGCAGCACGCGGATCTGCTGCGGCGGGTCGCGGGGAAACGGATTGGCGGCAAATAAATTCAACACATCTTTGTCGTTCGCAAGCAAGCGCACTTCGGTGTTCGGGACGATGGGGTAATCGCGCCAGGACCCCAGCGAAGCGAACCAGAGATTCCAGTCAAATCGCGGCTGATACGGAGCATAAATGCCGGGCGGCTGATTCAGGGCCTGCGGCTTGTAGCGAAAAGGATAAGCGATCCAATTCTGGCCATCAGTTGAGCCCTGGAATTCGATTTCATAGCGTCCGCGCGTCATCACAGCGAAGAGCCCGTATTGATTGGCGATGCGAAAGGGTTCGAAAGCGGCGACCGGAAAGGTCGGCAGCGGCGCGGTTCTCCAAAACATCCAGATCATTTCGGCCGTGGTCGCATAGGCAATCCAGCTCAGCAGCAACACGCTCAAAGAAAGTTTTGCGATGCTCCAAGCGTGGCCAGCATTTGAAATCCACGATCGCGACGATGTTTCCTGCTTCAGTTGTTCATCGGACGTCTCATCAGAGCCGGATCTTGCTGCCAGCCGCTTTCTCCAACCTGCCGGCAAAACCCTGAGCACGGATTGGTCATCTAGCAACAGCACGCCCAGGGCGAGGACGAGATAGTTGAGGAAGGTGTAATTGGCGGTGAGGATCACGCCGACCTGCCATGGCGTGACAATGAAAAAGCAAATGGTGCGCCAGCGGCGCGGCAGAAAGAGCATCCACACCAAGGCCAACTCCATCACGAGCGTCGCGCCAACGGTGCATGCATGGAACCAGTGCGGGAGGTGTTGGATGTACCAGCCGATCCAGGTAGGCAGAGGGCCGTTCTGATAGTACTGGTCCATGGCGGTGAAGTTGCGCCATTGCGGGTCGCCGCTGAGCAATTTGACGGCGCCGGATTCGAAGTAGATGCGAAACCACTCCCACTGCAGCAGGAAGAGAGTGGCACGAGAGGCGGGATGAGTGCGTCCCAAACCGGGCCACAAACCAGGAGGAGCGAAGAATAAGGAGATGAAGCCGGCTTCGAGCAGCATGCCGTCTGATTGATAGCCAGAAAAATCCTGAGCGGCGCTAACGAAAGAAAGAAAACAAAGAAAGCAGATCGCCAGCATTCCACGCGGCCAGATATTCAAAACGAGTAAGACGGAAGCGGCGAGACCTACCCAACACAACGTGCTCAGGGCTGCCTGTCCGCCCGACCACCAAAGGAACGTTGGGGCATACCAGATGCGCTGCCAGGAACGGGTTGATTCAGCGACGGCATGGAGGTACAGGTTGGCAGGCAGAATTCCATCAGGGCCGATGAGGCCGCGGATCTGAAAAAGCAGCGAGAAGAACGCGGAAAAGTAGATTCCGCCGAGCGCGCGAAGAAACAGCCAGCGTGGGATGAAACGGTCGGTTCCTCCACGCGGCGCGCCGAAAAGCCAGCCGATCGAAGAAGGAGCAGGCCAGCCCATGATGAGGGTCATTATACGGAGGGTCGCCAGAGAAACGAGCAGTGTGTCCGACGGGCAACCCGGTATCACAGAAGATAATCAGGATGTGAGCGAAAATAGATCGCGGTCCCAATTGCGCTGATGAGCACTCTACGGCGATGGTTGCTTTTGGTGGGCTGGCTGGCCACTGCCTGCGCGCTGGCGGATGCCCAGAACACGCGAATCACAATCACTGTCGTGGATGAAAATGGAGTGGGGCTCGGCGATGCGCGGGTTGAACTTTTTCCCGCGAGCGGATCGGCTTCGCTCCAGTGCCACACCGGCCCAGCTGGCGTGTGCCTGTTAAATGCTTCCCTGACTACGCACTATAAGGTTCGTATTGAGAAGGAGAACTACTATTCCACGGAATCTGACCTGAACCCGAATCAGTCCACGGTGTTTGAATTCACCCTGGCGCGGCAGCGCGAGGTTCGCGAGACCGTAAATGTGTCGGAGTCGCCACCGGCAATCGATCAGGAACAGGTGAGCGCACAAGAGGAAATCAGCGGCGTTGACATCATCGATCTTCCCTATCCGACGACGCGCGACTACCGCGAAGCGCTGGAATACATCCCGCAGGTGATCAATGACGCCAACCTACAGCCGCACATCACCGGAGCGGAGACTTATCAGTCGTTGATTCTGTTCGATGGCTTCAACGTGACCCAGCCTGCGAATGGGGAGTTGCTGCTACGCGTCTCGACTGATTCGTTCCGGTCTATCAGAGTACAGACCAGCCGCATTTCGGCTGAATATGGGAAGGGCTCCGGCGGCGTGCTCGAACTGAATAGCGCAAGTGGGGACGATCACTTCCGTTTTGCCGCCACCGATTTTGTTCCCTCGCTCCAAAATAAGCACGGATGGACGCTCGACAAACTGACTCCGCGAGTCAGTGTGTCAGGGCCGCTGAGCAAAGGGCATGCCTGGTTCTACGACGCAATCGATGGGGAGTACGACAACATCATTGTTACGGAGTTGCCAGCGGAACAAGACAGCGACATTTTTTGGCGAATGGGGAACCTTTTCAAGGTTCAGGCAAATGCCACGTCGCACAATATTGTCACGGGGAGCTTCAACGTCAACTTCGCACATGATCAGCATTCCGGCTTATCGCTGCAAAATCCGCAGGCGTCAACGCCAGCTCTTGACGAACCCATGTACCAGGGAAGCCTCAAAGACCAGTATTACTTTTCGAGTGGCCAACTGCTGGAAACGGGATTCGGCTTCAATCGCTACGATCTCGATGAGGTACCGCACGGCGATGAGCCATATTTCGTCAATCCCAACGCGGCGAGCGGCAGCTATTACTTTACAGGTCATACGCAAGCGGACCGATACCAACTGTATTCGAATCTTTTCTGGAAGACGGTGAACTGGCATGGCAGTCATCAGTTCAAGGCCGGCATCGACCTGGATCGGCTGCGCTACGATTTCAATTTCTCACGACAGCCGATTTCGTATCTTGCCCAGGCACCTGCTGCGGGGACTTCGCCTGCAACTTGCGCCAATGTAACCAATCCGGTTTTTCCGTGCATTCGATATTCGCAGTTTTCCGGTCCCGCGGCAGGAGAAAACTACAATGCCGAACTAAGCGGATACGCACAGGACCGGTGGCTGGCCACGAACCGGTTTCTGGTTGAAGCCGGGATGCGATTGGATTGGGACGAGATCGTGCGCGGCAACCTGTTTTCGCCACGACTCGCCGCAACCTATGTCTTAAGCCAGGCGGCCAATAGCAAGATATCCGGTGGGATTGGCGTCTTCCATGATGCGACGCCGCTTTTTTTGATTGCACGACCGCAGGCGGGCACACGCGTCGATAACTTCTTCTTTTATACGCCGCAGGAAACCTTCAACTATACGACCGGGCCAGTGACGTCTATCTTCTCCCGACCCGCATCGATTGAGGGCCCACGCTATATCAATTGGAGCCTCGGGCTGGAGCAAAAACTTCCAGCCAGTATTTATCTCAAGGCAGAATTCATTGAGAGGCGCAGCAGCAACGGCTTCGATTACAACTGGCTGAACCCGCTGAATCTGTCGACGCCGGGTGTGTGCACCCCGCAATCGCCCTGCACCGCGCAGTTTCAACTGCAAAATGGACGCACCGATCGCTTCGACTCCATTGAAATCAACCTCAAGCGCGTATTCGAGAACGGGCACATGATCATGGGCTCTTATGTTCGCTCACGATCGCATTCGGATCAGGTGCTCGACCTGAATGTCGACAACCCGGTTTTCAGCACGCAGCAGCCCGGGCCTTACGCGTGGGACGCGCCCAACCGGTTTCTCTCCTGGGGATTTCTGCCGCTTCCGTCGCTGCCCATCATCAAGCATCTCGATTTCGGCTATTCGATGGAATACCGAACCGGCTTCCCTTTTTATCTGGTCAACAATCAACAACAGCTTGTGAGTCTCGCTAATACGCCCACGGTGGCTCCATATTTCCTGCGTTTTCCGGCATTCTTCGTTTTGAACCCGCACATCGAAAAGCGGTTTCATGCGTTCGGGTATTACTGGGCGCTGCGCGGGGGGTTCGACGACATTACCAATCGCTACAACTACGGCTATGTAAACAATAACGTGCAATCACCGCAATTTCTCGCCTACAGCGCATATGTTGGGCGCGCCTTCACCGCGCGGATTCGATTGCTCGGCAGGAAGTGATTCGGCAAGAATGATCAGGGAAAATGGTGCGCGGAGCTACTCTTCCAGCTTGAAGTTGACGGTGACCGTGCTCTCGACGGTCGCAGGCTGACCATTGACAAGATAGGGCTGGTAGCGCCACCAGCGGACCGCATCCATGGCGGCACGCGAGAGCGTTTCGGGTCCACTGACCGGCTTGATCTGGGTCACGGCGCCCTCAGGACTGACAACCACGTCGAGCAATACGGTGCCCTGTACTCCGGCTTGACGAGCAGATTCGGGATATTCCGGCGCGAGTTCGTGGGCGAGCCGACCCTCCATTAGATCGGGCGCGACCTGCACGGGCGGCTTCGCGGGTAGCGTGTCCTCAATGGCAATCGGCGACTCCAATTCCTTCCATCCTTCCTCCCATCGCCACCAGCCAAGCGCACCCACGATTACGAGCAGCGGAATGGCGAGCCTGAGAATGCGCCAGAGCTTTGAGGGACGCGTGTAAGTTTCAGGAAAAATGGAGTCCGGAAGCAAACTGAGGGTATCGGGCAAGTCTTCAATCGCGGTTTCCCCCTGTGGGGTGCCTGACTGCAAGAGGTCGGTTGCGGGCGGAAGTAATGACACGTCGCCTTCGCAACGCGTCCAGTAGCGAATCATGGATTGCTGTTCGAGCGGCAGACGAAGAAACATCAGACCGAAGCACTGGTTGTGCTGATACCGGACGACGGCGGTGGCGCGTATCGCAGAGGACGTGTGCGGAAGGAGAAATTCCACGCGCACAGATTCACCCGGCACGAGGTTGGAAGCCGCGACAACTCCCATGCCGCCCTCACCGAGTTCGACCGATCGTCCGGGAATTTTGTCAGGGATGCCGGAACGCAGGACGCTGAGATGCAATGGCACGGTGATCTTGTAGCGCGGCACTCTTCGCGTAGGCATTTTGCCAAGGGCAAGTGCGGGCGAGGTGCCGGTGCTCATTCGAGAACTCCTTGCCACCGCAGGTGGCAGAAAGGCAGACCGACCCATGAAGTTCCTGCGCAGCAATGCGATCGACGCGTGGATGGGCCGCTGGGTTTCATGATCGGTCTATTTCATGATCGCTAGAAGAAAGGGCTGAAGTCAGGGTAGGAGGGTGGGCCAGAACGCGCAACATTACGCCCGTAATAAAGGCACCCCAAACACAACCCAAGTCTTTGCCCGATGGAAACTCAGCAACTTCCTTTGCTAGGCTGGGTTCTGCTTTGGCAAGGAGTTGCCTATGAGATGGGGAAGCACCGTCTGGCTTGTGTTCATGATTATGCTCAGCTTTGGGATGAGTTTGTCCGGCTACGCTCAAACACCTGTGCGCCCTGCACCGAATTCCGTTCCAACGGCAAGACCTCGGGTTGAGCCCTGTTGGCAGGTCGCAGGGATTGCCAAATCCGCGATCGATCAGCGGAACATGATCGGGAAGGAAACCCATCAACAAATCGAAGAGGTGTGCGCGAACACATCGCTCTCGCCGCAGCAGAAGCAACAGGAGATCAGACAGATCCGTGAAAAAGAAAAAGAGCAGACGGCGGGACTGATCACGCCGGAGCAGCAATCGGCCCTACGCGCCTGTCAGCAGGAGCGGAATCCGAGTCCTCCGCATGTAGCCCACGCGCCGACTGGTCCGTGCGGGGAGCCGTTGCCGGCTCGTCCATCGCCCGCAGCGAGCGACGATCAAAAGCCGCCTGAGGATTCGTCGAAACCAAATTGACTTGGCTCCCAGCCGAATTGCTGAGAATGCTGAGAGGTGGAACCAGATCGGGCACGGACGGGATCCGTTTCGACGCGACGCAATGAGCAGTACAATGCGTTCGAAAAGCGTTCGGAGGGACCCATGGGCAAATGTGCACGCGTGGTGGGTGGCGTGTTTCTTCTGGTTGCCGCTCTCGGGTGGGCGCAAGCAAACAAGAGCGGCAATTCGGGCGCCTCGTCATATTCCCCGCTGCCAGTGACCGAGGTTCGGCGCGCAAATCCGATTAAACCAACGCCCGAATCGATTGCCGAAGGAAAGAAGATATATGGCTACGATTGCGCTGGGTGTCACGGCGCTACGGGAGATGGCAAAACCGAAGCGGGCAAAGAATTGAAGGTCGCGGATTTTACGGATCCCGCAGCGCTCAAGGATCGCACCGATGGCGAACTCTTCTATGTGATCAAGAACGGGCGAGGAGCGATGCCGCTCGAGGGCGATCGTGTGAAAGAGCAACAGGTCTGGGATCTGGTCAACTACGTTCGCTCCCTGGCGAAAAAAAAGGTTGCCGAAGATGAAAAGAAGTCAGGCAGCTAGCGCCTTAAGAATCTCGCCTTGTGCAATCAAGACATTTTGGTTTTAAAAAGCTCCGCGATATGACCCCGTGAAAGATACCAGGCGACAATCACGCGGACGATGATTCCAACGCCTGCTTCAGTGAGCGCTCGCGGTTCGACCGAGACCGTGGCCGCAGAAACGGGTGGGATCAACATGACCACACCGGCGATCGCGATCAGCGTGGCGATGTGTCTTGTGAGATTGTTCAGCATGACCAAGCCATAGGCCACGGCCCCGCCGACAAGCGCTGTCAACAGGAACATGTAAGGTCCGGCCAACTCCAAACCAAAGAGCAGAGGCGCGCCAGCGGTCATCGAGATGGTTCCGGGAAGGAATAAGAGCAGCAGGCCGACGATCGCCAGATAGATCGCACAGAGCGCAAAGATCACAGAGATGGCTTTTAGGCCGATGGGAAGCGTCTCTCTCGGTTCACGTGGCACCTTTTACTTATAGCGCTTTGTACCGTCTACTTATAGAGCTTCAGTGCAATTTGCGGTGAATCGGCCCAAGCAATTCGCGGCGATAGTCCCGGTCTGCAAAGCGCGCCTACTGCGGTTCAAGGGCGAAGGCCAGGAGCACGTTGCCGCTCATTGCATTGGTGTAGCCGCTATTGACATAGACATATCCGGACACAACCGTTGCCCCCGAACCATTAAGTGAGCCGCCATGTGCCTGGATATTGTTCACGGTATGAAATGCCTGGGCGGTGTCAAAATCCCAGAGGACTGCTCCAGTGCGCGTATCGTGGGCTCGCAAGTGACCGTCAAGCGATCCGGCGAAAAGCACGCCGGGAATCAACGTCGGAGGAGCCATTTGCGCCGAACTGCAGCCGAATTGGGCGGTGCAGGCTGGCTGCGGGGGCGAAACATACCAGGACTGTTTGCCGGTGCGAAGGTCGAGAGCGAAGAGTCCTCCGCCGCCGATTGGCTTGTCGAAGTCGAAATCGGAGACGGGGAAGTAGACGTGTTTGTTGTCGACCGCGCCTCCCCATTCGATACCGCCTAGCGGTCCGCCGTGAGCGATGCGAGTTTTCCATAAGAGCTGCCCGCGACGGTCAGGATCGAGCGCGAAGACCATTCCGGACTTCTGGGCCAGCACGAGAACGTCGTTGCCGCCGGGAAGGGATTTCAGGATCGGCGCCGCGCCGAAGTCGTAATCGTCGCCGTGCTTCGTGGGGCAGTTGTCTTTCTTTTCCGCCACGCAGCCGCTGTTCCAGACATCTTTCTCGGTGAACTGGTGCGACCATACCTTCTTGCCGGTTCGGATGTCGAAGGCGATTACGGCATCGGACATGTCGGTTGGCGGATCGGAATAGTTATTTCCCGTCGAGACGTAGATCGCGTGGCGCTTGAGGTCGGCAGTTGGAGTGGACCAGACGGCAACACCCGAAGGTCCCCAGTACTGAACACCCTGCGGATTCTTGCGCGTGGGTTGAGGAGTTTCGGTGACGGTGTAGGCTTTCCATATCTGTTTTCCTGATGCGGTATCGAGGGCGACGACACTGCCGCGAAAGGTGCAGCAGGGATACGCTGGGTCGGCCGAAGAACCTTCCTCTCCGGAAGAAACGGGAACATAGAGACGATTATTAATCAGCAGCGGCGAACCGGTGATGCGGGCCGCGGGATGCGGATCGGCGTGCATTTTCCAGAGCTGGGATCCATCCGCAGTCTTGATGGCGTAGACGATTCCGTTGGTGTCGCCGAAGAAAGCGCTGTTTCCATGGTCGCCGATCGAGATTGCGGTCTTCACGGTCGCGGAGGCTTTGAAGGTCCACCAGACGCAGCCTTTTGCCGAGTCGAGAGCGTAAACGGTTCCATCTTCGCTGCCGACGTAGAGTCTTCCGGCGAAGGAGGTCGGTTGGCCAAAAGTGGCATCAGCGCCCGGAAATCCGAATGCCCATTTGAGTTTGAGACCGTTCACGTTCTGGCGGTTGAGGCCAGCTGAGACAGCGCTCTGGGCGCGAGTGTTTGCGAGATCGGCGCCCCAACCTGCCCAGATCGGCGGATTCGGAGGCGGATCGAGGTCGCGGGCGCAATAAGCTCCGGTCATTGCTGTAGTGGTGGCCGGTGCGGCCAAGTAATCGGCGATGGCGTTTTTGGTGGCGGAGGAAAGGAGTTTTCCTTCCCATTTCATGCGGCCGGTCTGGAGCGCGGCAAGAATAGTGGCCTTGCTCATCTGGTGAAGCGCGTCCGGTTCGGGCGCGCGCATGTCATTGTTGGGCGTGTGGCAACTGGCACATTTCTCAGCGAAAAGCGCCGCTCCGTCAGGAGCAGGAGCCTGCTTTTTGGAGCAGGCCTGCAGAAGCGTCAGGGTGATGACGAATGGAAGGATCCGCAACAGAGCACGTCGGAGCGCATGATTTCGTTCGAACAAGCTGTATTGACCCCTTTCGTCTGAGCACCTTACTTGGATGAGGCACTGGGGTCGGACAATGCGCTGGTTTACGTAGAGATTGGTAAAGAACGGCGAGCGAAATGGGGGTGAATCGATGCCGAAATTACAGAGAGTGGTTCGATGAATGTGGGATTGCGCCGGATAGACAAAATGTCGGATAGACAAAACAGGGCGGGATAGAGGAAATACCGACTGGCTAAATGCCGATATTCATGGCGCGAAGGCCGTCTTTGTAGGCTTCGCGAGCCACAGTTGCTTTTTCATGAGCGTCGTGTTCGGCGAGATGAGCGGCGTCCCATTTCTCCCAGGCGAGCATAGAGTGGTCGGGAGTAGCGAGATCCTCTTCGGCGCGAATGGCCGCAACCCATTCCTCGATAGCTTTCTTGTAAAGGAAACGCAGGTGATCGAGATCGGGCTGGCTCATGACCGGGCAGGTTACTTAGTTTAACGGGCCTGGTCAAGTGGTAGCGTTTGCCAATTTTTCGCGGGCCCGCCAAAAGCCAGCGAGACGGGCTGATTGTTAAGTTTTTGTTACAGCTCCTCAGTCATTAATCGTTGTGATCGTGCTGGCGCTCGACGGACCAGATGGCAGCCTGAGTTTTCTCCAAGGGATAAACGTGGACCATCCAGTTGAAGACGAGGGGAAGGAAGGTTCCGCCAGCCGTGGTGCATTCGGACTCGGTGGTGATTGAGCCGCGGAAACCAAACTTGGGATGCGCGCTGAGCGCATCGCTCTTGCCCAGAGGCGCTTTACAGAAGTTCACGTGCTCATGCCATTGCGCGATGCTGAGCGGAACACGCTGATTGAGATCGTCTTCGGTAAAGCGCTTGGGAGCCGTGTACATGAGGCCGACCAGACGATAACCATCGCCATCTTTTTCATAGAGGAGCGAAGTTGGATTCTCGGGATTGAAGCGGAATTGGGCCTCGATAGCATTGCGAGTGCTCGTGAAGTGATACTGCTTCTGCGGGACCTCTGGGTGGAAGATGTGGAAGCCATCGTTGAGAGCGGTGTGATAGTCCTTGTACTTCTCCATCACGTTGCGAGCTAAAGCGACAATCTTTTGCGCGCGTTCTTCGTCGCCTGGCTGAACGGGACGAAGTTCGGTCATCTTCATGTGAGGACCCATATCCATGTGATGGCCCTCCATAGAGTGCATGGCGCTGTTTTCAGATTCGCTGTCGGATGACGAGTCGGACATCTTGGACATGTCATGTCCGGGCATGTTCATGCCTTTCATATCCTGCATGTCGCCGGACGATTGTGATGACGACGATTGCCATGAAGGCTGCTGAGCAAAGGCGAGAACGGACGCGAGACAGAGAACGGCAAACAGGCTTTTCATGGAACCTCCCCACACCGTTGTTAACACTGTAGGGAAAGACGAAGTTTCGCCAAAGATATTGTGAGTTGGGGGAGATTACTGGGGTAATGGTTGCGAGTCTCCGCGTCATGCCCCTCACCCTTTGCCGATCAAGGGGTCATTCCCAGGGGGGTCTCGGCCACCGGAAGCTGATGCGCGCTGCGGCTACTCAGACGAAAGACCCCAGGGAGTCTGTGTGCAGGGTATAGGGGTCCTTCGACTGCGGGAGAGCTTCACTTCGTGAAGCTTTCCCTGCCCTCAGGATGACATCGAGTTTTATTTACTTGGGATCTTAGTCGGAGGGACCGATTTGCGCTGCGGCTACCTTGAACCATTCGGCTTAGACGGGGGAGACGACGTGGGTGTCGGCGAGGACCTTGGTGGCGGCTTCGGAGCCGGAGCGGACGCAGTCGGGAACTCCGATGCCGCTGAAACCGTTGCCGGCGAGAGCAAGGCCGGGGAGCTTTTGGCGAAGGGCTTCGATGCGTTCGAGACGTTCGAGGTGCCCGACGCCGTATTGAGCCATGGCGGAACGCCAGCGGTAGACGCGGGCGAAAAGGGGCTCGGTGGTGAGGCCAAGAATTTGGGGGCCGAGAATCTGCTGGAGTTCCTCGCGGACGAGTTGAATGACTTGCTCGTCGGTGGAAGCAAGGGTTTGCTCGACGTGCTCTCCGCCGACGAAGCAGCGAACGATGGCGCGATCTTTGGGGGCGCGGTGAGGGAATTTGTTGTGAACGAAGGTGGCGGCGAGAAGGCGGCGCTTTTCGCTGCGGGGAACGAGAAATCCGAAACCGGGCGGAAGCGAACGGCGGACGGCCTCGTCGTATCCGAGGGCGACGGTGACGGAGGAGCTGTAACGGATTTCGCCGAGTTCGCGGGCGAGATTCGGGTCGGCCTGCCGGAGAAGCGACGAGGCGACGTGAGCCGGGGCCGCGATGATGAGGGCATCGAATTGGTCGCTTTGATAGCCGGCGGAGACGGTCCAGCCTCCGTCTTGCGGAATGACGGATTGGACGGGAACGGAGTGACGCAAGGCACGAGGATCGAGGCGGGCGAGCAGGGAGTCGATCATCTGCTGCATGCCCTCGCGAAGCGACGTAAAAAGAGGGCGAGGCGGTGTTTTCGAGGTGGCCATTTTGGCGCGGGCGGCGAGCATGGCGCGACCGAGGCTGCCGTGTTTGGCTTCCATATCGGCGAAGCGGCCGAGCACGGCGCGCACGCTGAGTTGGGTGGCTTCGCCTCCGTAGATGCCGGAGAGCAGCGGATCGGCGAGGCGGTCGACCATTTCGGGCCCGTAGTGGCGCTCCACCATGGCGGCGACGGTTTCATCGGCTGTCGCTTTGTGCGGGGGATGGAACCACTCCTGCGCCATGCGGATTTTTGTGCGCAGAGAAAAGAGCGGCGAAAAAACCGTGGGCAGAATTTTGGTGGGGACCATGAACATCAGGCCGTCGGGCATCTCGATGAGTCGGTTGCGGACGAGAATGTAGGTTTTGCGGTCGGCGTCGTTCGAGCCGATGAGTTGATCGCCGAGGCCGATTTTGCGGCAGAGATCGGTGGCCCAGGGTTTTTCGGTCACGAAGGAATCGGGACCGGCTTCGATGAGGCAGCCATCGATTTGGTCGGTGACGAGGACTCCGCCGAAATTCGGCGCGGATTCATAAAGGACATAGTCGACGGCAGCGCCGGCGCGACGTTTTTCTTCGAGCGTGAACACGGCCGAGAGGCCGGAGATTCCACCGCCGATAATGGCAATACGCATAAAAGCAGTTCTCAGTTCTCAGTTCTCAGTTCACAGTGGAGCTGAGAAGCTACCGACAGCCGTGCCCGCACCAGCTGGGCGAGTGCGGCGGTTAAGGTCGTTGATCCGTTGAGGGATTCGGCACGCCAGAGGCGCATACCTTGCTTATCGGCAAACTGCCGGAAAAAGATATCGATGTCGTAGAGCACTTCGACGTGATCGCAGAGGAAGCCGATGGGCTGAATGAACACGCCGGTGTGACCCTTCGACTTGAGGCCGAGAATCGTTTCTTCGACGGTGGGGCCGATCCAGGCGCCTCCGGACATGCCCTGGCTTTGGAAGGCGAAGGACCAGGAGCCATCGGCGAGGCCGGCGGCTTGCGCGACCAGACAGGCGGTTTCTTTGGACTGGGCTTCGTAAGGGTCACCGTCGGCGATGGTGCGCTGCGGCACGCTGTGCGCGGTGAAGATAATGGGGAGAGCCTTGCCGTGCTCGGCGTTGGCTTTTTGCCATCCTTCGCGCAATTTTTCGGCGAAGGCTTTGGCGAGGAGAGGCTGGTCATGCCACTCGTCGACAAAGTCGAGAGTGAACGGCGGCGCGGTGTCTCCGGTGACGGCACGGCGATAGAGGCCGACGCTGGTGCGGGAATTCTGCGGGGCGAGACAGATGGCGATGACGCGCTCAAATTTTTGCGCCGAGATGGATTGGATCGCGCCGGCGATGAAGGGCTTCCAGTTGCGCATGCCGACAAAGACGGGCAGACGAATTTCGCGCGCGAGATGATCGGCCTGGAGCAGGGTCCAGCAGGCGAGGGGCGAGAATCCGATTAGAGAATAGCGGTGGCGGATTTCTTCGATAAGCGGTGGCGGGAGCGGGCGGCCGCTCGTAACGTAGCGAAGGAATTCGGGGACCTGGTCGGGGTTCTCGGGACTGCCATGAGCGAGGAGGAGGACGGCGGTTTTGGCGTGTTGCGCGGGTGTGAAGGAGCTTAGGTGGTTTGCGCAGTAACAGACCTCCGCGAGATTTAGAGGACACGGCGTCGATTTTGTTGCGGTATTCATGCCGCCCGTTTACTCCGTGTACATGAGTAGAACTCCCTGCAGCGGCACGAGAGTAGTAGAGGAAATAGGGGTCCTTCGACTTGCGCTTTGTCGCTTCGCTCCGACGCGCCGCGCTCAGGATGACACGACTTCAATACATGTTTCATCCTGGGCATCATTGTTTTGGCTCCGAAAGGGCGAGGTCGGACTTCTTGAATTCGGCAGAGTGCTCGCGGATGAAATCGCAGAGCGCCTTGACGTTGTCGACTGGAGTTTCCTGGAGAATGCCGTGGCCGAGATTGAAGATGTGGCCGGAGCGGCCAGCTGCCTGGCGAAGAATGTCAGTCGCGCGATTTTTTAATTCTTTCCAGTCGGCGAAGAGAAGAACGGGATCGAGATTGCCCTGCACCGCTCCCTCGTAGCCGAGGCTTTGCCAGCCGGCGTCGAGCGGAATGCGCCAATCGAGGCCGATGACGTCGGCGCCGGTCTCTTTCATGGATGGCAGGAGTGTGGCGCTATCCGTGCCGAAATAGATGATGGGCACGCCGGTCTTTTTCAAACGGCGGACGAGCGCGGTGACGTGAGGGAGAACGTAATGGCGATAGTCCTCGACGCTCAGACATCCGACCCAACTATCGAAAATTTGAATTGTGTCGGCACCGGCGCGGACCTGTTCGGCGGAATACTCGGCGGTGACGGCGACGAGCTTGGTCATGAGCTCGTTCCACGCGGCGAGCGCGGAGTACATCATCTTTTTGGTGTGGAGGTAGTTGCGCGAGCCTCCACCTTCGATCATGTAACTGGCGAGAGTGAAGGGAGCGCCGCAAAAACCGATGACGGGGAGGCGATCGCCGAAATGCTTGCTGACAAGTTTGACCGCTTCGGAGACATAGGCGAGTTCGGAGGCGCGATCGGTGCGAAGATGGGCGATATCTTCGGGAGTGCGAACGGGTTTTTCGATTTTGGGGCCTTCGCCGGCGGCGAAGTGAAAGGGCAGGCCCATAACTTCGAGGGGAAGCAGGAGATCGGCGAAGATGATGGCGGCATCGACCTGGAGAATTTCAGCGGCTTCGATGGTGACCTGGGCGGCGAGTTCGGGCTTCTTGCAGATTTCAATAAGTGAATGGTGCTTGCGGACGGCGCGGTACTCGGCCATGTAGCGTCCGGCCTGGCGCATGAACCAGACGGGGGTTCGTTCGGTGGGTTCGGCCTTCGAGGCGCGAAC
Source organism: Terriglobales bacterium (assembly GCA_035508395.1). Lineage (GTDB taxonomy): Bacteria > Acidobacteriota > Terriglobia > Terriglobales > Acidobacteriaceae > Acidiflorens. The sequence continues at coordinate 29,602 of DATJNC010000077.1, read as the reverse complement.
AAACAGGGATTTGGGAGCGGACATGAACCTTCCAATTTAGCATTTTTCGAGCGCGGGACAGCAGCGCAGCGCCCGGGGGTGGCGAAAACAAATATTGTCGCGTATGGGATGAACTTGCGGATGTGATGGGCGTCACGCGAATGAAGAAATTGCAGAAGTAAGGAGTCAGAAGTGGTTGGGCGTCGGTAGGGGCGGGGCGATAGTCCTCACTCTTTGCTTTGGGATCGGGGACGAATGGGTGCATAGGTCCTTCGCTGGCGCTCAGGATGACAACGTAGCGCAAGGTCCCTCGACTTCGCGCGGGATGACAGAGTTGTCTACGACCGAGGGGGATGGAATTCTCCACGCTTTGATTTGAGGGAGCCAATTTTCCTTGTCGGTATAATGGCGGGCACTGATTCCTTCGTTTCGACAAATATCAAGGAGAGATATGCGGACTTTGGTGCGGACTCTGGCAGCAGCGGTGTTGATTTTTTCTCTTCGGATGCCATCTTCGATTTTTGGCATGGACTTGCAGTCTTCTTCCTCGGCGGATGTGAAGACCTCAAGCCTGGCGGCAGGTGATGGGCAACTGGTGGGGTATTCGCCGCGGAGCAGTGTGAGCGAACGAGAGTGGGAGGCGAAGTTCAAGGCGATTCCTGATCCGGCGAACCTGCGCGAATACATGCGGCGGCTGTCGGCGCGGCCGCATCATGTGGGGTCTCCTTATGACAAGGACAATGCCGAGTGGATTCTGGCGCGATTCAGGGAGTGGGGGCTGGACGCGCACATTGAGCGGTTCGACGTGCTGTTTCCCACGCCGAAGGTGCGGGTGGTAGAGATGGTGGCACCCACGAAGTTCACGGCGAAGCTGGAGGAGCCGGCGGTGGCGGTCGATCCAACGTCGAATCAGAAATCGGAACAATTGCCGACGTATAACGCATATTCGATTGATGGGGATGTGACGGCTCCGTTGGTGTTTGTAAATTATGGGTTGCCGGAGGATTACGAAAAGTTGGACCGACTGGGGATTTCGGTGAAGGGCGCGATCGTGATCGCAAAGTATTATGGGTCGTGGCGCGGAGTAAAACCCAAAGTGGCGGCGGAACATGGGGCGATCGGGTGCCTGATTTATTCCGAGCCGAAAGATGATGGCTACACGGTGGATAGCGTGTTTCCGCAAGGACCGATGCGGCCCGCGGACGGCGTGCAACGCGGCAGCGTGATGGATTTTGCGTCGGCGAATCCGGGGGATCCGCTGACGCCGGGGGTGGGCGCGACTCCGGGGGCAAAGCGGCTGAAGAGAGAGGAGGCAAAGAGCATCACGAAGATTCCGGTGATGCCGATTTCATACGGAGATGCGCAACCGCTACTGGCGGCGCTCGCGGGGCCGATGGCTCCGGAGGAGTGGCGCGGGTCGCTGCCGATTCCGTATCACGTTGGGCCGGGGCCGGCAAAAGTACATTTGAAGGTCGAATTTAATTGGGATATCAAGCCGGTGTATGACGTGATTGCAAAGATTCCGGGGAGCGTGGCTCCAGATGAGTGGGTTGTGCGGGGCAATCACCATGACGGCTGGGTGAATGGGGCGGAAGACCCGGTTTCTGGGCAGGTGGACTTGCTCGAAGAGGCGCGGGCACTCAGCTTGTTGCTGAAGCAGGGATGGAAGCCGCGACGGACGATTATTTATGCGGCGTGGGATGGGGAGGAGCCGATGCTGCTCGGGTCGACCGAGTGGGCCGAGGCACATGGCGAGGAATTGAAGCAGCATGCCGCGGTTTACATCAATACGGATGCGAATGATCGCGGGCCGCTGACCATGGGTGGATCGCACAGTTTGGAACAGTTCATCAATGGGGTAGCGCGCGACGTCGAAGACCCGGAAACGAAGCTAACGGTGTGGAAACGGAAAGAGTTGTCGGAAATCGCAGAAGCGAAGTCGGCGGAGGAACGGCAGGAACTACGGCAGCGAGCGGACCTCAGGATCGAGGCAATCGGCTCGGGGACGGATTACACGGCTTTTCTGGATCATCTGGGAATTGCGACGCTCAACCTGGAATATGAGGGAGAGGACGAGCAGGGGATTTATCACTCGATCTACGACGATTTTTACTGGTACACGCATTTTTCGGATACGGATTTTGTCTACGGAAGAGCGATGGCCCAGACGGTCGGGATTTCAGTGATGAGGCTGGCGGACGCGGAGGTGCTCCCCTTCGATTTCGTCGACTTTGCCGACACCATCGACCTGTACAAAAAGCAGCTGCAGAAATTGCTGGCACAAAAGCAGGACGAGGCGCGGGAGCGGAATCAGGAACTGGAGGAAGGAGTTTTCAAAGCGACTTTCGATCCGCGGCGGCCGACGGTGGCTCCGGCGAAGGAAGAAATTCCTCCACATTTGAATTTCGCGCCGCTGGAAAACGCGCTGGATTCCCTGACGAAGAGCGCGAAACATTATCGCGACGGGTTGACGGCGAAGCAAGGTGCGCTGGGAGACGAGGCGAGCGCGGGCAAGCTGGCGGCGGTGAATCGGGAGTTAATTTTAACGGAACGAAAATTGACGAGTCCGGAAGGTTTGCCGCGTAGATCGTGGTATGAACACTTGATTTACGCGCCGGGAGTTTATTCGGGTTATGGGGTAAAGACGATTCCCGGCGTGCGCGAAGGGATCGAGCAGAAACGATGGGCGGAAGCTGATGCGGAGATTGTGAGGGTGGCGAAGGTGCTGGAGGATGAGGCGGCGACGATCGATGCGGCGGCGAAGGAGTTGGAGTAAGGGATTGCAGAAGTGAGCTATGGTTGGGGGCGGGTGCTCGTGCTCGCCCTGTATTTTTTGGGGGACATGCCCGCATTCACTCTAGCGGCTAAAGCCGCCGGTTCTATTGGGTACGTTTTCCGCAGCGCTAAAGCGCTGCGCCACCCAAAATCCCAAAAAGTCAGCAATAAGTTGCGCATTGGCTTGCGTTTCGATCGCTGGAGTAAATCGGATTGCAAAGGTCAGAGGTCAGATTGCAGAAGCGCTTGAGAGTCGGCAGGGGACCGGCGATAGTGCTCACTCTTTGCTTTGGAATCTGGGATGAACAGGTGCATAGGTCCTCCGCTGGCGCTCAGGATGACAACGTAGCGCAAGGTCCCTCGACTCCGCTTCGCTCGGGATGACAGAGAGCAAAAGATTGCAGAGGTAAAGGTCAGAATACAGAGGTCACCCAACTGCAGAAGTAAGAACTAAGAATGCAGAAGTGTACGGCGTCGAAAAAGGGTCGGGCGTTGGTGCCCGCCCTTTATTTTCGTTTATCCATATCGCTCGGGAGCGGGACTCTGTTTTACATTTCACGACTCTAACGATTCTTCTGCATGAAGTTCCAGGCGGTGGAGACGATGTTGGCGAGGTCACGCTGGGCGGTCCATCCTAAGACTTGCTGAGCTTTGGTGGCGTCAGCGACGAGTTCGGGAGGATCGCCGGGACGGCGCGGGGCAATTGCGCGGCGAACGGGCTGGCCAGTGGCTTTCTCGGCGGCCTCGATTACTTCGAGAACGGAATTGCCGCGGCCTGTGCCCAGGTTGAGAGCGAGCGAGGCGCCGCCATTTTCCAGATGTTGCAAGGCGCGGACATGGGCATCGGCGAGGTCGTTGACGTGGATGTAGTCGCGCAGGCAGGTGCCGTCGGGAGTGGGATAGTCATCACCAAAAATCTGGAGTTCGGAACCACTGGATGTGGACGCGGAGAGCGCGAGCGGAATGAGGTGAGTTTCGGGGTCGTGGAGTTCGCCGATCTCGCCGCCGTCATCGGCGCCGGCAGCGTTGAAATAACGAAGCCGGACGGAACGCAGGCCGTAAGCACGATCGTAGGCTTCCAGGATGTTTTCGAAGGCGAGCTTGGTTGCGCCATAAGGATTGATGGGTTCGCGCGGATTCAGCTCAGTAATGGGAACACGCGCTGGAGTTCCATAGACGGCGCAGGTAGAGGAAAAGACAAAATGCCGCACGCCGGCATCGACGGCCGCGTTGAGCAAAGTGAGCCCGTCGACGACATTGTTGCGGAAATACTTCCGCGGATTGGTGACGGATTCGCCGATGTAGGCGTGGGCGGCGAAGTGCATGATGGCGTCGACGCGGGAGAGAACGCGATGAAGTTTTGATGGATCGCCGATGTCGCCTTCGACGAGCTCAAAGCCATCGGCGAGGGAGCGAAAACCGGTGCAGAGATTGTCGTAGATGATGACGTTATAGCGCGCACGACGCAAAGCGCGGGCGGCGTGACTGCCAATGTACCCTGCTCCTCCAACCACCAGAACGGACAATTGGAGATGACCTCACTCAGAAAAGTGGGAAGCTACCGGGTGTGGGTTATCGACAGCTTCCCTATTTCAGTTTAGCTGAGTGAGCGGCAGCTTTCGCGCCTGCTGCGGCGGGGACCGAAATAGTTACTCGATTTAAGGCGGCCCGCACTTCTTCGCGCCAACACAGTCTATGAAAGGGATGTATTGAACTGGCCGGCGCCCGCGGTCAAGCGGCCTGAGGCAAAAGGAAGCGTGGATGCTCTTTTTGCCAACAGTGAGCTGCCGCGTTAGCTTGCTTTGCGCCTGGGCATCTCCTCAAACGAGGCGTTGGGTATCGTCCAGGTAGCAACCTGATCCTCGGCGTTCTCTTTGGTCACGCCGTAACGCTCCTGGATTTTGCCGACAAGACGATCGCGTTTACCATCGATCACCTTAAGATCGTCATCGGTCAGCTTGCCCCATTTTTCCTTAACGGATCCCGTGAGCTGAGTCCACTTGCCTTGTACTTGATCCCAATTCATGAAAAGCACCTCCTGGTTCACTAGTACTGCAAATGAAGGAAGATGGGCATAGGGTTCGGGAGGTAAGGGTGGGAAGGTTCATCCTGTAGTGGGGATGCGTTGACTCGGAAGCGGATTCGCACACAGAGTCGAATGCATATCCAGGCCCTTGAGTTCTAACGTAAGGGCCGTATGGCCTGCGGCTGCTGCGCGTCGGAAAATTTGACGGGCAAAGAGAGAATGTCGACAACAACGAGCGGACGTGAGCCCCAGCCTTCTCCGTTGAAAGCGATCACGCGGCCAGTATCGGCGAATGAGCGAACGCCCGTTGCCCAGGAAGAGGCGGCGGAAGAGGCTGAAATCCTCAGGGCTTCGATTAAGGCCGGGACGGTGGCCCAAATCGTAATCGCCCTGATTGCAATCATCGGATTTCTATACCTTTTGAAGCTGGTGCTTGTAACCGCGCTGACCGCGATGCTACTGGCCTACATGCTAGAGCCGATGGTGCGCCGGCTTGTGCAATGGCGAGTGCCTCGGAGCGTGGGGTCGTTGATTGTGGTGGTGCTGGGACTCGCCCTGGCAGGAGGGATTGCATACTTCTTTTTCAATCGCGCGGTGGACTTCGCAGATGAGCTGCCGCACTACTCTGCCAGGGCGAGGGAGACGGTCGGTAGCATTCTGTCGCGCGCGAACCAGATCGAGGCACATGCGAAGGCGATCATTGAACCGCCGAATAATAACGGTAAGCGGTCCATACCGGTGAAAGTTGAGCAAGCCGACGGGCTCACGCATGTGCTGTCAGAAAACGGCGGAACGATCATGGACGTTCTGCTGGCAATCGGATTCATTCCCTTCCTCGTGTACTTCATGCTGGCATCGAAGGAGCATTTTCATGTAGCTACGGTGCGATTGTTCCCCAAGGAGCATCGGCTTGTGGCACACCGGACGGTGGGAAATATTTCTTCAATGATTCGGACTTACATCGTGGCGAATGTTGGCATTGGACTGCTGAATGCCGCGATCTGCGCGATCATCTTCTGGACCCTGGGCATTCAATACTTTTACTTTGTGGGAGCGATCAGTGGATTTCTGAGCCTGATTCCGTACCTTGGCGTCTTTCTAGCGCTGCTGCCACCATTGGCGGCGGGGATTGACGCTTTGGGGAAAACGGGGATTCTAGTCGTGCTGATCTCTGTGGTGGGATTGCATGTGGTCACGATGAACGTGATTTATCCGAAGGTAATCGGGGAAAGGCTCAAGCTGAACCCGCTGGCGGTGAGCTTGTCGCTTCTTTTTTGGGCGTGGATCTGGGGTGGGATGGGCCTGATCCTGGCGATTCCTATCTTGGGGGCGGCAAAGATCGTTTGCGATCACATTGACCCCCTCGGTGGCCTGGGAACGTGGCTGAGCGAATCGGCCAGGCAAGGCTCAAGGTGAAGACGATGGTGTCGCTCGGGGGAGCAGGAACGAGCATTCGGGATTCGGGTAAGCGGAATATCGCGTGGATACAGTGAACGTCGGATTGCCGGGAGCACAATGCAACCCGATACTGCTGATATCGCGCCAGGAACGAGGAGCTGAGCTTATGCCAGAACGAGAAACAATCGAACGAGCCCGGGAAGATGCCCGCGAAGGGAAATCGGCCTCAACGCAGGCGGGCGAATTCGTGCGCGAGGAGATGGATCATATTCGCGAAGGCAAGCATGGCGCTCGTTCGCCGCAGCAAGCGATAGCCATTGGCCTCTCAAAGGCCCGCCGGGCCGGGGTCGAACTCCCACCGCCGAAGGGACCGTCGTCGGTTCAGCGAAAAGCTGAGCAAGACATCGAGGCCGGGGAAGAGGGTGGTCGTAAGAAATCACGGAGGAGGTCGCGGGCGACCTCGGGAGCGCTCAAGCGGGAATCGAAGCGGAGCGCGAGCCGGCAGGCGCTTTCTCGACAAGCCAAGAGAGCAGCGGCGAAGCGGGGAAAACGGGCGCGCAGCGCTGCGGCGATGAAGGCGGCGCGCACACGCAAAGCTGCGTAGCCAGCGCAGCATCATTCATCGGCAATTGGAGAATGGCTTACCGCCAGTCCTCATTTCCATTCAAAACCAAAAGGAGAATGTGCATGAAACCGAGTTCATTACGGGAACTTTACGTGGAACAGTTGAGAGATCTTTACGACGCCGAGCAGCAGATCATCAAGGCATTGCCAGACATGATCGAGGCCGCGACATCGGAAGAACTAAAGGATGGCTTGAACGAGCATCTGGAAGTTACAAAAACGCAAGCGACGCGCCTGGAGCAGATCTTCGAAAAACTGGGCGAAAAACCGAAGGGCGAAAAATGCAAAGGCATGCAAGGAGTTTTGCAGGAAGGCAGTGATCTGGTGGAAGATATCGACGACACAAACGTTCGAGATGCCGCCATCATCGCTTCCGCTCAGCGCGTGGAGCATTACGAGATGGCAGGATATGGAACCGCGCGCACGTACGCCACGCAGCTAGGCCAGGATGACGCCGCCCAGTTGCTGGAAGAGACACTGGAAGAAGAAAAAGAGGCTGACGAAAAACTGTCGCAGTTGGCCGAGGAGATCAACGTGGGGGCCAATGCGGGAAGGAATACGAAGTCCGAAAAAGCGGGAGCAAGCAGCAAGAGAAGGGTAGCGTAGAAGCGGGTTGAAGCGAAGGCAGGTTCGGTTGCGGGGTGGATGGTCTCTGCCCCGCAATTTTTGTCTCCACCCTAATTTCTTTACGCCTCAGTTTGCTCGTCTGCTGATGCAAAGGCACACTAGGGCCGAGCCCTAGCCATGCTTCAGGGCGCGCGAGAGGGAGGATTTTACCGGCGTGCTGACTTACGCGTGCAGAGCTGCTTCGCAAGCCGGATGGCCACAGTCGCAGGCAATTTCAACCTCATCGGCGCCGGCATCTTTGCAGAACTGGCTGCAATATTTGTCGCTGGAACTGACTTCGCACTGGCAGGACTGATGGGCGCATTTCCTTCCGGTCTCTGGCATAGATGGTTCCTCTCGTGTGTGATTTGGAGCGAGTAATTTCGAGGGTCGCTCGCAGCCTCGGCCGTTAATCGTGTTCGCCAGTAGATGCGGTGCAGGATGTAATGGCTGCCCTGTGAATCGCTGGCCTAATCATTGGCATGTTCACTCGGCTCATTCGGCATGTTGACTCGGCGGTCTGAAAGGGACGCGTGGAAGGCGACGGTTGCAACCATCTGACGGATACGGCCATCGGAAAACGGCACCGACAGCGCGAGGTGGCGACATGCACGAAGCAAGACAAATCGACCTGAATGACTCCCGACATTACGCGTCTGATATGAGGCAATTGTTGACAGCAGTCATTGATCATGCGCGGAAGAATCTTCCGGAGATTTCTGACCCGAAAGCACGAGCTCTTTTTGAGACGTCGGCGGAGGTGCTGATCGGATTGCGGAAGGCTTTTGAGGATTTTGAGCAGTGCGGTGAGCGTGCGTGGCGGAAGGCGAGCTAAATCTAGAGGTCAGAGGGTCGAGGCCGGAGGTGAAAACCCGAGGCGTTTGGCTTCTTGAATTGTGCGAGCTTCCCATGGGAACTGACGCGGGCGCAACCTCTTGTGAATAAAGAACCTCTAAGGTTCGGGAGGAATCAGGATGCCAGCGAAGAAGAAATCGAGTCGGCGTAGATACAGCAAGGGTGTGGGAAAGACGGTTGCCAGCGCGATGCGCCGCAAGAAACGCGGCACGCTCCGGTCGGGAAAGGGCGGAAAAGGTGGCAAGGTGAAAAGCCGCAAGCAGGCGATTGCCATTGGACTCTCGGAGGCACGTAAGAAAGGGGCGAGGGTTCCACGGAAAAAGGCGGCATAGAGAACGGGCGGTCTGCCGGAGCGCGAGTTCTACAACAAGTCGAGCGCCGAGCGGTCCTCCCGCTTGACTTGCTGCAAGGTGCAAGTTCGCGGCGCTTTATCCGGACGCCAGCGCAGGAATTTTGTCCCGTGACGAAAACGGCCTCCGGTGAAGTGGTCGAACTGCACTTCGACGACCAGCTTTGGCGCGAGCGGCTGCCACTCGGCCGAACGCTTCGTGCTCCAACGGCTGGGGCCACCGGGGGCTTTGCCGGTGAAACCGGGATACTTGATCAGCTTCACGAGTTTTCGAGTCAAAGAATCGCGATCGGTTTCGTGGATAGAAGAAGTAAACCCAACGTGGTCGAGCTTGCCTTCGCCGTCGTATAGGCCCAGAAGCAAAGAACCGACAAGCGGCCTTTTATCGAGATATCGGAACCCTCCAACGACGCAGTCTGCCGTGCGGAGGCGTTTGATCTTTTGCATGCCCGTGCGATTGCCGGACTCGTAGGGTAAGTCGACACGTTTGGCGACGACTCCGTCGAGGGCGATTCCCATGTGGAACCACTTGCGGGCGACCGAGAGATCCCGGGTCTCGGGGGAGAGACGAATTGCCGGATTTCCTTTCAGGTACGATTTGGAAAAGTTCTGGAGCCTCTGGCGGCGCAGAGATAGGGGTTCGTTGACGAGAGATTTTCCAGCGTCACTTACGAGCAGATCGAAAACAATGAAGGTGGCGGGAGTGGCTTTGCTGAGTTTCTGGATTCGGCTGGCCGCGGGGTGAATTCGCATTAGGAGGTCGTCGAAGGATAGCGTGCCGTCAATCGGGATGACGATTTCACCATCCAGCACAAACTTTTTTGCGGCAAGAGATGAGAGCGCGCTGACAAGTTCGGGGAAGTATCTTGTGAGGGGTTTGGCAGATTTGGACATGAGCGCGACCTGGTTGCGATCGCGAAAGGCGAGGCAACGAAATCCATCCCACTTTGGCTCATATTGCCATTCCTGGCCGACTGGGAGCTTGGTGGCGGGGAGGGCCTCCATCGGTTCGTAGGTTTTGGGTACAGGCAACGGCATAGTGAATTGATGCCGGACGGCGGGCGTAGGTTCGGAAGAGGTCTGATTCTAGTCGTCTGAAAGAAAACACAAGGTCCCTCGACTCGAGCTTGCGCGCTTCGCTTGCGCGCACTCGCTCGGGATGACAGAAGTAAGGTAATCGTGGCTCTGTGGTGCATCCGATTATTTTTGAGGTAGTGATGGCGAAAGACGGGTCGGTAATCATAGTCGGAGGAGGAATAGCGGGACTGGCCGCCGCTTCGAAACTGGGAGAAGCCGGCTTCTCGGTCATTGTGCTGGAGGCTCGAAACCGCATCGGTGGGCGGATCTTCACGCGGAGGGAAAGAGGCGACAGTTCGGTTGAGTTTGGGGCGGAGTTCATTCACGGGCTGCCGCCCGAGATTTGGGAACCGGCGCAGGAGAACGGATTGGGAGTTAGTGAGGTGGAGGGGGAGAGTTGGTGTGCATCGGATGAAGGAATTCTTCCCTGCCGTTTTTTCAGAGAGGTCGAGTCGATTTTGGAAAAGATGGACGATTCGTCGCCCGACGAGTCGTTTCTCGATTTCCTCAAGCGCCGCTTTCCCAACCCGAAGCACGACTCGAGAGAAGAGGAGATCAAACAGCGCGCAATACGGTACGTCAGCGGCTTCAACGCGGCCGACCCGGCGCAGATTGGTGTGCATTGGCTGGTGCAGAGCACGCGCGCCGAGGTAGGGATTCAAGGGCACCGGGCGTTTCGATTGAAAGGCGGATATGAAGGGCTGCTAGATATTTTTCGCAAACGGATCGCAGATAAGGACATCAAGGTTCATACGAATTGCGTTGTAGAAAGAGTGAGTTGGCAGAAGGGCGCGGCGGAAGTCACGACCCACAGCGCAGAGCAGACTCACTCAATCTCGTTCAAGGCGCGATATCTTCTGAGCACGTTGCCGCTTGGCTTGCTGAAAGCACCAGTTGGCGAAGAGGGAGCGGTTCAATTTGCTCCTCAGTTGCCCGCTGGCAAATTGGGCGCACTCGACAAGCTCGAAATGGGCGAAGTGATCCGCGTGACCCTCTTGTTTCGAGATCGTTTCTGGGATGCAATCTGTCCGCCTCCGGAGAGGGACAAGCCTTTGTCTGAAATGAGCTTTCTGCTTTCGCAGGACGAGTGGTTCCCCACCTGGTGGACCGCAATGCCTGATAAAGCTCCCATGATTACGGGCTGGGCGCCATTTCGATCGGCGAGGCGATTATCGGGACAAAATAGCTCGTTTGTGGTTGAGCACGCATTAAGCACGCTGGGGAAATTGCTGGGAATGAATTCGAGCGACTTGAAAGACCGGCTTACCGGAGCTTATTTTCACGACTGGCAAAAGGACCCCTTTGCCCGCGGCGCTTACAGCTACGGCAAGGTTGGAGGCCACGGGGCGCAACAGGCGTTGGGCGCTCCGGTTGAAAACACATTGTTCTTTGCGGGCGAAGCTACCGACACGACCGGCCACAATGGAACAGTTCATGGCGCCATCGCGAGTGGATATCGAGCAGCGGGAGAGATTGTAAGGGCTGCGGGGTAGCGAGCCATGCTGGTTCAAGAGTCAGGGCCTTGGTTCTTGATTGCTCGATCGAGATTAAACGCAGCACTGATCAATCCCATGTGGGTGAAGGCCTGAGGAAAATTTCCGAGTTGTTCGCCGGTTGCACTCATCTCCTCCGAATAAAGACCCAGATGATTGCCTCTGCTTAACATTTTCTCGAAGAGCCAGCGCGCATCCTGGAGTCGGCCCATTCGCGTGAGCGCCTCAACCAACCAGAGAGTGCAGACGTTGAAAGTGCCTTCGCCGAGTGACAGGCCATCGTTCGGATCATAGGGCGCATAGCGATACACCATTCCGTCGACCGTCAACCCACCCTTGGACAACGGCTGGGAAATTGTATCGACGGTGCTCCGCATCATTGGATCATTTGGAGCCATAAAGAAAACCAGCGGCATCATGAGAACGGAAGCATCGAGCATCTGACTGCCATAACTTTGAACGAACGAGTGTTTTCCCTGATTCCATCCTTTGGCCAGGATCTCCTCATAGATTTGATCGCGGCAGGTGAGCCATCGGCCCTGGTCGCAGGGAAGAGAACGCTTTGCCGCCAAACGCAAGCCGCGATCGACGGCTACCCAACACATCATCTTGGAATGCACGAGCGGCCGGGGGTTGCCGCGAATCTCCCAGATACCGCGATCGTCACGCTGCCAGTTACTGCATACCCAGTTGATGAGGCGACGCACGGATTTCCACAATTCGGCGGTGATAGGCTCGGCATACTTGTTGTAGAGATAGATGGCATCGATGAGCGCCCCGTAGATGTCGAGCTGAATCTGGGTATATGCCTCATTGCCGATGCGAACCGGCGCGGAGCCGCGGTAACCCTCAAGGTGCAAGAGAGTCTGCTCGTGCAGGTTGCGGCCGCCATCAACTGCATAGATGGTCTGCAGGGGATCGGACTCCGCTAATTCACCACATCGTTCCTGGACCCAGCCCATGAAACGCGAAGCTTCGTCGAACAACCCGATACGCAGGAGGCCATAAAGGGTGTAACCGGCGTCACGAATCCAGTTGTAGCGATAATCCCAGTTCCTTTCGCCTCCGATACGTTCGGGCAGACTGCAGGTGGGGGCAGCAATGACGGCTCCGGTCGGGGAATAGGTGAGCAGCTCGAGGAGCAGCGCGGAACGATGAATGGTGCCCCGCCATCTTCCATGGTAAGTGCATTTGGACAACCAACGCCGCCAATAGGTGGTCGTCTCTTCTTCGAGGTGATCGATGGCATCTTCGTTCACTGCGAAGTCATCCATGAAATCATTCCCTTCAATTCCAAGGACGAAGCTAAGCGTCTGCGATTCCTCGAGGGTGAATTCTGCATGGGCAGCACGTTCGGATTTGTTGAGCGGAATGGGCGACAAGAGCTGGATGGGTATCTCGGGAGTGGAAAAAACCGCCTTGTTGTCACGGACCTCGATTTCGTGACCTTGCCTGGCGTAATTGAACGCCGGTTCACAGAAAAGCTTCATGGAAGCTGAACCGCTCACCGCACGGACGCGCCGGATGAGCCAGGAAGGATGCAGGCGTCCGGGGTCATGCATGGGCATAAAATCGACCAACTCGACGATGGCTTGGCTGCTGATAAAGCGGGTTACGAGGACGTTCGTATCGGGTTTATAAAGTTGGCGATAGAGTACTTTGCCTCCAGCGGGCGCAATTCGGAAATGACCACCTTTTTTTTCATCGAGAACAGCGCCAAAGATGCTGGGCGAATCGAATCGCGGCAAGCAGAACCAATCGACCGAGCCATCTTGATTTACGAGCGCGGCAGTTTGCAGGTCGCCGATGATTCCGTAGCTTGAGATTGGTTTATAGGGCATTGGTTTTGGATAAATGCGTCAGGATAGGCACTCGCTTATCCGAATCGACCTTTGGCACACCCGGCAGAAATCCCATTTATATATAGCGACAAAAATCCCACCGTGAGATGCGGCGCTGGCTGGGAGGGATGGAACGCGCTCAATTTTTTTGGCGCTTTCGCACGAGTGCGAACCGGCCGCCGGAGACATGTTGGGACTTGTGGTGGTATCGGATGACCATTGCCATCCTTTTGAAGGCAAATGCATCCAAGGATGGATTCGGGAGATGAAAAGGCGATGGCAGAAAAGAAAGGTCGACATTCTTCGTCGCAGGAGAAAATCCGTTACGCGGTGGTGGGGATGGGACACATCGCGCAGGTTGCGATTTTGCCAGCGTTCAAGAACACGAAGAACTCGGAATTGGTAACGATCGTCTCGGGTGAATCGGAGAAGCGGGACAAAGTGGGCAGGAAGTACCGGCTGGAACACGTGTATTCATACGACGGTTATGACCGGGCGCTTTCGGAAGTGGATGCCGTCTATCTGGCTCTGCCGAATCACTTGCATCGGGAATACGCGGTGCGGGCCGCTCAGGCAGGTGTGCATGTGCTGTGCGAAAAACCTATGGCGGTTACGGCAAAAGAATGCCAGGAGATGATCGACGCGGCAGAACAAAATGACGTCAAACTGATGGTGGCCTACCGGCTTCATTTTGAGGCCGCAAATCTGGAGGCGATCCAGCTGGGCGAGAGCGGGAAATTGGGCGAGCTGCGGTTCTTTACGTCGGAGTTTGCACAGCAAGTAGCGGGCGACAATCTTCGGGTGAGCGAGGACGTTGGCCACGGCGGCGGGCCAGTTTATGACATGGGCGTTTACTGTATTAATGCGGCCCGCTATCTGTTCGGTGAGGAGCCGACGTCGGTTTTTGCCACGACGGCAAACGACGGAGAAAAACGGTTTGAACGAACCGAGGAGATGACTTCCGTCGTGATGCGATTTCCGCAAGAGCGCATTGCAACTTTTACGTGCAGCTTTGGAGCTGCCGACATCAGCCGTTACACGCTGGCGGGGACGAAAGGCACACTCACGCTCGATCCGGCGTATGACTATTCCATAAAACTGGCGCGACGACTGGTCATTGGAGAGAGGACAACGACCAAGCAGTATGCGAAGCGGGACCAGTTCGCTGCAGAGATCCTCTATTTTTCGAACTGCATTTTGAATAACGAGGAACCGGAGCCGTCGGGACTCGAGGGTTTGGCGGACATACGCGTCGTGGAGGGTATTTACCAGTCGGCGAAGAACAGTTCGGTTGTGGCCCTGCCGGAGCTTCCAGCCAAGAAACGGCCTTCGATGGAGCAGAGGATCGATCGTCCCGGACATGAGAAACCGAAGACTGTACGCGTGAAATCACCTTCCGGGGAAGCTGCATAGTGGTCCATCGCGAACCGGTTGTTGTGGCTAGCGTTCAAGTTGGGAGACCGAATAGCAAATTCTGACGGCAATGCTTGAGGACATCCTGATCCGCGTTGTTGTGGGTGGTCTGACTGTCTCATTGTTTGCTGTTCTGGCGGACATGATGACACCAAAAAGCTTTGCCGGGCTCTTTAGCGCGGCGCCTTCCATTGCTCTCGCCACAATCGGCCTTACCGTCGCCAAAGAAGGCAGAGCTTACGCCTCGATCGAGGCCCGATCGATGATTCTTGGGGCGATAGCGTTCGTTGTTTACGCTGCACTGGTTAGTCGCATTTTACTGAAGGGTAAGTCGTCGGCGCTATCAGTGAGCGGCTCAGCGCTTTCCGTCTGGTGCGCGGCCGCATTCGGATTGTGGCTTGCATTCCTGCGATGAGAATTCGTCTTAATCCCTCGGCACTTGCCAACACGCGCTGGCCGGAATATATGTCTCGATTTCTGATCGGGGGTGCAACTACAGCCCTCGCGGGGGTTGTTGCAAAGGAATTCGGCCCGAGTATCGGGGGTTTATTTCTTGCTTTCCCGGCGATTTTCCCGGCAAGCGCCACTCTAATTGAAAAACACGAGAAGGAGCGCAAGCACGAGGCGCATGAGCACGGCACGCGGCGCGGACGCAAAGCGGCCGCCCTCGATTCCGCCGGGGCCAGCATGGGGGCGCTGGGATTAATCATATTTGCGGTCTTGGTTTGGAAATTGATTGGTGAGCTGTCCCCATGGATCGCAGTACTAATCGCGACGCTAAGTTGGTTAGCAGTGTCCATTCTGGTGTGGAACACACGATATCAAGTGAAATCTCTATGTTCGCCCCACGGTCATTGACTACTTAGATTAACTTAGGAGAGCAATACAACATCGCAGCATTGCTCTTGCAGGATTCACCTGGTCGACCCATCCGGATACTACCCATACGATAAGTGGGAACGTAGAACGATAAACAGGGTACTGCTTTCTAAAAAGGCTCGCGTGACCATGTGAAAGCAATACCTAGATGAGGGTGACTGCCGGGATATGAAATATGCCATCGTGTCTTTTGTATTACTGTTAGTCTGCGCTTTTGGTACGCCAGCGATAAGCGCACAGAGCTCTGACAATTCGGACCACATTGAGGTTGGCGCCTTTGCCGACTATTTGAACTTGAGTCGAACGAGTCCACATATCAATTTTGCTGGAGTTGGCGGGCGGGTGAGCTTCAACGTCCAGAGGTATGTTCAGATCGAGGCCGAGATGAGTTACGATTTCGAGCGTAACTTCACGAGCACCTTTTCGAACGGGGTAAACACACAGTTCGTGCGCAGCTCGGTGCGACCGCTAACCGCGATGTTTGGCCCAAAATGTCAAACCAATGCCGGACCATTTCGCGCCTTTGTCGCAGCCAAAGGGGGGTTCATCAATTTTTCGAGCAGCAACCAGAGTCCCTCATCCGGTTTTTCCGGCAGCCTGGGGGCTGTGACATCGGGTGATACGCGGGCCGCATTTTATCCCGGGGTCGGTTTGGAAGGTTTTTGGGGACCATTTGGGCTTCGCGCCGACGTTGGCGACGAAATCTACTTTGATAACGGCGCCCGTAACAATCTCAAGGCTTCGATTGGACCGGTGTTTCGATTCTGACCGTTGAAGCGGACGGCCGTAGGCTTGCGAGTATGGCCGTCTTAGTATATTTCTCGTTCCAAAAGGGAGGATTCCCTCAGCAGGGCTTGGGTTCACTTATCAGAAGCGCGACCGGGAAGGAGCGCAGTAATGTGGCCACGGGAATCAGCCGAAAGTCGACATCTGGGTGGGCGGATATACAGTTTCCGGTAAAGAGGTCGTGATAACACGATCCTTTTGTAGAGCCGATATCGACGTTAGTAGCGCCCCAAATGGCAGGTTGACAGATATCGGCGGTCCCGCCGAGTAGAGTTGCACATAGTCTGGGCACTGCAACGATAAGTCGTTTATCTTCGTATGTGCGGGCGAAAGCAACCAGGTGCTTTGCCTTGGTCCCGCTCACCGATAACGGAACATAATTTCCTCGCTCAAACAGTAATGGTTCTTGTCTTCGTAAAGTAAGGGTCTTCCAAATGACCAACTGTTTCAGTTGGCTAGCCTGCGAATTGCCCGTACTTTGTTCACCCGAGACTGACGGCGGTGCGTTAGATTGAGCCATGTTCTTGAGCTGCTCCAGCGACCGTTGTCGAGCATCATAGTCAACAGGTCTACGATTATCGGGGTCCACGAGGCTGAGATCCAAGAATTCAGTGCCCTGGTAAGTGTCCGGCACGCCCGGTGAAGTCAGTTTCAGAAGCGTTTGTGACAGGGTATTGAACGCGCCCACTCGCGAGATTGTAAATTGAAAGTCGCGGAAATCCGCCAGGAACGACCTATTGTGACGATTGTCCAGAATCGCGCGCACGAAAAGCGATAGAGCTTGCTCGTATGGCTGATTAGGATTAGCCCAACTCGTGCGATCCTTAGCCTCGCGAGCGGCCTTGAGCAAGTATTGTTCTATCCTCTCTATAAAGTGATGCCAAGCGGCGTCATCGAGAGAAGTGTTCGGACACGCCCCCAGCAAGGTTTGATAAAGGAGATATTCGTGGTCCATCGTTGGAGCTATCTCGCCATCAACGATGTGCTTTTTGTCGCGATTCCACTCGCGCCAGCGACGGAGGCGCAGTCTCCATTCCGCCGGAATCTCGGAAAGTACGTTAATACGTGCGCGCACATCTGCCGATCTTTTGGAATCGTGAGTTGAGGAGGCCAACATAGAGTGCGGCCAATCAGCCAGGCGCCGACGATTAGCCCGATGGAAGTCGTCGATGCTGGTTCCGAACTTGCTCGGACTACCCGCAACCTCGTTGAGGGAGATGAGGCGGTTATATCGATAAAATGCGGTGTCTTCCAGGCCTTTCGCGATAACAGCAGCAGTGACTTGCTGAAACTTCATGGCGAACCGCACAACTCGTTTTTTGTAAACTTGTGGCGCGTCGGTCGGAATCTCGACTAAGAGTGTCTTACGGACAAACTCGAAGACACTCAGATCAGCGATGTTACTTCTCTTTATCGCTTCCCGCACGGCCTGGTCAACATAGCGACGATCATCGGATGAGACCTCGGTACATCTGACATAAGTTCGATAGACAGGAAAGCACGCGATTACCTCTGAGAGTGCGCTTCGCAGACTGTTGAGAGTAAAGTCGCAGGTGTGACGATTGGCGAGCGCGATTCGACTAAGAATGGTTGCGAGAACATTGAGCTCGCTACTCAGCAGAAGTTTCAGGATAAGTTTCTTGCATGCGTACTCGAGATCAGTAAATTCATAATACTTACTCGTGAACGAGCGATAGATTCGCTCCACTTTGTCGGCGTTATCCTGGCTCACGAAGAGTCCGTTAACCAGGTTGGCGAAGTCGTAGCCGGTAGTGCCGTCTAAAGGCCAATTTGCGCGCAACTGTTCCTTGCCGGTGAGAATCTTCTCCGCGATGATGTAGATTGTTTCGTCCTTGTTCCCGAGCGAGGCTGCAACCTGCTCATTTAGGCGCTGGAAATATTTGAGGGGATCGTAGAGCCCATCGGGATGGTCGATGCGGAGGCCCTGGATCTTTCTTTGAGTGACAAGATCAAGGATGAGACGGTGGGTGCTGGCAAAAACCGCATCATTTTCGACGCGAAGCGCGGCCAAATCATTGATGTCAAAAAAACGCCGATAATTGATGTCGTCGGCGGCAGATCTCCACTGCGCCAGGCGGAAAGCCTGCACTTTTATCAGCTCGTGCAAGGCATCATAGCTGTGGGGGTCATCGGGGTGTCCGTTGAACTGCTCCACATTGCGCTTCAGGAAATCGTGAACGTCAGGGGAGCGCGAACACAGAGAGGCCAAGCGGCGTTTTTGGACTTCCTTTTCGCGCGCGCGCTCGGCGCGCCGCTCGGGCGTCAACTCTGCTCCGCGCGCAGGCAGATGACTGAATGCGGTGCTAATGCTCTGCAGCTCAAGGAAGTCTTCGCGGCCAGCGCCCGGAGTTTGCTGAATGCCGTCAAGGTTAGGGTTCAGGATGCGAGGATATTCTGTTGGGTCGATGGGGAAGCGGTGTTCATGGTAGAAAATGCTGAATTCTCCGCGATCGCAGTCAAACACTAATTTCAGGTCGCCATTTTCGAGCACGTTTCCGTACTGGTCGGCGAGAATCGGGACAAGCACCTTGCCCTGTAGTTCTTCCTTGATTGGATCCCAATCGATGTCGAAAAAGTCGGCATACTCGGATGCCTCGCCATTTTCGAGAACATCAAGCCACCAGGCATTATCACTCCCCATGACGCCCATGTGATTGGGGACGATGTCGAGGATTTGTCCCATACCGTGGCGCTGCAACTCGGCGACAAGGTATTCGTAGTCTTCAACGGTGCCGATTTCGGGGTTGAGGCTATTGTGATCGATGATGTCATAGCCGTGCATGCTACCTGGCCGGGCACGGAGATAGGGAGACATATAGCAATGACTTATTCCTAAGTCACTAAGATAGGGAACGATTGCGGCCGCACCGCGAAAGGTAAAAGTGCGGTTCAGCTGCAAGCGATAGGTCGCGGTAGGTATCTGCGGTGGATGTTCCATTTGCCCCAAAATAGAAACACGAAACCGAATGTCCCAAGCGCGGCGACTGTACTTTTGATGCTCAAACTTCCCGGTAAAGCTAGGCTCTTCGCCGGAACATCGCCATCAGGCATTCCGTTAGTGAGCGAGGGAAAAGCCTGTAGAGATTTCTGTTCAGGGTTGGGAGCGGGGGGGCGGATGGGCAGGATTATTTTCTCGTTTGTAGGCTCCATACAACCGACCAGGGAAGAAGTTGGCCGCAGTCCAGCGATTTCATTGCCTCCTCACTGCTGGAGTAAATCAGCGTGCTTTGTTTTGGTGATTCTGGTGTCAGGGATTCATTTCCCAGGTTTGCGATCAGAGTTAATGCAGACTCATCGGTAAGAGCCCATTCAATTGAAACGCCACGTTCATCATCGTCGAAATCCTTGGCTGTACAAGCTCCGCAGATTTTACTCAGGAGAGGAACAATCGCCTGCTGACGAATCGACAGCAGCCTGTGATAGAACTGAAACCAGCCAGCGTGCGGGTCCGCACCTAAACTTTGGCAATCCAAATTTGGCCAACGCAGTTTCGACCGAGTGAATGTCGCTTCGTCATTTGGATCGGGAATTCGTTCGCGCGTTTCTGCCGAAGTGAAGTCGGGAAAGTGGGCGAACTCGGCGCGTCGACCATTTGTAACCGCGGCGGCAAGGTCTCCGTGAAAGTCGCAAAAGAAAAGGAATGGAGAGTCTGCGGCAAATTCCTCACCCATAAATAAGAGTGGGGGAGAAGGCGCAAGCAGAAGGATCTCCATAGCGGTTCTTAACGCCTGTGGCGAGGTGAGTTGGCCGATCCGCTCGCCAAATGCGCGATTGCCGACCTGGTCGTGGTTCTGCAGAAACGAGACGAAGGCAGATGGAGGCAACCCAGTGGTTGGCTCGCCACGATTGGCGTGATGAAATGGCGAACACTCTCCCTGGAAAGCGAAGCCCTCAGTCAGACATCGGCGCAGCTGCTTGATGGGCTCGCGTGCATAGTCGGAGTAGTAGCCGTTCGATTCGCCGGTGAGCAGAACGTGCATGGCATGGTGAACATCGTCGTTCCACTGCGCGTCGTAGAGCCGCACGCGTTTTTCGCGATCACGCTTCAGATAGTGGCTGGCGTTGTCGGCGTTTTCAAGGATGAGATGAATATGTCTTTGGCTCGAAATCTTGTGCCGGATTACTTGCGCCAGCTCGGTGATGATGTTGGGCGTTGAGTCGTCGACGATGGCATGGACGGCGTCGAAACGCAAGCCATCGAAGTGGTATTCCTCCAGCCAATAGAGCGCGTTGTGAATGAAGAAGTCGCGGACGATTCGGCGATCGGGTCCATCGAAGTTGATGCCGTCTCCCCATGGGGTGTGATGACGACTGGTGAAAAACTGGGGCGAATAGGCGTGGAGATAATTGCCATCGGGTCCGAAGTGGTTGTAAACCACGTCAAGGAAGACCATCAGATTTTTGTTGTGGGCGGCCTGAATGAGATGTTTGAGATCTTCGGGCGTGCCGTAGGAGCTATCGGGTGCATAAAGCAGGACGCCGTCATAGCCCCAATTTCGGCGGCCAGAAAAATCGGCAACGGGCATGAGTTCAATCGCCGTGACGCCCAAGTCGCGAAGATAATCGAGTTTTTGTTCGGCTCCTTTGAATGATCCGTCGGGCGTAAACGTGCCGACATGGAGTTCGTAGATAACCGCTTCTTCCCATGGACGGCCGCGCCAGTTCTCGTCTGTCCAGTCGAATGCAACCGGAGTGATGACCAGGCTGGGGCCGTGCACGTCGGAAGGTTGGAAGCGTGATGCCGGATCGGGAACCTTGAGGTTCCCGTCAATTTGAAAGCGGTAAAGAGTTCCGGGCCGCGCGTCGCGGCTGCTGAGTTCGAACCAGCCGTTTTGCAATTTGGTAAGCGGCAGTTTTTTCGAGGCATCTTCGAGACACACTGCCACATTCTGGGCATGAGGCGCCCACAAGCGAAACCGAACGGCGCCGTCTTCACCAACTTCGGCGCCGAATGGCATGGGATGCTTACGTTCCATTGCGACGATCTCGCCGAATCTGATCACGGCGCCGTTCGACCAGCAGAGCCAACGACCGCGCCTGGAGAGCATAAGGAGTCCCGGAAGAATATTGAAGACCTGGACTCCGCGAGCTTTCAGAGGAGGTGTCGATCAGGACGACCCACGTCATCTCCGAGGCGGCAGCGGGAAGTTGGAAGGGAACGCTCTCGTAATGGGCGTTCATGAGCAGAAGGAAATTCTCGTCCGTGACAGGTTGACCGCGTTCATCCATTTCGTCAACGGATGATCCGGAAAGGAACATACCGAGCGTCCGTGCGTTTGCCTGGTTCCATTCTTCATCGCTCATTTCCTGGCCATCGGGCCGAAGCCAGAGTATGTCTTTCACGCCAGCTCCCTTGATCGCGCGGCCCTGAAAGAAGTTGCGGCGACGGAAGACAGGATGATTTTTGCGCAGAGCGATCACTTTCTGCACCAGAGCGGTGAACTCGCTATTTGAGGATGCTGCCTCCCAATCGAGCCAGCTGATTTCGTTGTCCTGGCAGTAGGCATTATTGTTGCCGCGCTGGGTTCGTCCGATGGCATCACCTGCGAGAAGCATGGGAACGCCCTGGGACAAAAGCAGCGTCACCATAAGATTTCGCTTTTGCTGTGCTCGCAGCGCGTTAATGGCTGGATCATCGGTCGGGCCTTCCGCTCCACAGTTCCAGCTTCGGTTGTTGTCGGTGCCGTCGCGATTGTCTTCGCAATTGGCCTCGTTGTGCTTCTGGTTGTAGCTGACGAGATCCTGCAAGGTGAATCCGTCGTGCGCGGTCACAAAGTTGATGCTGGCATAGGGGCGGCGTCCGCTGCGCGCATAAAGATCGCTGGAACCGGTGATGCGGTAGGCCAGCTCGCCAATTTGTCCACCGTCGCCCTTCCAATAGGAACGCACGGCATCGCGGTAGCGATCGTTCCATTCGGCCCACCCAACAGGAAATTTGCCGACCTGGTATCCGCCCTCGCCCAGGTCCCAGGGCTCGGCAATGAGCTTCACCTGCGACAGAACGGGATCCTGATGAATGATGTCGAGGAAGGCGCCGAGCCGGTCGACTTCATGGAGCTCGCGGGCCAGAGTCGCGGCCAAATCGAAGCGAAAACCATCGACGTGCATATCGAGCACCCAGTAGCGAAGGCTATCCATGATGAGTTGGAGCACGCGAGGATGGCGCATGTTGAGCGTGTTTCCGGTTCCTGTGTAATCCATGTAGTAGCGGGCATTGTCGGCCAGTGTGCGGTAGTAGACGGTATTGTCGATGCCGCGAAACGAAAGCGTCGGCCCGAGCTGATTGCCTTCGGCAGTGTGGTTGTACACGACGTCGAGAATCACCTCGATGCCGGCCGTGTGCATAGTCTTTACCATCGTCTTGAATTCATTGATCGATCCGGTTGCGAGGTATCGCGATTCGGGCGCAAAGAAACCGATGGTGTTGTATCCCCAGTAATTGCGGAGACCTTTCTCGATAAGCCGACGATCGTCGATGAAGTAGTGTACGGGCATGAGTTCGACGGCGGTGACACCGAGGCTTAAAAGGTGATCCACAACGGGCGCGGTGCCCAGGCCAGCGTAGGTGCCGCGCAATGAGGTGGGAACCTGTGGATGACGGATGGTGAATCCCTTGACGTGCATCTCATAGAAGACGCTCTTATGCCAGGGAGTCCGCGGCGGCTGATCCATCCCCCAAGTAAAGGCCTGATCGATGACCACTGATCTGAGCATGCCGGGAGCACTATCGCGACGGTCGAATGATAAGTCCTCGAGCCGGTGCCCGATGCGGTAGCCAAAATGAGAATCGCTCCACTTGAGGTCGCCGACGATCTGCTTGGCGTAGGGATCGAGCAAAAGCTTGTGATGATTGAAACGCAAACCTTGGGCAGGATCATAAGGACCGTAGACGCGGTAACCATAGAGCAGCCCAGGACGCGCCTCGGGCAGGTAACAGTGCCAAACCTGATCGGTCTGCTCGCGGATATCGATGCGGTGCAACTCGCGGCGGCCACCTTGGTCGAAGAGACAAAGTTCTATCTTTTCCGCGTGTTCAGAGAAGAGAGCAAAATTCACTCCCTCGCCATCCCAAGTCGCTCCCAGTGGATACGGTTTGCCCGGCCAGACAATGATTTGGTTTTGAATTGTTGATCCTCCGTCGGCCACGAGCGAGCCGCGTTAGTGAGTTCTACGAATCGCTTACTCGAAGGCCCGAAGAATTAGGGAACGGGAATCCCACGGGACAACATTACTAGAAATCAATTAGTTGCGGCGCGGCGTGGTTCTGTTGTCTGGGCCACCCACGAGAGAGGTGTCTTGCCTGGAGGCCCGCAAACGGCCCTGCCCAGCTCAATGGTTGAGCCCTTTTCGTGCGGCCGAATGTGGAGAGAATACATGGATTTTTCATTTCCTTTACACGAGGCGAGGGATGGCAGCGGCAGGGTCCGGCCACTATAAGTATTTTTACAGCGAGAGGAGATGAATATGAGCACATTTGGAAGACGCAGCACAGCGAAACAATGGGCGAGACTTGCCATGAAAGTCGGCCTTCTTATTACGGATGCGAAACTGTGGGCGGCCGTGAATGACCGAGTCAGGGAACGAGCAGGCGATTTGGGCGACCTCGTCCGGGATAAATATGAAGTCGCCACAGATCGGCTCGATGATGCGCGGGGCGCGTTGCGAGGCGAGACGGATTGGGTGTCGCCGGTGGCAAGTTTCTTGGGAGGGATAGGCATCGGGGTCGCGGTAGGGATGCTGTTTGCTCCAGTTTCGGGCGAGGAAGCGCGGGCGGCGATCCGCGACCGGGCGAAAGATGTTACGAGCAAAGTAAATGAGATGGCCGGGAGCGGAGCACGATTTCGCGGGACGGGAACCGAGGGCGACTAAAACGCAGACCGCTTAATCAACCGAGCGACTTGCCGGAGGTCGTCGACAAGCGCTTCCATTTGTCGATGGCGGGAGTCGGCGTCCTGTGCCCGAAGGATAGAAGAAGGATGCACGGTCGCGATGACATGTGGCGCGATCGAAGAAGGGACGAACTTTCCCCGCTGTCGGGTAACCCGAAAGTCTTTTCCTAACAAAGCCTGAGCGGCACTCGCTCCAAGGCAAACGAGAACGTCGGGTTTGACAGCTGCGAGTTCCGCATCGAGCCAAGGGCGGCATGCGCGAATTTCGGAGTCGCGAGGCTTTTTGTGAATTCGCCGTTTTCCTCGCTCGGCGGCGGACCACTTGAAGTGTTTCACTACGTTGGTTACATAGACCCGGGAGCGGTCGATGCCTGCTTTCTCCAGCGCCTGATCGAGCAATTTGCCGGCTGGACCGACAAACGGGTGGCCTTTCCTGTCTTCCTGATCTCCTGGCTGTTCGCCCACCAGCATGACTCTGGCCGTTGAGGCTCCGTCTCCAAAAACGGTCTGGGTCGCATTCTTCCAAAGATCGCACGCCCGGCAGTCCTTGGCTGCGTCTCGGAGCTGGGCAATGCCTGCATGCGGTGGGAGTACATCCTCAACTGTGAGATCGGTTCGATCGGAGGTGGAATGCCTAACAGATGAACGCATAACAGGGAACAGATTGAACCATGCTAAGTTCAAGCGCGCTTTGTTCAATCTAGCTTTTATGTTCCTGCGCTCCCATCGGAAGGCTTCTGTACCGCGGAGCGAGGAATCGTGTATCTGAAATTTGACGTGAGGCGCGAATGCGGAGCTAACAATGGAATGAAGCGACGCTTCCGACATCAACCCGGAGAGCGCAAAACTCCAGCCCAAAACAAAAGCCGGAGCGAGTGCGGATAATGCCGGCAACGTGGATCGTTCTACCTGGAGCGCGGAACTCGACATCCATGCGGTCGCCGGGTTGCAGATTAACGCCGGCATAAATCTCCATCCCAGCGCGGCTCAGCTTCGACACCAAACCGGGGACCACGCCGTTCGCGGCTCCCGGAACCGCAATAAAGACGGGGGTGTGCATATGAAACCTGGGAAAGCGGCGAGTGTTGTTTGAATCCATCTGCAAGCCGTTTTCAGACAGCGAGTCGGAAGAAGCCTATTTGAGCAGGCCAAAGTGCAGCATGTATGCAACCGTGGCCAGCCCAATGGCGAACAGGCCAAAGACGCCTACGCCGAGCCGCCAGCGCCGTGGCTTGCTGTGCCGCGCTGAAGCAGCCCGCAGTTTTTCAACCCAGTCCGATTCGAGATCAGGCTTGCTGGTTTGTTGGCCGATCAGTGCTCCTAGGCGGCGGTGGTCGTCCGAGGCCAGGGAAACAAAGCGAAAAGGCTGCAACTTGCCCGCAACCGGGCGCAGCATTTCAACCCCGCCAAGAACCGGTCCGGTTCCCGTAAGGAAAATCATTCGAGCCTGCGATCCTTGAATCATGGGCTGGGTGAGCGAGAGCAGGCCGCCGGTAAGTGACACAACCTGTAGGCTTCCACCAACATTCTGGCCATTTGTGAGCCGCAGGACGGTTGGGTTGTGGCCGGGCAGACGGACGCGCGGAGGACGAGAGAGCGGACGAGATTCGGGGAGGGTTTGCATAGTCAGGCGTCAGTATGTAGCTACTAAGGTTACTAACAGAAGATTACGAAAGTGGAGGTCCGGGTGGGTCCGCCGTCCGATGACGGGATGTCTCGGGCTCGACCCCAGACTGCCCCGGACTTTCTGGCCCGTTTTTTGCCAGTTCTACCCGGCTTAGCGCCAGGGATCAGCGAGGAAGATTGGCGCCACCCCAACTGCCGCCGCAATTCGAGGCCTTGGCGCATTTTGGCGCTAGTCCGCCGGTTGACGCGCTTTTCCAACGATGCACAAAATCGTTTGTAAGTTTGCGAAGGCGAGTTCGTAGGGGAACGCTCCCCTAGGTGTGTAATTCGGAAAGGATGGAAGAGAGATGGAACGCTTGAAAGGCACGGTGAAGTGGTTCAATAACGCGAAGGGCTACGGGTTTCTCGGCCGGGAGAATGGACCGGATGTGTTTATCCATTACAGTGCTATCGCCAGTGACGGTTATCGGAGCCTTGAGGAAGGCGACGCGGTCGAATTTGAGATCGTTCAAGGCCAAAAAGGTCCACAAGCAGCCAACGTCAGCAAAGCAGCATAGCCAATTCTCCATTTTCCAAGGAACTCCAACGACAGCCCTGCGGCAGCGACTGCCCAGGGCTTTTGACGCTTTTCTGCGGACTATTCCACTCCAAATTCTCGATATCTTTCGAGAACCTCTTGCTGGGTAATCATGCCTTCGAGCTTGCGAAAATCAGCACGGTTGACCACCGGGATTACCGGCCAGCGATCGACATATCGCAACGCCATCTCAAGGGGATGATCGGGGTGCAAGTAGGGAACCTGTCTGCTGGCGAGAACCGCGCTCAGGGGCAGATTATTTTTGCCTTCCTTGATCATGGTCTCGATTTCATTCTTCGTGATCGTTCCCCAGCCGGTGGGGTTCAGACGAACCAGAGCTACGTCGCGTGAATCTCCATCCAGCAGGTGCGAGGCTCTTTCGAGCAAATCATCGGCGTTCAGCACGGGACTCGGCGGCGGCAGCATGGCGTCTTCAACGCGCAAGACGCTCTCCTCGCGCTGCTCTTCCATGGAGGGAAGGTCTAATCCATCCTGTCGCGTCAACTCGTCAAAGATCGCCCTCGGACGCAATGCACGAGAGATTAAATAGGCAAAAGTGTTGGCCACAATGACGGGAACAATAATGGAATAGTTACCGCTGACTTCGAGCACCATGAAGACCGAGGTCATGGGCGCCCGCAGAAAACCGGCGAACAACACTCCCATGCCCACCAGGGCGTAAGTGCCGGGCGACCAACTGAGGTGCGGGAGCACGGCATGCTGCGCTCCGCCGACGGCGGCGCCCAGCATGGCTCCGATGAAGAGCGTTGGAGCGAACATGCCACCGGGCGTGCCGCTGACAAAGGAGAACAAGGTAGCGATAATTTTGAGTCCCGCGAGGATGGCAAGGAATTGCCAGGTAAATCTTCCATGCATGGCCTCATCAATGTATTCGTAGCCCGCGCCCATTACTTGAGGCGCGCCAAGCAATGCAATCAGTCCAATCAGGAAACCAGAAATGGCAGGCTGGAAATATTGCGTCCAGCGGGGCAGCGCTTTGCACCGCGGGCGAAGAGCTGTGATGCCGCTGGCGAACACGACCGAGGCCAAGCCTCCCACCACTCCCAAGACTGAATAGGCGATGAGTTCGGTTGGTGTCTGTAATTCCACGGCGGGGATGCGGAAAAGGGATTCGGAACCGAGAAACCCGCGCATCACGACCACGCTCGATACGGCGGATAAAACGACGGAGCCCAGAATACCGGCGGTCCAGCGGCCAATGACTTCCTCGATAACGAAGAGAACGGCAGAGATGGGAGCGTTGAAAGCGGCAGCCAGTCCGGCGGCGGCGCCGATTGGCGCAATCAGGCGCATGCGGTCGCGAGACAGCTTCATCTGGCGGCCCAGGGCCGAGGCCAAGCCAGCTCCAATTTGCAGTGAAGGATCCTCTGGCCCTAATGACTGTCCGGAGCCGATGGCAAGCGCTGCCGTGACAAATTTGCCAAGAGCTGTGCGGATGGGAATATAGCCGTTATAGATGTAGAGCGCTGCCTTGGTCTGGTTCACTCCGCTTCCACGGGCGAGCGGAAAAACATGAATCACTAAAATCGCAATTACCAAACCGGTCAGCGTGGGCGCCAGGAGCAATCGTGATGTGGAAAGCATCGATCCGGAACCCAGTAAATAGATCCGGCACCAATCAATGGCGAACCGGAAGCAGACGACGGCGAGTCCGGAAAAAATGCCGATGAATACCGACAGAACCAGGAAAAGCCGATCTTCCCGGAACATCGATCGCGACACTTTCCCGAAAGCGCTTTGGAGAATTGGGTTTGCCGAGCGAATCTGGGCGACGTTGTTCGCAGGCTCCGCTGGGCTTGAATTCGCGCTTGCAACCAATTCAGTTTCCCTCGTGCAATCTTGCGATCATGAGCAAAGCGTCGTCTGCTTCGGTCAATGACCCACAAGTGCCGTTTGTTTTGCGCTCGATATTGAAGACGAGCTGCATGGTTTGGTTCACAAGATCAGGATCCCGGCTCAGACGGTTTTCGGTGAGCCGGAGTTTCAGCTTTCTCCATTCCTCAGACAATTCCGGCAAAGACGAAGGATCTGACGAATTGTGGCTGGCTGCCGCTGCGGCATTGTTGTTTGTTGCCGCGGCGTTGTTGTTTGTTGCTGAACAACTATTCAGCCGTTCGCCGGCTGCATTAAACGCGGCCAACACACTTCGATTCCGGTCAGCGGCTGAGAGTTGCGGGCGGAACGGATCCAGCTGAAGGACGAGTTCGGTAATCTTGAGCCGTTCTTCGCTGTCTTTATCGTTTGGGTTCGCGGCCACGGCCGAGCGCAAGAGATTTCGCGCCTCTGAATAGCGGGCGAGTTGAAGGGCGGCCCGTCCAGCGCCGGCCAACGCTGCCGGATTGTGCGGATCCATCTTCAGGCTTTGGCGATAAGCCGTCAGCGCATGTTCGTAGTCCTGCGCTCTGAGAAACAAGTCGCCGAGTTGCCTTTGCTGAGAGGGATCATCTGCTATGTTGGCGGCCAGGGCGATCAATTCCGACTGTGCTTGCGTTTTGGCATTGATATGCAACAAGTATTCAATCAGCTCGAGGCGGGTATTGTGCCTTGCCATCTCTTCATTCTGCGGCCAGGTGGCATAGATCGCGTTGTGGTAATAACGAAGCGCTTTTTCGGTTTCGCTCTGTTGAGCGGCGATGCGAGCCAGCTCCAGGTTCACGAAGCCGTTCTCAGGTTGGCGGTCCCAGAGATTAATCAGGTAGGCATTTGCTTCGCTGGTCCGGCCAGCTCCGATGAGCGCCTCGGCCAGATTGAGTTGGTAGGTGTAGTCATCTCTGGCATAGCGCAATGCGGTGCGGAAGTCGATGACGGCGGCATCAAAACGCCGACTTTGGAGATCGGCAACTCCGCGGGCGAACCATCGTTCTCCGAGCGCGTGCTGCTGGGCATGAAACATGCGCGAGAGGCCGCCGACGGCCAGAAAAAGCACAATCGCGAGTCCGGTGAGGAGAATGAGAATGAACGCGTCGTGCGTCAAGTAACGCCGAAAATTCCACCTTCTTCGCTCGCTCATCTTTTCTTTTTACTGACAGAGACTCCGGGAAACGCCAGAGAGTCCAACCCCAATGAGTATTAGAACACTTGGACATCCCGCTTGTGGGACCAGACGGTAAATTTATGCTGAGGATTTCATGAGAAGAACATCGCGAAAGTGGCGAGACGAGCAATGCTTCGAGAGAAATTGTGCCGATTCGGAGGCGACGAAGCCACTGAAAAATAGGTGGCACGAGATACCGTGTCAGCTGACCCTGCTCCGGATAAAGCGGCGACCGCGATTGCCGCAGTAAATTACTTTTGCTGCAGGGATTCCACGTAGCGGTTCAGATTCGCGATGCGCAAGGTGACTTGTTCTTCCTTGCCTTGGCTCATA
>DATJNC010000076.1:0-9601 GCA_035508395.1 Terriglobales bacterium | reverse complement strand
GCGACCGGCTTGGATTTCTCGCCCACATCGTCATCCATTTCTTCGATGAAACGCGCTGGTCCCGGACCCTTCGGATCGTAAGGTGAAATTTCTTCGTTCCAGACGCGGCCTGATCGCCGTTGCGGCGCTCCTGCTGATCCTGTTTGTCGCTCGTCCGGGCGTCTACCCTTTACGCCACCGAATCTCAAATTCCATCGGTTCCGCGTTGGGCCGCCGCGTCTCGATCGACAATGTTCGTTTTCACGTCTTGCCTCGTCCCGGCTTCGATCTCGAGGGTCTGGTCATCTACGACGATCCTGCTTTCAGCCCAGAGCCGATGATTCGGGCGCAAGACGTATTTGCCGCCGTTCGGTTACGCTCTCTTTTCTATGGTCATCTTGAAATTGCGAGGTTGAGCGCAAATGAGCCCAGCATCAACCTTGTTCGCAACGGCGAAGGCCGATGGAATCTTGCCGCCCTGATCGAGCGTAACGCCCAAATCCCTGCTGCGCCCACGCAAAAAGCTTCCTCTGAACGCCGCCGCGCTTTTCCCTATCTCGAAGCCAGCAACGCTCGCGTCAATTTCAAGATCGGGCAGGAGAAAAAGCCATACGCCCTGGTCGAGGCCGATGTCGCTCTTTGGCAGGACTCCGAAAATTCATGGGGCGCTCGGATCAAGGCTCGTCCGATGCGTGCGGATTCTAACCTCACCGACACCGGCCAGCTTCAAATCAATGCCACATGGCAGCGGGCCACGAACCTTCGCGAAACTCCACTGCACGTCATCGCCGTCTGGCAAAAGGGCCAGTTGGGGCAAATTACGAAATTGTTTACCGGAGCTGATCGCGGTTGGCGCGGAGACGTGACCCTCTCAGCCACCCTTGACGGTGTGCCCGATGCGCTCACGATTCAGAGCCAGCTCACCATCGATGGCTTTCGCCGCTACGACATCGTCAACAACCACAGCGTCCGGCTCGCCACGCGCTGCGCCGGGCACTACAACGTTACGAATGCGGCCCTGCAAAACCTGCTCTGCGAATCGCCGGTTGGCGAAGGCACCATCCGTTTAACGGGTAATCTCAATTCGATCACGGGGCCCTTGAGTTACGACTTGCGACTGGTGGCAGAGAAGCTTCCCGTTTCTTCGATCGTTGGCCTCGCCCACCAGTCCAAACAAGGTCTCCCCGCCGGCCTCACTGGAGAAGGCGTTTTGAGCGCCGAGTTTCATCTCCTGCGCACTGCGTCCGCTCCTGCCCAATGGTCTGGCGCCGGCGCAGCCACCGAAGTAAGGCTGAGGTCAAACAACGAAAAAGATTCGATCGCTCTCGGCAATGTGCCTTTGACCTTGGTTAGCAACGAAAATTGCTGCCGACCTGATCGCTCGCCGTTCGCCGCGCGCGTCAAAACCACTTCCAGGTCGTCCGGTGCTGAAACCGAAGAGACACATCTTCGGCTTGGTCCTACCTCACTTGCCGTCAACGGATCGGCACCGCTCAATGCGGGAGGCTGGGTCTCGCTCAACAGCTATCGCTTCTTCCTGCGTGGGGATCTCGATCTCAAAAACTTGTTTCGCATTGAGAGCACTTTCGGCGTGCCGGCCGCACATCCGGCAGCCGAAGGTGTGGCTTCGCTCGACGTAAGCATCTCGGGCCCATGGCAAGGGCTGGCTGCTCCCAATTCGCTCGGGATTGCCCAACTGAAAAATGTCCGCGCGGAGATGCGCAGCCTGAATGCGCCGCTCGAAATTCCGTCCGCAACCCTTGTACTCACACCGGACACGGCCATGTTGCAAAAGCTTTCCGCGCACATTGGCAATAGCCATTGGAGCGGTTCTGTGCGTGCTCCGCGCCATTGCGCGCCTGATTGTGTTTATCAGTTCGATCTGAGCGCTGACAAGTTTTCGAGCGCCGATCTGGTGGCGTGGCTCTCGCCGCATCCGGCTAAACGGCCGTGGTATCGCCTCCTTAGTCCCGGCCAGCAAGGCCCATCGGCGCTGCTGGCGCTCCAGGCACATGGGACCTTGCGTGTCGGTCAGTTCGCGATGAAAAAGGTAATAGCGACCCAGTTGGCGACCGAACTGGCCGCCGATGGCGGCAAGATCACACTTGCTAACCTTCACGCCCAGCTACTCCAGGGCACACACCAGGGCACCTGGAACATTGACGTTTCTGTTCAGCCTATGCGACTCCATGGTAGCGGCGCCCTCCAAAATATCTCTTTGGAGCAGATGAGCAATTTGATGAACGATGTCTGGATCACCGGCTTTGCTGATGGAACATTCGACGTGAGCACATCGGGCGCCGCGTTTTCCGACATGCTGCCCGATGCCGACGCCAAACTGCAATTCACCATGCGCGGTGGAAGCCTGACGCACGTCGTGATTCCCGGTGCCCCAGCTCCACTTCCCATTCATCGATTTAGCGGCAATTTGCGTTTGAAGGAAGGCAAATGGGAGCTTTCCGCGGGCCGCTTGGAATCACGCGATGGTCTTTATCGGGTCAGCGGAACTTCTTCCCCAACCGGTGGCCTGGACTTCATCTTTGTCCGCGGAGACGAGCAGTCGTGGATGCTCAAGGGCACCATCGCCAAGCCTCATGCCACGCCAACGAATCGCACCGAGGCCGAAGCCAGGACTGCGGTTCAACCGTAGAGGAGAAGCGTCTCTGGCGGGCCTGATGTCTCTGCTTTCGTCCATCTCCGAAAGCCGTCACGGTAACTGCAACTTCAGCAGCGTCTCGGGATTCAAGTAAATCCCTTGCCAGCGTACCGCCAGATGCAGATGCGGCCCAGTAGCCCGCCCGGTGCCTCCGCTGATGGCAATCTCCTGGCCCTTTTCGACCGTGTCGCCCTCCTTCACTAGAAATTTCGAGAGGTGGAGATAGAGCGTCATCAGGCCCTGCCCGTGGTCGATCACAATGAAATTGCCTTCGAAAAACAGAGGGTGGGCCAGGATCACAGTTCCCCGGTTCACGGCGGCGACCGGGGTACCGGCGGGAACGCGAAAATCAAGTCCAAGATGCGTGCTCTGGGTTGTGCCGTTGAAGACGCGCGCCACTCCGAACACATCTGAAATTTCGGCTTCAACAGGGGGAGCAAACGATCCCCGCCATTCGCGTTCAGGGGTGAGGGTTTTGAAGATTTCTTCTTTCGTTTTCTTGTCCTCTGCGATCTCCTGCTGCTCTTCGGGACTGGGCGCTGTGTATTTGCCCGGCACTGTCAGGGCTATTTGGGGATAACGCTGGTGGAACACCGCAATTTGTTTTTGGAACTCGAGCGGTTCTCCAGCGGCGGTTTCAGCATGAATTTCGAGCGGATACTTTCCCGGTTTTGTTTCAATACTGGCACCCGCAAGCGCGAACCAGAATTTCTGTTGCGCGTCGAAGCTGAACGCAAGATCGTGACCGAGCCATGTTCCTGAGAGCGCGTGCACCGGTTGTGGAGTGGTAACGCGAATCAGCAGAACGGACCCGTTCACGATACGTGCGGGCTGATAAAGTACGCTCCAGCGTTTCGCCGGAGTTGCGCTTGTGACGGTGGTTGCAATCAGTGACGCCACAAGCCAAGCAATAAGAATTCGTGCACGACGCATCTGACTTTAGAATAACCTCGGGCTAGCACCTGGAACTCCGACCCACATACTTAGAACATACACACTGAGACGATGCTTCGCATATTGATGCTAGGGATTCTTGCTGGCCTGTCCACCTCCGCACAGGTCGAACTTGCCGATCAGGTTCTCGTTCTTAAGGGCGAGCGCACGATGAAACTGCTCGCGCACGGCAAGGTCTTGCGCAGCTATAAAGTAGCGCTGGGCGGAGAGCCCGTTGGAGCCAAGCAGCAACAGGGCGATCACAAAACTCCTGAAGGCCAATATGTTCTCGATCGCAGGAATCCGCTGAGCAAGTACTACAGATCCCTTCACGTCTCTTATCCCAACGAGCACGACAAACTCGAAGCGGCCAAACGCGGCGTCGATCCTGGCGGCGACATTATGATTCACGGTCTACCCAATGGATTCGCGTGGCTCGGTGCATTGCATCGCGATCACGACTGGACCGACGGGTGCATCGCAGTTACCGACAAAGAGATGGATGAGATCTGGAGACTGGTTCCAGATGGCACGCCGATCGAGATTCGGCCCTAGAGACCGGCTTTGTGCTGGGCCGAGTCGGTCGCCTTCTCTTGCGAGTCGACGACCGACTCCTCTCCCGACATCGGATGTTCCGATAGCGCTAGTCGCACGCCACAACGGTCTAGTGCTTATTCGGCGGCTTCGCCGCTTCCTGGCGCGCCGCTGGTTTCTGCTGTTGCTTCTGTTCCCAGTTGTGGTACTTCGCCTCATCCTGCTGCGACTGTTGAGGTGTTCTGTCCATCACCGGCGGAGCGGGCTTCGCCAAAGGATGCGACCATCCTTGTTGTGCGGTATTCACCTGCTGGCTGCGCTGAGGTTGCTGTGCGTTACTTGGCTGTCGATTCTGCTGGTTGACCTGCGGATGGCCCTGGTTCTGCACCGCCTGTTGTGGGGCTTTCTGCGGTTCAACAGCATGCTCCGGTCCTTCCCACACCGAACCACCCGTTCCGGCTACGTTTGGTTTTGCTTGCGTTGGCTGCGGCTGGATATTGGCTTCCGGTCGCGTCTGCTGAGTGATTGGTGCTTGCAGACGCGCATTACCTTGCGCAACCGGCGTGTTCACCGGACGAACATTCACTGGTCGAGCCACCAGTTTGTCCTGACGCTGCGCGAACGGTGTTGGCGGAGGCGACGGAATTCTCTGCGCGACCACCTGTCGATTGGCAACCGCGGGCGGCGGAACAGCCGTCGTGGGCCTGCCTGCTCCGATAACGCTCGAGCGAACCGGCTCGACTGCTACTACGCGAGTGACCTGAGCTTGCGCGATCGTCTGCGCTTGGACCGCAACGACGTTCCTTGCTACTGGCT
Source organism: Terriglobales bacterium (assembly GCA_035508395.1). Classification (GTDB taxonomy): domain Bacteria; phylum Acidobacteriota; class Terriglobia; order Terriglobales; family Acidobacteriaceae; genus Acidiflorens. The sequence continues at coordinate 4,683 of DATJNC010000076.1, read as the reverse complement.
GCGCGTTGACAAACGTCTCACGCGAAACCGCCGTCACCGCATTCGGAGCCGTCTGGTTCGCGTACGTCACGCGATTGATCACCGTAGTGTTGTTGGTCGTGTAGTAGTTGTACACGTTGGTCACGTGGCTTACGTTCACAACCGTATTTGTCACGTTTACCTGCGTTACGTAGGTCCGGCTTACGTGATAAGACGGTACGAAGACTTCTCCGGGCCCAAGCGGAAACCACGCGACACCAGCACCGCCTCCCGCACTAAACCCTCGCCCCCCGACGAAGGCGACCAGCGCCGGCGCATAGACAGGATGCGCGGCCACCGGTCCGGGAATCCAACCCCATCGTCCCCCAATCGCGACCCAACGACCGTAATGGAAGGGAGCGAATCCCCACCGAGCGTCGTCTACCCAAGTCCATCCCCACGGTGCGACCCAAACCCAATGACCGAAGCGATAGGGCGCCCAACCAACGGGAATGGCAGTTGGATACCAAACCGGACCGTAAGCTCCTGCATAAGACCAAGCACCGTTGTCGTCGAGATCTTCATATCCAGTCATCTCGCTTGAGACATATTCAGCCGAGCGAGATTGGTCGTCGCGATTGTCGAGGTTGAAGCCCCAGCGATCGAAATCATCAGGAGCCGGAAGCGGATCGATGTCGTAGGTGAGATTGTCTCCTCCGGTGAAGCTGGCTTCCTGGCCGGCAACCACGGTATAAGTGCGACCTCCGCCGATCACTTGGCCGCGGCCATGAATCACATCGAGAACTGTCGTCTGGCCGTCCGGCCGAACATCAACGCGGAACTCGCCCGCACGAGTCACTTGAAAAGCGATGTTGGGAGTGTCGATCTCAACCATGTCATCGTCATCCATGTGCTTCATGCGAATCATGGTCGTGCCCTGCGCTATGCGCAGCTGCATAGCGTGGTCATCGAGATCGAGGAAGGTCACGCTGGTTTCGCTGCCAAGTCGAATCGCGGTTGAGCCTACGTGCAATTCAGCGCGCGAGTTGCGGTCAGTCCAGAGATTGTCACCGGTGGTCAGTGGACGATTGGGAATGGCATCAACCCAGTCGCCCTCCCCGCCCGGCTGAAACGAAACCGAGCCTTGGGTGAAGTTTAAACGTGCCACCCGAGATGGCGGATCTTGGGTTTGGTCTTGAGGTTGATCCCCGTTGTCGTCTTGCGCCAACATCGGAGCCGGCAAAAGGATCGCGAGGGCAATCATAAGTGCGCAGAACGGCCATAACCGAGCCTTGTGGCGGTTCATAGGTTTCCTAGCCTCCAAGAAAGACAACTCTATGTCTTATTGAACACGGTCGAGCGACGTAAGTTGCGTCTGGCCAGAGACATGAGACGCATGACATAGAGGTTCATCCCTAAGCTAAGGAAATCGACGGATGGATGCAAACGCAGTGGTGTCACTACCTTGGTTCGCTCTGCCGAACACACCTTCGAAAGCAGTTCATTCGGCAGTCCCAGCAATCTTCCTGCACGTCTTCGTGTGATCGATGTCACAGACGTTTGTGCGCGAGTCGCGTCAGCATGGCCGCTATGTCAGAAGAAAGATTCGCCGCTATGCGGCAGAGCATCGTCAGTGGCGCGCCAGATACGGCGGGTGGGCTCGCCCACGAAGCACTGACTTCAGGTATCGCGCCGCTGGATGCCATCAACAGCGGCTTCGTCCTTGGCATGCACGACGTGGGCGAGCAGTTCGCCCACGGGCAGATGTTCTTGCCCGACATGATGGCATCGGCCGAGGCGATGCGCGCAGCCATGGCTGTGCTCGAACCGGAACTAACGAAATTGGGCAAGTCGCGTCCGATGGCCGGCATAGTCGTGCTGGGGACGACTAAGGGCGACATCCACGAGATCGGCAAGATCCTCGTGGGCACCATGCTGACTGCCAACGGATTCCGGGTGCACGATCTGGGAGTGGACGTCTCAGGCGACCGATTCGCCGCGAAGGCGCGTGAAGTCGGTGCGGATATCGTCGGCGTGTCAGCGCTCCTCACAACGACCATGCGCAACCAGAAGGGCGTGATCGAATCGTTGGAAAAAGCAGGCCTGAGATCCCAGGTGAAAGTGATGGTCGGCGGCGCACCCGTCTCGCGCGGATGGGCAGAACAGATCGGCGCCGACGGATATGCGAAAGACGCGATGAGCGCTGTCACACTGGCACGTGAATTGATGGAGCAAAAGACACAAGCTTCGGCGAAGGAACCTGCATGAGACCGAAGTTCCAATTGCTTAATAACGCACTGGTTGAGCGCATTATCGGCGAAGCATTCGAGCTGATCAAGAATCCGGGTGTGCGCGTCGCACCCTATGTCTTCGATCTACTACGCGGCGCTGGCATCGAGGTAAAAGACGGGGTTGCACATATTCCCGAATCTGTCGCGCGCAAGGCGCTGGAATCTGTGCCGCGCGCGTTTTTTCTCTACGATCGAAAAGGCGAAGCAGTGGTGCGTTATGAGGGAGACACCGTTCACTTTGATCCCGGTTCGTCGTGTCTGAACATACTTGATCCCGCTACACAACAGGCTCGCCCGGCATTGGCCGCAGATCTGGTGCGGCTGGTTCAGGTCGCCGAAATGCTGCCGCAGTTTGCCGCCCAGTCCACTGCCATGGTCTGCGATGACGTGCCCCCGGAGATCGGCGACTGGTATCGGTTGCTGCTGGTGCTTTGGTATTCCGAGAAGCCGGTAGTGACCGGAGCGTTTTCGGCGGCTAGCCTGCACACGTTGCTTGAGCTGATTACGATTGAAAGCGGAGGCGCGGGGGCGCTACGCCAGCGGCCACGGGCCGTGTTCGATGTGTGCCCTTCGCCTCCGCTGAACTGGTCCGAGTTTGCCTCGCAGAACTTGGTGGACCTGGCGCGGGCCGGGGTGCCAGCAGAAATCGTGAGCATGCCGCTGGCTGGCGCGACAGCCCCAGTCACGCTCGCGGGTTCGGTGGTGCAGCATGCGGCGGAGTGCATCAGCGGTATCACGATTCATCAGCTTGCACAGCCAGGAGCGCCGATTGTATGGGGAGGCGCGCCGGCAATCTTCGACATGCGCACGGGCAAAACTCCGATGGGCGCGATCGAAACTGCAATGCTCGATGTGGCATGCGCGGAGGTAGGAAAGTATTTCGGCCTCCCTACGCACGCGTATCTCGTCGCGGGAGATGGTTCTGTAGTCGATGCCCAGGTGGAAATGGAAAGTGGCATGTCGGCGCTGCTGGGGGCTCTCGCTGGAGTCAACATGATTTCCGGCGCCGGAATGCTGGATTTTCTCGCGTGCCACAGCATCGAGAAACTTGTGATTGACGCAGAGGCGATCGCATCAGCTCAGCGTTTGATCGAGGGCATCGAGCCGCGCACAGAATCTCTGGCGCGCGAGATGTTCGCCAAGACGGGTCTGCAAGGAGATTTTCTAAAGCTGAAAGAAACGCGAGCGCTGTTCCGCGAGGAACAACACTTTCCTTCCGCTGTTATCGATCGCGGCCTGAGCACGATCAAAGACGCGGGCGCCGGAGTCCTCGAACGGGCCCACCAGCGAGTTGAAGAGCTGGTTTTGACTTACGAACGCCGCTCTCTGGGGCCAGGGCGCGAACAAGAGATGATTGCCTTCGCGCAGCGCGAGGGGCGAAATGCCGGGTTGGAAGGATTGCCGGGTATCGTTTGCCCGGAGCATTCCGCGCTGGCCTGACTTCGGAATACTCCCCAAATTCAAGAAAAAAGGCTCAATGCCCCGACCAAGCATGAAAGTGTTTGCATGCCCCCGTGCCCGCTCCGGCCACCCGAAGCACGATCAAGTCTATTATCTATAGGTTGTAGCTCCGTCCTGTGGCAGCCAAGCTGCATCATATTTCGTGGGGAAAGCTGTGTTGTTGGAGAAGCTCAATTCCGGATTCGTGCTGTTTGAAACGCCAAGCGGACTTGTGGCCGTCGAACTCTCATTCTGGCAGCGTCTCTATCTCCTCTGGACATTTCGCAATTTTCGTCGACTCTCTCTTCGCCTTTTAAACTCGCGACAAGCGGCGCTGGTCAATGCGGTTGCAAACAATCCCTCTACCGTAGCCCCGCACTATGATCCCAGCCTCGTGATTGGCATTGTCGAAAACTTCTCGTTGCCGTTGGTGAAGAAAGAAGCTCCTCAAAGCGCCGAGATTGCAGTCGCCGCTCCACTGCAAGTGCAGCAACCGTCGCGGGAAGAGATGCCAGCGCTAGAAGCGGAAACACTCGAAACCCGTGGCCCCTTCAGGCCGAGAATCATTTGGCCGACGCTCTCGAGGTCTAACCTGGCTACCGCCGCGGGGCTGCTCCTTCTTTGTATCGGCTCAATCATTGCCTGGCATCGAATCGACGCCGTCGCGGGTTCTGAGGCACACAACAGAACTCATCCAATCGAAGCGACGACATCTTCTAACTTTCCGCAGGTTAGAGAAGCCTCAGCCGTGGCAGGTTCTTCTGCATTTCCCGCAGCACTATCCAGGAAAACAACGTCGAGGGAATTCGCCGGTTTGGTCAATACTCGGATGGAGGCCCCCGAGTTAATGAAACCCGCCTCCCCGGTCGCGGCGATTTCAAGGGGCCATGGTCTGAAAAATCCGGATTCAACTCCAATGTTGGCGCCGCAAAACGAGATTCAAGCGAGCAGGCCGCCTTTGCGTTCCGTATACCCCGATTATTCGGGCCTGGAG
>DATJNC010000075.1:0-13685 GCA_035508395.1 Terriglobales bacterium | reverse complement strand
CGATCGGGGGGATTCGGCTGCTTTGACTTGCCGGCGTTGCTGGCATTGAGGCGAATGCGGCTGATGCGGGCGGTCTTCTGCACCAGATCTTTCTGCATGAGATCAGCGGCGGCAGTGGGCGCGTCTCCTGCCATCACGGAGCCGGCGGCCAGCGCAAAACGGAGAGCATCAGCCTGATCATCGAAATAGAGAACGACTTGCCCGGACATAAGACTTCTCCCTGATCGAACTGAGACGCCTGAGTAAAACGCCTAATAATGCAGTCTGCCCTTTGGAACGGGTGATTCCGAAAGGCAGGAATGAGAAAGACCGAATCGACGCTGATGGCGCTCGACGAAGCGGCGTGGGCGGATTTGCCTGATTGTCGGAGAAGCAGGGCTGGGAACAAAGTGCTTTTCTTGGTTCGTGATTGTTCGATGCACTGCGGAAAGCAGCGCGCGGATGCGATTGGGAGGTGGGGTAGCGGTCGTTGAGGGAATAGGGATCCTTCGACTCCGTGGGATCATCTGCTTGCGCAGATGACCCGCTACGCTCAGGATGACATCCGGAAGAAGTTTGGAGCGGGCCGAGATCTGAAGAATTTCGGGCAGACAGGAGTGTCGGCCCCACACAATTCCGCGGGCAACGGCCCCTTCGACTAGCGCTCAGGACAGGTCAGCGCCACACACCCTCAATAGGCGAAGCCGTCGGGCTGGCTGACGGCGCCCACGCGCACATAGTGATCGATGAACTCGCGGCCCGCGGCAAGAGCCTTGCGATTGACTTCTTTCAATTCCACTCGTTTGACTTTACTTTCCAGCACGCCATCGGCGGTTGCAGTCAGCAGGCATTCCGTTTCTTCGAGCAGGGCTCCCATCATTATGACGTTGGCCACTTTGGTCGAACCGAGCTTGTCGGCGATGGCCGAGGCGGGCAGGCAGATGACGCGCGCCTGAGGAAGCTGGAAGTCCTCGGGAAGCCTGTCGTTGTTATAAAGGATGACGCCTCCTGGAGCCACTTGCGCAGCAAATTTGCGAAGCGAGATCTCGTTCATAGCGACAAGAACGTCTGGATGAGAGATCAACGGCGAACCGATGCGTTGCTTGGAGAGGCAGACGTGGCAATGGGCGCTGCCAGAGCGCATCTCGGGGCCGTAGGAAGGAAGCCAGCTGACTTCGAGTCCCTCACGCATGCCCATTTCGGTGAGCATCTGGCCGAGAAGCAGGACACCTTGTCCGCCGAAGCCGGCAATCTTGATCTGGAAAGTTTCGAAATGATGGTGATCGCGGGGCGTGATCTCGGCCGGCTCGTGTTCGTCGGCGTGATCGTCTTCAGATTTTCGACGATCGCCGAAGGCGTTCACAACCGGAGCGGGCGCGGCGTCAATTTCGAGCGTCTCGGGAACGGTGTGATGCGGGACTTCAGCATTCAGGCTCGGGGCATTCTGCACGGGCTCGTGGATTTTGTCTTTGAAGACGGCAAGTGGGAAGTTGGGGATCATCTTTTCGGCGATCCACTGGCGAGCCGCCACTGGTTCTTTGGCCCAGATGGTAGGGCAGGGAGAAAGAATCTCGACAAAGGAAAAGCCCTTGTCGTCCCGCTGAATTTCGAGGGCGCGGCGAACGGCCTTGCGCGCCTTCATGATGTTCTTGTTATCGGAGAGAGCGACGCGCTCAACGTAGACCGGAGCCTCAAGTCCGGCGATGAGTTCGGCCATGTGCAGGGGGAAGCCTTCGTTGATGGCGCGGCGTCCCCATGGACTGGTTGTGCTGCGCTGGCCGACGAGGGTGGTGGGAGCCATCTGCCCGCCGGTCATCCCGTAAATGGCATTGTTGACGAAGAAAACGGTAATCTTTTCGCCGCGATTGGCGGCGTGGATGATTTCAGCGGTACCGATGGCAGCGAGGTCGCCGTCTCCCTGGTAGGAGATAACGATCGAGTTGGGATGGGAACGCTTGATTCCGGTGGCGCCAGCGGGCGCGCGGCCATGGGCAAGTTGCACGTTGCCCACGTCAAGATAGTAATAAGCGAATACGGAGCAGCCGACGGGGCTGACAAGGATGGTGCGGTCTTGGAGGCCGAGTTCTTCGATGGCTTCGGCGATGAGTTTGTGGATGACACCGTGTCCGCAGCCGGGACAGTAGTGGGTCTGGTTCTGGAGATCGGCCTTGCGCTCGTACGCGCTATAGAAGACCGGCGACTTGGAGCGCGTGACCTCATACCCGGCGGCGGAGATTTCAGAAGCTTTGGCTTCGAGTTTTGTGTCGGTTGACATTTTTGTCGTTTACCTCAGCGGCTAAAGCCGCTCAACTTGAACAGCTCGCAACCGCAGCGCTAAAGCGCTGCGCCACCCAAAATCGGCGGACAGGAGTGTCCGCCCCACACAACACAACTACGCCAGTGCCATTACGTGCTGCATCAGCTGCGAATAAACCTCTTCTACGGTCGGCACATTGCCGCCGGCTCGTCCATAAAAGTGAACGGGTACTTTGCCGTTGAGCGTGAGCTTGACGTCTTCGAGCATCTGGCCGTTGCTCAGCTCGACAACCAAAACTCTGTTGACCTTACCAGCCGCATCGCGCAGGGCTTGTTTGGGGAACGGCCAAAGTGTGATCGGCCGGAAGAGACCTACCTTGAGGCCTTCGTTGCGGGCCATCTCGACCGCTGAACGCAAGACGCGCGAAGTGATGCCGTAGCCGACCAGCAGAATCTCGGCGGCGTCGGCCTCGAACGTTTCGTGGCGAGCTTCGAGACGCGAAGCGCGGATGTATTTGGCTTCGAGCTTGCGAATGTGATTCTCGAGATCGTCGGGATCGAGGAAGATGGAACTGACGAGATTCTTGCGTGTTTCCTTGGTGCCTTTGACGGCCCAGGGCTTGTCGGGAATCGTCGCCTCCCGATACGTGAGATCAAGTGGTTCCATCATCTGGCCGATAAAGCCATCAGCAAGGATCACCGCAGGGTTGCGATATGTGTCGGCAAGATCGAAAGCGAGGATGGTCAGGTCGGCCATCTCCTGCACGGAAGCGGGCGCGAGAACGAAGTTGCGATAGTTGCCATGGCCTCCGCCCTTGACCATGGCGAAATAGTCGCTCTGCTCGGGGCCGATATTGCCGAGGCCGGGCCCGCCGCGGACGATGTCGACGATGACGCAGGGAAGTTCAGCGCCCGCGCAATAGGAGATGCCTTCTTGCATCAAGCTGAGGCCGGGGCCTGAGGATGCGGTCATGACGCGAGCCCCGGCCGCAGCTGCGCCGTACACCATGTTGATGGCGGCGACTTCGCTTTCCGCCTGCAGGAAAGTACCGTCGACCTGCGGCAGATAGAGAGCTGCCGCTTCGGCGATCTCGCTGGCGGGAGTGATGGGGTATCCGTAGTAGGCGCGGCATCCGGCGAGGATCGCGCCTTTGATGATGGCGACATTTCCTTTACAAAGCTGCCGCATGGGAATCTCCTAAGACGCTGGCCTCAGTGTCATCGTGGGCGAGCGGTTTGGATGGCGGTGAGAGGCGATAGACGGTGATGGCTCCGGGCTCGGGGCAGCAGTAGAAACAGATGCCGCAGCCGGTGCAGTCTTGGCCCGTGTAGTGCGCGGGATGAACTCCGTAGGCGTTGAGCGAGGGAAGGAGTTCGAGGCACTCGGGTGGGCAGGACTCGACGCAAAGGCCGCAGCCTTTGCACTCCTCGGTATCAATCAGGATGTTACCCCGCGCGGGTTTGTGGGATTCAGGCATAGTTACCTCGCATCGTCATCTTGCGTCGTTTCCCTGCACCGTCATTTTTTGCGTCATCATCTTGCGTCATCATCTTGTAACCATGGCCGCTTCGGGCCGCTGCAACCACTTGGTTTGTTCACAGTAGGAATAAAGCGCTTCTCGGAAATTGGGATGGGCGATCTCAATCAGGGCTTTGGCACGCTCGCGGATGGACTTGCCATGCAGATAGGCAACGCCATACTCGGTGACCACGTAGCGGACGAGCCCGCGAGAGGTCACGACACCAGCTCCGGTGGAAAGCGTGGGCACGATACGCGAGATGGTGCCGCCTTTGGCAGTCGAGGAGATGGCGATGATCGGCTTTCCACCCCTGGAGCGAGAAGAGCCGCGGAGGAAATCAACCTGGCCGCCAATCCCGCTGTAGAACTGGTTACCGAGCGAGTCAGAACAAACCTGGCCGGTGAGATCAACCTCGAGGGCCGAGTTGATGGCGACCATCTGATCGTTGCGCGCGATCAGGCCAGGGTCGTTTACGTAGGCGGTCGGATGGAATTCGAAGACCGGGTTGTTGTCGACGAAGTCGAAGACTTTCCTGGACCCGAGGACAAAGCCAACGATCACCTTGCGCGGTTTGAAGTTCTTGCGCTCTCCGGTGATGACGCCAGCTTCGATCAGAGGTATGACGCCATCGGAGATCATCTCGCTATGCACGCCGAGATCTCGGCGGTCCATGAGCATGGAGAGAACGGCATCAGGAATGCCACCGATGCCGGTCTGGAGCACGGAGCCGTCCTCGATGAGGCTGGCAACGTTTCTGGCGATGCCGTTGTGGATCTCTGTAATCTCAGGCTTCTTCATCTCCGGTAAAGGACGCGAAGAATCGACGAGCACATCGAGATCGTCAATGTGAACGAAGCTGTCACCGAAGGTGCGAGGCATCTGCTCGTTCACCTGGGCAACCGCAAAGCGGGCGCATTTGACAGCGGTGAGAGTGGTATCAACGCCCACGCCATAACTGCAGAAACCGTGGGCGTCGGGGGGAGAGACCTGGACGAGTGCGACATCGACCGGCATGGCGCCGGATTCGAAGAGGCCCTCAATTTCGCTGAGATAAATGGGGGTATAATCGGCGCGGCCGTCGTTGATGGCATCGCGGACATTGCCGCCGATAAACATAGCGTTGTGGCGGAAGTGGCCGGCCATGTCGGGCGCGACATAGGGGGCGGTGCCCATGGTCAGCATATGGACGATTTCTACGTCCTGCACGTAGGGGGCGCGCTCCATCAGCGCTTCCACCAGGGTTTCCGGTTCGGCGCAGCCGGGCTGAATGTAGACCCTGATGCCTGACGTTACGCAGCGCAACGCCTCTTCTGCGGTGCGCAGCTTTCTCGTGTATTTCTGCTGCCAGGTCATTGCGCTCCTTTCTTTTCGGCGTGCGGCCTTCGGCTCTGGCATCTCGGTTGCTGTTCGTTCAACCATCAGAGCTGGCAGGCACTACAGCGCTGCGGTTTTCAGCAGGGGCAGTCCGTGGGCCGCCAGGGCGCGTTCGTAGCCGATGGATGCGTAATAGATTGCGCGATCGAAAAATTGATCGAGCAACTGAAGCATTTCGAGTTCGCCAAAAGCCTCCGCCGGCCGCTCGGGCAGTGATTCCTTCTGCAAAAACTCCCACAAGTTTTCCTTCGTCAGAATAATGACCCAGATCAGCTCGCTGATGGGCACGCCCTGGTGGACGCGACGGGTGCCGATTTCCTCGTAGCGCTGCTCGATGTCGAAAGACCCTTTGCCGAGCAGCCACTCGCCAAGGTGGTGATAAATCTCGTAGACGCGTTCTTTCAAATCCTCGGCTGGAACGTTGCGATAAGAGCGAGAGAGTTCGGAGGCTTGAACCTTGGCGAGAAGACTGGCTGAGAGAGCCTCGGAGTGATTTTCAATGAGACGGACGAGTCTGTAGGCGAGCATCATGACCGGCTCCTCGATTCCTCAGGCTCAGTTTCGACCCAGGGAATGGAAGCGAGGCGTGACACATAGCACACCGGTTTGTGATAATGGTCACAAAGGTAAGTAAATAGAAACAAGCTGGTTAGACGATACCGTGGAGTTGTGCCGACCAACCGCCCGGACGTTTTTGGGGCGATTTACGGGTCGCAAGGGGATAGCGACAAAAGAGGCTCGGGCCTTATGTAACGCTTCCGCGTCTAACGAGGAAACGTTTTCAGGGATAAAGTCGTGTGAATGTCACCCGGGGCGTATGAGATTCTGAAAAGATGGTGAAAATACCGGCAAAGCGCGGCGTAAGCACGAGAATGCTCTGCATATTCTCGATCGCGTTGCTGTGCGTGATGGGAAGCGTGCAAGCCGTGCACGCCCATCCGGATGACTCAACCGCGCACCACGACTGTTCTATCTGCCCGGTTGCGCATATCGGATTAAGTATTGGGCCAGCGATTACGACGCCCGTATTTGCTGCCGCCCTCCTTGCCGCTGTTCCATTGAAGTCGGCCACAATCTCGCGTGCGGCTCATACCTGCTTCATTCGTCCTCCACCGGCATTCTGATTTCCGCGACTCGACTTGTTGTTTCCCCACTACGTGACGCCGCGAACGCTTACGGCTGAACTTGGCTTTCACTTCTAACGCGAGGGAGTAACAAAAGAATTTCCTGAAGCCGGCAAAGGGATAATTCCGTTTGCGAGCAAATTCTCGACACGTCTATGATTCAGGGGATCGACTCGTGTCGAGATAAAACCTATGCCACTGCGAACCGCGACGTTCAGCAGCATCAGTCCGCGCCAGATCCGCGTGATCGGAGTTCCGCTCGACCTTGGGCAATCGCGCCGAGGGGTCGACATGGGCCCTTCGGCCGTCCGTGTAGCGGGCCTGGAGGCTCGTCTTGAGGGCATTGGCCATGTTGTCGAGGATGCCGGCAACATCGCCGTCGCAATCCCGGAACAGAAAAAGGAAGGTGCGGCCAGCGCCAAGTACCTGAAGGAAATCACGGCAACCTGCGTGAAGAGCGCTGACCTGGTGCTTAAAACTCTCGAGGCCGGCAAAGTGCCGCTGGTGCTGGGGGGCGATCACTCCGTTGCCGCGGGAACGGTTTCGGGGGTGGCTGAGTTTTACCGACGGCAGGGGCAGAAGATTGGATTGATCTGGATCGATGCGCACACCGATATGAACACGCCCGATTCTTCGCCGAGCGGGAACGTGCACGGCATGCCGCTGGCGTCGATCATGGGATTGCCTCCGCTTGAACTAAGCAAGATTTATGATTTCTCGCCAAAAGTAGCGCCGGAAAATTGCGTGCTCGTCGGCATTCGCGACGTCGACAATTTTGAAAAAGAGAACATTCGCAAGGCCGGCGTCGAAGTCTTCACCATGCGCGACATCGACGAGCGTGGCATGCGCGCGGTGATGGAAGAAGCACTGCGCATGGCTGGACGCGGCACCGCGGGCTATCACGTGTCGCTCGATATGGATTGGATCGATCCGGAAGACGCGCCCGGCGTGGGGACCCCGGTATGGGGCGGAGCAACTTATCGTGAGGCCCATCTCGCCATGGAGATCATCGCCGATCACGGACGCATGCTCAGCCTGGAAATCGTCGAAGTAAACCCGGTGATCGACGAGCGCAACCAGACTGCCGACCTGGCGGTTGAACTCGCGCTCTCGGCCTTTGGAAAAAAAATCCTGTAGCCAACTTCAGCAGCTGCATTTAGAATCGCGCGGCGTCTGCCCCGTTAGGACGAGGGGTAGCGGCAGATTATGATTCTGAAGACAGTCCTCGTAATCGCGATCATGGTTCTTGGTGTGCTTCTTTTCGCTGCAAGCAAGCCAGACACTCTCACCGCGCAGCGCTCCTGCAGCATTCAAGCATCGCCCGACAAAGTCTTCGGGTTGCTTAACGATTTTCACAATTGGAAACTCTGGGTGCCGCAGGATCGCGAAGACCCTAACATGATAAGAACGTTCGGTGGAGCGCCGAGTGGCATTGGCGCACTTTCCGAGTGGACAAGCTCGGGGAGCGCCGGGGCGGGCAGAATGTCGATCACCGAATCCGTGCCGCCGCAGAAGGTATCGGTTACCGTCGACTTCGCCAGGCCCTTTCGGGCGCATAACGTCAATGAATTCACTGTGGAACCGGACGGCAGTAGCGTCCGGGTTACATGGTCCATGCACGGATCGAATCTCTACATTATGAAACTCATGAGCGTCTTCGTGAACATGGACAAGGTGCTGGGGAGCCACTTCGAAACCGGCCTGAAAAATCTTAAGGCGGTTGCCGAGCAAAAGTCCTAAGCCGGATTTCTCGCAAAGTGCGAACGCACTGCTCTTCCCGACTGCTCTTTGACTCGCCCGAAAGCGGCAACTCTTCTACTGCACATCCACAACGCGACCATTCAAGAACGTGACCTTCAAATCTTTATAGACCCAAATCTGCTTGGGACCGAGATTGACCATCTTGTCGGGCTGGCCGAGTGATCCCCGAACCTGATCTTGTGTTTGTCCCATGTCAATCTGCTGCGGCTGGGATTGCTGTTGTTGTCCTCCGCCCCCTCCGCCCTGGTTGCCACCTCCGTTGTTGCCGCCGCCATTGTTGCCGTTTTGGCCCCCCTGATCGTTCGAAGACTGCGAGTCGTCATTGCTGATGGCGAGCAATTGCCCGATCGTATCTTCGATCTGGCTGACGTTGCCCTTGGCAACTGTACCCGAGGCGAAATGGAAGGCGACTTGAGCCTTGTCGTAGGTGGGAGGATCGGTTTTGTTACAGGTATCGCAGGCGACGATGGTCATGGTAACCGTATCTTTGGCGTTGTCGACGGCAATCTTGGTGGGGTAAACCTTGTCACCTACCTTGAAGAACTTGGTGGTGGTCTCATCGTTGACGGCATCGGGCGTGGTGGGACATTTGTGGAGAAGGCCGCAGCCCGCACTGAGAAACTTATTGTTCTTGACTCCGGCCACGTCGGAGGCATGGACGTTGCCATCCTGATAGGTGGTGGTACGGATGCTCATGTTCTTGTAAGGGACGCCGATAATTCCGCCCTTTTGAACCGTGAGCAAGGTGCCTTCCTGCACGACGGAATATCCACTCGAGTCCTGGCCCATTTTGGCGAAGTTGTACTGCGCCTTAAGCTGATCTTCGATGGAGACCTGCGCATTCAGCACGTGAGCTGCGAAAGCAATAAGAGCAAGACCACCGATCAGAACGGCCACGCCACTTTTCTGCCGCATCGCGAACTTCCTCCTGTCAAAACGCTGCCGTCATCCGGCCGGGTGAGAGTTTTCGATCTAGCTTGACGAGAGAATCAGAAGCTTGCGGGTTGCACCTTCCTTAAGCTTACGATTCAGTAGAAATCGAAGAAGGCGCGCTCACGCGAGGTGACGCGCGCCTTTGTGTCAGTTGTTGGATTGCTGCTGCGCTTCGGCCTCCGCCTGGTCGGCATCCTTTTGCGTCTGCTGCAGATCGGTTTGGACGTTAGCGTCAGCAGTGGGCGCAGGAACTTCGCCAGCCGTGGTCGTGGTATCCGGAGCTTTGGGAAGGCCGTTCTTGCCGGAGTTGTCGGCCATCTCCTTCATGCCCTGACTCAGGTTTTGGCGCAGGTTGTTGTACATATCCTGCAGGTCATCGACTGCCACACCGACAGTCGCACCTACCGGACAATTGCCCTTCTTGGCGCTCTTCACGGTGGCATCGACCATGTTGTCGTTATCAGGGGTGGTTTCGGTTCGGAAAACCACATCGCCGCCGGTGAGCGTGCACTCGACTCCATCGGAAGTAGTCAGATCCTCTTCGCTGGCGACGACGAAATACTGGATCTTCGGGTCGAGAGCGGCAGGCGGACCCTGATCGTTGCCCGACGAGTTGTTGTTACCAGCAGCGGCAGCGGACTGTTCGGCTGCAATCTGGTTTTTGATCTCTTCAGCGATTGCGTCTCGAACGTCTTTGGGCATTGCTGCGCCGTTGCCACCGCCAGTGGGCGAGGCTGCGGCGAAGAGGCGAGCGTTCGATCCGTAAGCCGAGGCGAGACTCGCCGCGACCAGAGGATCAGAGGAATAAAGAGAGGCGACTACCTCAGATGCTTGCTGTTGGAGCGGCGGCGGTGCGAGGGCGCCATTTTGGACCGACTGTTGCCCGGCCGCGTAGGCAGCCTGCAGACTTGCCGCGACAAAGAAATCAGTGAGCCAGAATGCGGCGCTCGGATAAACCGGATATGGAGCCCAATAAGGACCGTAGTATCCGTACCAGGGAGCTGCTCCCCATCCCCAGCTGTAGTACACAGGCGCGGGCCAGGGGTTGTAGGCCCATCCGTAGTAAGCGGGGTGCCAGTAATAAGCCGGAGCGTATCCGTAGTAGGGACGTCCTCCCCAGTAATAGCTGCGGTATGCGTATGCATAGCTACGTCCGCCGTAAAAGTACGTACGCTGCACGTAAACCGTGTTGCCGCGTCGGAAGTAGGCGCGCTGCGCGTAACCGCCCGCGTGACCGTAGGTGACGACGGTACGCCCATTGCGAGTCATCACGACGTTCCGGTGACCATTCATGCCGCGATTGATGGTCATGCCATGGGACTGAATCGTGCGCACTTGACCGTTGGCGCGGAAGGTGGCGTTGCCGCCATTGTGCAACTGGACATTTCTTGAGCCCGTTGGTTGGCGGCGGTTCTGATTCGCGCTGACATTCGTGCCGCGATTGTTGCCCATGTTTCCACGGTTATTGTTGTTATTCATGCCGCCGCGGTTACCCATCTGGTTGTTTTGACCACCACGGTTCATGTTGCTGTTGGTATTTGTCCCGCTCCCGGGGCCGCGGTTTCCCATCTGATTGTTCGGGCCGCGATTCATATTGTTCGTGTTATTTGGAGCACCGCCTGGTCCGCGATTGCCCATCTGCGGACTTCCGCCGGGGCCGCGACTGCCGTTTTGCGCACCGCCAGTAGTTCCACCAGGACGCTGAGCGGTGTTCCCCGTCGGCCGTTGTGCGGGAGCCTGATGAGACGGAGGAGATGAAGACTGTTTCTTTTCTTGTGCGCTCGCCACGCCGGCGAGAACGAAGAAGACTGAAGATACCACCAGGATCACCAGGGTCGCCTTGCGCTTGCCACTCACATTCATGAGTCACTCCTGAGGAATAGACAGCGTGTTCTGAACTTTCACCCGAAGAAAACCAGTTGAACCGGCATCTCCCACATCTCGGACGTTTTCCTTGGTTTGACGAGAGCTCCCGGGTCTTATTTGCCAATTGGGGGAAGGGCATGACCTGCAAAGCTCCGGCAATTTCACACCTGTTTCCAGGCGCTGTCAAGCCAGTTGAAGGAACCCTCATGCATCGAGAAGAAGAGGTGGGGCGCAAACCGCATTGTCCGCGCGTTGTCTCCGCCAAAAACAATTCTGAGACAAATATCAAACATCGAAAACGACGCATCTCTTGACGATCTCTTTACTCCGCACTGACAACCTACCGCCGTCATCCCCGTAGTCTTCTTTGCAGAAAGACAAAGTGCTTTCCCGGAGGTGAGCAGTGAAAAGCAAGTTCATGTTTTGCGCCCTTGTTCTGGCGGTGATGGCTTTGTCAGGTGCAATCGCGCGAGCGCAAGGCAACGCATATCAGCAAACAAACCTCGTTTCGGATATGGCGGGAGCAGCGAACCACGCAGACCCCAATCTGATTAATCCGTGGGGGATTTCGTTCGTTCCCGGTCAACCGTTTTGGATCTCGGACAATGGGACGGGCAATTCGACTGTCTATGACGCAAGTGGAGATCTGGAACTTACGGTTACGATCCCGGCGCCAACCGGGGATACTTCCCATTCAACGCCCACGGGGACGGTCATCAACACAACCGTCGGGTTCATGGTGGGCGGTGTCTCCAGCCAATTTCTGTTTGTTACCCAGGACGGCGCTATCGCAGGCTGGAACGGGACAGGGAACGCCATTATTGCCGTGGATAACTCATCGAAGGGATCGGTCTATACCGGGCTCGCGCTTCTGAGCCCCTCCGACACCGCGCCATTTCTGGCAGCCGCGAACTTCAGTAGCGGATCCATTGAGGCCTATACGCAGAGTTTCGCGCCGCTAGCGCCGGCTGGTTCGTTCACTGACCCAAACCTGCCAGCGGGATATGCGCCGTTCAATATTCAGCAGGTGGGTAATCAGGTATTCGTGACCTACGCACTGCAAAATTCCACAAAAACCAATGCCATGGCCGGGGCCGGGAATGGATTCGTCGACATTTACGACCTTGACGGAAATTTCGTGAAACGGTTCGTATCGAATGCTCAGTTGAATGCGCCCTGGGGAGTAGTACAGGCGAGCTCGAACTTCGGCGCCTTCAGCAACGACATTCTTATCGGAAATTTCGGCGATGGCACGATCAACGCATTTGACTCTGCAACCGGCAACTTCATCGGCCAGCTGCAGGATTCGACCGGCACCCCCATCACCAATAATGCCTTGTGGGCGCTGGTGTTCGGGGCTGGAGGCACGGGTGACTCAAATACGCTCTACTTCACCGCAGGTGTCGCGCGCGGCCACGGATTATTCGGGTCGATCGCCGCGGCTACGTCGGGAACCGCCGACTTTTCGGTTACCTCGAACCCGACAAGTGGCACGGTGACGCCGGGCGGATCGATGAATTTCGCGATCAATGTCACGCCGGCTAACGGATTTGCAAGCAGCGTCAGCTTCACATGCACAGCTCCATCGGGCTTCACCTGTTCGCTGAATCCGAGGAGCGTCACCCCGGCAAGCGGAGCTGCCAATACGACGCTGACGGTGATGGCTCAGACTGGTGTTCAGCAATACAGCCAAGCTGGATTGATGGCGATGCTGACCGGAGCGGGAATGTTCGGGTGCTTCTTTGCGGGATTCCGCAGGAAGAAGAGGCTCTTTACATTAGTGCTCGCGGCGGTTGCGAGCTTTTTGATTGCGGGCACCCTGCTTGTTTCTACCGCATGCGGAGGCTCGAAGAACAGCAACAACAGCTCGATGAATCTGGGAACGGGCTCGATTGTGGTAAACGCCACATCGGGTGCGGTGATGCACACCACGACCATCAGTGTGACGGTGCAGTAATACGGTCGGGGTCTGAAGTCCTCGAACGAATTTCGATTTGTGGAGTTGTCAACCAGCAACTCCTCAAGCGGTGACATTCGGGGCATCCATAAGGAGCGGGCCGTGGGGGCGGCTCCGCTCCTTATGCTTTATAGGCGCGTATGTGACAAGTGTGCCGGAACCTTTCGGGCAATTGACGGGAATGGCGCCCGGCCTCCAGACTGATTGCTTATGGCGAAGCTTCGCGTGGGCATTTTATTCGGCGGACGCAGCGGCGAGCATGAGGTGTCGCTGCTCTCGGCGGCTTCCGTTCTCAAGGCAATCGATAAAACGAAATACGACGTGGTTCCGATCGGCATTACTAAGGACGGGCGCTGGCTGACGGCAGAGAGTGCGGAACGGTTGCTGAAGGGAGATGCGGGCGCGCACGAAGAAAAACATTTGCGGGCGGGCGATCCGGAGGCAACTCCGGGGGCGGCGGTGCTGGCAACTGGAGAAGCAGTTGTGGTTCCACCGGAACCCGTGCGTCGGGAGGCAGGACTAGCGCCCTTCCAGACGGATGCTTCGACTTTGCGGCGCGCCTCCGATCGCGCTATCAATGTCGATGTAATTTTCCCGGTGTTGCATGGGACGTTTGGCGAGGACGGGACCATTCAGGGTCTGCTCGAGCTGGCGGATCTCGCTTATGTCGGCGCTGGGGTGCTGGGATCGGCCGCGGGCATGGATAAAGATGTAATGAAGTCGTTATTCCGTGCAGCAGGCTTGCCAATCGTGAGACATGTGACAGTACTGCGGTCGGCATGGGAGAACGCGCCGAAAAAAGTTGAGAAGCTGGTCGAGAGCAGACTGAAATACCCGGTATTTGTGAAGCCGGCGAATCTGGGCTCGTCGGTTGGAATTTCGAAGGCGCATGACCGGAAGGAACTCGGCCCGGCG
>DATJNC010000074.1:0-17384 GCA_035508395.1 Terriglobales bacterium | reverse complement strand
GAGAAGGTCGATTTGCCAGACGCCTTGACCTATTCGAACAAGTCGATCGAGAACGAAGATCGATACGACAACGAAATCACGAAGTCAAAGGTGCTGTTGGCGATGAACCGCAAGGACGACGCAGCGATGGCGGAGAAGCGTGCGCTCGAACTCGCGACTCCATTGCAGCTGCATTTGTATGCGCGTGGATTGCAAGGCGAAAAGCGGAGTGACGAGGCGTTCTTAATTTTCCGCGAGAATGCAAAGAAACATCCCGATATGTGGTTTGTGCATTCAGGGCTGGCGCGGATGTACTGCTCGGAGGGCAAGTACGATGACGCCGCGAAGGAGATGAAGGTGGCGCTGGCGGGAGCGCCCGACAACCAAAAGGTGTATGTACAAGGGCTAGTGACCAAGCTGGAGCAGCGGCAGGACATTAATTAATCCAGAAGCGTTTGAACGGAAGGGCCGGGCGAGAATGCCTGGCCCTTTTCGGTTTGATCGTGTTCGTGACCAAGTCTTTCAATAAACACAAGGTCCCTCGACTGCGCAAAATTGCCACAAAAGGTGGCAATTCCGCTTCGCTCGGGATGACAGACCTTTGTTGAAGCCGGAATAACAGAATTTCGTTGAGCGCAGAAACTGCATAGAGGGCTGATTTTAGTAGGCCCACCATGGCGCGGCCGGCGTTCCGGATGGGGCTGCTTGTCCGTCGATCGCGACGTAGACGTTGCGGCCGAAAAAGAAGGGCAGACCCCAATCAAAAATGCACGCGTTGGGATTGTTCGTGGAGCACGTGCCGGAGGCACCCGGAGCCGGACCAGCGAGATTGGCGAAGGCGGTATCGCTGGAATTGGTTTGAATGGCGTTATCCACGCTGAAGTTGACTGTGCTTTGAGCGTCATTGGCTCCGACATTTTGCGCGGAAAGATTGAGTGTGGAGCTGGGACAATAGAAACCCGTATCCACGCTGCACTGTGGTATCGCGTCCTGAAAAAACAAGCCGTTGGAGCCGCTATCGATAAAGCTGTCGATTAACGACTGGTTGTTGAAGTTGGTGGTGAAGTTGTCGTCGGTGGGATCGACGGTGAAAACAGTGGCAGAACCCAAGGCATTGTTGGACTGCGTGCCAATGCCGAAGATCATGGAACCGGTGGCGGTGGCGGCCGCGCCATCGACGGATTGCAGTTCGATGATCACGCCGTTGTTATCGGTGGAAAAACCGACGACGGGATTGATGAGTTGCTGGGCCAAAGGCACAAACGAAGTCTGGCAATTGCCTGTGGTGCCACAGGTGAAGTAAGCGGGCGGAGGCGAAAAGCCGGGCGTAGAGACGCAAGGCGATTGACCGTCGATATAGCAGTCGGTGGGTTCCATGCCGACGCCGAGAATGCCATTGGCGCCGAGCCCGGATTGAGTATCTTCGTTCACACCTCCCTGGGAGCAAGCCACAGGAACCGTAAAGCCCGAGGGATTCTCGATGAGCTGGACGCTGGCGCTGCTTGTTTTCTCGCCGCCCATTTCGATATCGGCCTGAACCATGGGTCCCCAGAGATAAGAGCCGTCGATGAAGTTGACGCAGTTGTATGCGTTGTTGCCGGAGATGGTCACGTTCGGAAATGTGCCGGTGAGGGCGGAGGCAAGGATTCTGAGGCCACTCGAACCGGTGTCGACGAGAATGCCATCGATGGTCTGGCAGGTGGAGGTGCCAGGGGCGCAGACGGTAACACTAGTGAAGGCAGCGTCGGGATAGATCTGGCCGGCAACAGGGCCTCCATTGACGGCGATCGCCTGGACATTATTCCCGGTTGGAGGCGGAGTGGTGCTGTGATTGGAGGAACTGCTGCTGCCTCCACATGCGGCAAGGAAAGTAAAAGCACCCAGGGAAAGACAGCCGAGCAATCGGCTCAGGGTTCGTCGATAGGAGGGTCGGTGATTTGAGAATTTGAGATTCGAGATTCGCGGGCTTACCACAGATCCTCCACTTTCACTCCGTCGGGAACTTCATTGGGCAGGTAGGCGCGGCCGTGATAATCGCGAACGTGACCGGTCATCTGAACCACTAATCCAGGAAGCTGCAGGTTCAGGGGACGCCGGCCGATATAACTGGCCTTATTAGCTTTCACACCTGCGGAATACTGATCGAAGTAGTTTCCGAGCAACTGCTGAAGATCGGGAAGGAATGGGCCATTCCAGGCGATGGCGAAAACCCTGCCTGCCGGGGAAACATATTCGCGCACCAGGGTGCCCGTGGGCACTTTGATCTGGTGAACATTGAAAGCAGCGGATTGCTTGAGTTCGACGCTGCCTTTCATCCGCACCTGATCGGCGTCGATCGATGTAACGTCACCGCCCAGAGCCGCGCGGGCCGGAAGTACGGAAAGACACACGATGAGGGCGACACTCCCGAGTAATCTAATCATGGTAGTGAGATGCTGGGGGATTGTGGATTGCTGCCTCACGCAGGGCAAGACTATCGGCCACGATATGCGTAGGACTAAGGACTATCAGCCGTTTGTTGACACTTGTTGACAATTGAACAGGCGCCTTGCAATAGAATAACTGCGCTCTGCCGGCTGGCTAACCCGACGACAATGTTCCGCGGAATTTTCTTGATGAGTGGGAATCGAGAACAAAGTGCTAGTTAAGAATCGATGGCTCAAATACCGACTGTACGGTTGCGCGGTAATCGTTGTTGTCTTCTCTTCTTTACCGTCTTGGGCCGGAAATGACGAAAAACAGCTTACGGAGACAGCCAAGTTTAGCGCGCGAACGCAGTTAGTGCTGGTTCCGGCACTGGTCACGGATAAATCAGGGACGCATATTAGCGGTCTAAAGAAGGAGGATTTTATAGTCCTTGAGAACGGCTCCGAGCGCGCGATCGCTACCTTCGAAGAGATCGCGAGTGACCCCGGTCGAATTGCTTCGGCCAAGTATGCCAACACATTCAGCAATTATGCAGGCGGCGGAATTGCGCATCGCGTTACATTGATCGTGGTCGATCTTCTGAATACACGGTTTGCCGACCAGGCCTATTTGAAAAATGAGCTGCTTAAGTATCTTTCCCAATCACTGGATCGCCGCGAGCCAACGGGATTGCTGACTCTGGACCGAAACGGCATCCACTTGATGCACGACTTTACTTCTGATCCTGCCTTGTTGATTGCGGCGCTCCATCAAGCAAGAGGCGATGCAACAAAACTTGTCGATGGCGACGAGGAGATGGAAGCCATGACGGGAAGTGCCAGCCCAGAGGGCAGCGCCGCGGGTGATAGCGGGGCGAGCGGTGGAGGCGGGAGACCGGGAACATTGGCGGCGACAACCAGTGCGGTGCAACAGGAAGTGAACCGCATGCAAACGATGATCGAAGACGCGGCTCTGAATTTTCAATCCTTTCAGCAGCGTGTGGCGATTTTGTACACACTCGAAGGAATGCAACAAGTGGCACAGTCGGTCGCTGGATTTCCGGGACGCAAGTCCCTGATCTGGGCGAGTGGAGGATTTCCCTTCAGCGTCAGCGATACCACGATGCAACTGGCTCCGGCGGGACGGGATTCCCTTACGGATGTGCTGCCGGTGTATGAGCGGACATGGCAACTGTTGAATGATGCGGGAATTGCGCTTTATCCCATCGATGTAAAAGGGCTACAGACTAACATGCCAAACGCCTCAATCTCGACACCGAGCCGGCCAGGGCGGCCAACCAGCTATATGCACAACACCATGTGGCGGCAAGTCGACACCCAGTCAACATTTGAGCTGTTTGCGGCGGCAACGGGTGGCCGTGCTTACTACAACTCAAATGATCTGGTGAAAGGTTTTCGCGAAGCGGTTCACGACTCCACGCAGTATTACATGCTCGGCTATTATCTGGAGCGCTCGCGCCCCGGATGGCACAAGATCGCCGTGAAGGTTAAACGCGAGCATGTGAATATTCGATCCCGAACCGGCTTCTTTGTTCCTACAGGAACGAGCGCGTCCGGGTCGAGCGACGTCAATGACATCGCCTCGGCATTACATTCGCCATTGGAGTACACATCCATTGGCATGAACGGGCGTTGGGAGGCAACTGACCCAGCCCCCGAAAGCGGCAAAAAACGACTGCATTATGTGGTAGAGCTGGTCCCAAATGTGGCTCTGGCCGATAGTTCCGACAAGAATCATATTTCGCTGGACCTCATTGTTTCGGCAGTCACGGGCGAAGGGTTGCAAGCGGCTCCGGTTTCGGAAAAGCGAATTGATCTTTACCCGAAAGAAGAAGTCGCTAAGAACATCCGAGAAAAGGGGCTCGCTCTGAAAGGTGTCGTCGAGCTGGGACCGGGCGACTACACGGTTCACATGGTGGTGCGCGATGAACTGAGCGGGCGAATCGGATCGGTGATCACGCGGTTGCAAGTGGAGTAAGAAAAGGAACTGCCACCCGGATCAAGATGCCGCTTGGTTCTTCTCTGTATATTCGTAAACTCCGCGCCCGGATTTGCGGCCAAGCCTTCCGGCTTTCACATATTGGGCGAGCAATGGGCAGGGGCGAAATTTTTCACCGAGTGCTTTGTGCAGGTATTCGAGGATGTGAAGGCGGGTGTCGAGGCCGACGAGATCGACCAGTTCGAATGGGCCCATAGGATGGTTGAGGCCGAGCTTGAGCGCCTTATCGATGTCTTCGGCGGTAGCGACGCCTTCCTGCAGCATGTAAAACGCTTCGTTGCCGATCATGGCGTTGATGCGGCTGGTGATGAATCCGGGGGCTTCTTTCACAACGACAACTTCTTTGCCCATGCGTTTTCCAACTTCGACAACGGCAGCGAGTGTTTCGGTGTCGGTTTCGAGCGCGCGGACAACCTCGAGCAATTTCATCTTGTGGACGGGATTGAAGAAGTGCATCCCTACACATTTTTTCGCACGGTAGGTGACGCTGGCGATTTCGGTGATGCTGAGCGAAGACGTGTTGGAGGCTAGGATGGTCAAAGGACGGCAGATCTTGTCGAGGAGGGTGAAGATCTCGATTTTCGATTCCATCTCCTCGGGAACGGCTTCGATGACCAGGTCGGCTTCACGGGCAGCCTGATCGACCGAACCGGCGAATTCGATGCGGGCAAAGGCGGCATCGGCATCCGCGGAATCGACTTTACCGAGTTCGACGGCCTTATTGAGATTGGTGCGGATTTCGGTTTCGGCCTTGCGCAGCGCATTGGGGAGAAGGTCTTCAAGAATGGTGCGATAGCCGCCAAGGGCTGCGGCGTGAGCGATGCCTCGGCCCATGATCCCTGCGCCAATGACAGCGACGGTTCGGATGGTTTCTCGGGCCTCTGCCACTATTTCGCTGCCTTGTCGAGCTGATCCAAGAAGTGTTCGAGGCTAGGTTCGGATTTGCGGAAGTATTCGGCGAGGCGGGCGCGTTCCTCGTCAGTCATGGTCGGCAACGCGACGTTGATGCGGCGAAGGATGGCAGCAATGTCGTCGACGTAGTTCATGAGACGAATGAGTTCCCCAGTAGCTGGCATGATGGCTCCTTGCTCAAACCCGGACTAGCGAAATCCTGCAGTCAGTCCGAAACTCCTATTCTCAACGCAGACCTGAATTTAGTAAAGAACACTGGCCGGGCCCAAGCGACTGGCGGGGTTCGTGCACACCGGATTGACCGTCGATCAGGCGCTATCACTCGCGCGGGTGACATGGGTCACTTCATTTCGAAGCGGAGAGTGGCAAAATACTTTTGCTTCAACAATCCTCCCTCACCATTGTTCAGTAGCTGATTGAACCGAAAAAGCCTGGCGGCATAGCTGTCAAAGGCTGAATATCAGGCAAGAAATTTCGTGAATTCGACCACTCGCTCGCCCGACTGGCCGGGTCACCTATATGTTCTGTGGAGGAACAATGAGACGAGTTGCGTTCGTTCTTGTGCTGGTGACGCTGCTGGCGGTTGTGTCGCCAATCGCCGCGCGCGCAGACGGTATTGATTTAACGAATAAGTTCGGTGTTGTCACCATCCTGGATTCCGGCATCAGTTCACAAAGATCGGAGCTGAAGAGCTTTGACGGGTCGTCCGCGCCGTCGGGACATGCGTTGGGATACGTGAGTTTCTGGACAGGTGCTTTCATCGGATCGAGCGGGAGCATCTGGACCGGCGGCCAGTTTTCGAGCGTGGGATCGAGCTTCGTCATAAGCGGCGCTGGGAATTATGGTGTGCCGAGGGGAGTCATCTTTCAAGGAACATTCGTAGGCCCGATCGACTGGACCATGGTAGCTGCTAACAACTATTTTCACGAATATCAGCTGACTGGGAAGATCCAGGGGATGCTTTGGACGGGGCGCACTGTTTCCGGTACGACGACACAGACGATCTACACGTACTGGAACCAGTTAAAGGTCGATCACCAAGGGAATATTAATTTCGGGACGACTCATCTGGCAACTCCCGAACCGGGCACGCTAGGCCTATTGGGAACAGGTTTGGTGATGATCGCGGGCTTCCTGCGTCGCAAGGGGATGGTGCTGTAGGAAGACTGCCACGTTGTGAGCGCTTTGCACACCATGAGGCAAATGGGCCGCGGGCGCTGCTGGAGAATAGTGTGATCCGACATGCTCTCCTCCCAAAGCTGAACATGGATCACGCTCCGAATCGCGGCGCGCACGCGCCGCGACACCCAAGCTCTGACAGCACTCAAATCGAAAAGGGTTAATTCAGGTGGTGGAAACGCCGGAAGGCGCTGACGCCATCCTTGCCCATGTAACGCTCGAGGACGCCAGGATTGGTCTGGCGAAGATCGACGACGACCAGACCGTCGACCACATCTGAAAATTTGCGATCCAGATTGAAAGCAATCAGCTTGCCTCCGAGCTTGGCATATTGCCGGATGAGGATAGGCAGACCCTTGCCATCTTCCTCCACATCGGAAATCGGTTCGGCTAATTCATCGAGATCGCGAAGCGCGCTGCAGACAGCGCCACAATCCCACCGGCGAAGGATGGGAGCGCGAAACGGTGTGCGCGGCTGTATCAAGTCGGAGAAGTCGTGGCCATCATCGCGTTGCTCGAAATAACGGACGATCATCTCGCGCGACAGGCGGCTGTATTCATTGCTAATGCTGACTGCGCCAAACAGCACCGGAGTTTCCGGGTGCCTGGTGATGAAACGGGCGATGCCCTTCCATAGAAAGAGGAGAGGCGCGAATTGGCGCTGATATTCTCGGCGAACGAAGGAGCGCCCCAGTTCAAGCGCGGAACCGATTTTCAGGAAGAGACGTTCGTCATAGCGGAAAACGGTATTCGTATAGAGGCCCTTGATGCCGTGGGCACGAATGATCTCGTCAGTGTTGCCAGCACGATAAGCGCCGGCCAGTTCCTGGTTTTCTTTGTCCCATAACAAAATGTGCCAGTAGTAGTCGTCGAAATGATCGATATCGGCGCCGCGGCCGGTGCCTTCGCCGGCGGCGCGGAAGGTGACTTCGCGCAGGCGCCCGAGTTCGTCGAGAAGATGCGACATTTCGAGGCCGCGGGCGGCGTAGACGGCGAACTCCGAGTTTTCTGTGAGCAGGCGATCGGCAGGCAATGCTTCGATGTCGGCGACAATGAAGCGCTTTGGAACGGCAGAGGCAATGGGCTCCTGCGGCCTGCGAGGCAGCTTGGCGCGAACCTTAGTTGGCAATGAGACGGGCTTCTTTCCGCGATAAGACAGCAGATAGGTGCGAAGGCGGAGGTATTCGGTGGCCTCTTCGTCGCTTTCGAGGCTGGTGATGAACTCCGATGGAATCGGCTTTCCGATGCGAACGCGGACCTCTTTTTCGCTTTGCTGGAAAAATTCTTGCAACAGAAAAAGTGTACGCAGGCGCGGATGGATGAGGCCAAGCAACTGGAAGGTCATGCTGTTGCGGCCGCAAAAATAAACCGGGAGAGCGGCGGCACCGGTTTTTCGCAGGAGACGTGCGGCGACGGTGCTCCATTCGGGATCGGTGACCTGCGCCTGACGAACGTTGATCTGCGAAACCTCGCCGGCGGGAAAAACGGCGAGCGCTCCACCCTGGCGCAGCCAGTCGATTGCTTGCTTAAGAGGCCGGAGATTTTTGTCGGCGGAAGATTGCGTTTGAAAAGGATCGACAAAAATGCAGTGCTTATGAAGCTCGGGAATGCCGGCCAGCAAGGAGTTCGCGAGCAGGCGGACATCGGGGCGAACGCGAGAAAGCAGGACCGCGAGAGCAGCTCCATCGAGAACGCCGAAGGGATGATTGGCGATAGCGACGACTGGGCCTTTCGCGGGGATGCGCTCAAAATCGGAAGGCTGGATCTGGAGATCGATTTTCATCTCCGCGAGCAGTGCCTCGAGCCGAAAGCCCTCGGAGGCGGCAGAGACGCGACGATACAGGTCGCGAGCCTGCTTCATGGGGACGAATTTTCCGGCGAAACCAGGAAGGCCGGGAACGATCGGCGGCTGGGTGAGAACGCCTGAATCCTGATCGTCTCCCGCAAAGGGCAATCTAGGCATAACTGATTCTCTCTTGGCCTTCTTTGCAACTTTATAAAGAGAACGTTAATGCTTCGTGAATCAAGTATTAGCAAAGTGAGCACGTAAGAGCATCAGCGATAGTCATAGACAAAAGTGACGAGGGTCACAGGGCCGGGGAGTGGCGAGGAGTGGATCGAGCCTGAAAACGCGCGGAGAAAGACTCAGCTAGTGGTTCGGAAATCTGAGTTTCGAGAGCTTCAGGGGTGGGAGTTGAGCGGCGCAACAAAGTGATGGAAAAAACCAGGATGAGAATCAACAGGCCGAGCAATCCCAGCTCGATCATGGAGGCGCGAAAGATACTTTCCGATGGTCCGTTCCAAGCTCCTCCCTTGGCGAGAGTGGAGGCTTCGAGCGTAATGACAAGAATACGCCGGATGGACGCAATCAGGCCCACAACGAGGAACGGCTCAGTCACTAGAATGTGCGAACGAATGGAAATGCTGACAGTGTGCAAAATTTCGACGACCATCAAAACGAAGAGAAGCCGATCGAGAACTTCGAAAGCCTTGGCAGAAATCGACATGGTGCGGATGCCGCTCCACAAGGAGAGTCCCCCATCCGCAAGAGCCGCCACTGCCGTCACTGTGAGCAGAACAGCAAGAAAGCCGTAGATGGCGAGCTCGGCTTTGCGCACGCAACCGTCGAAGTGATAACGATATCGTTCCTCGACCATGGCGAAATATTAGTGGCGCGATGAAGTGACAGCAAACAAGGTGGGACGCGAGGGATGGTGGGACGAAATGTCCCAGCCGCTAGGTTTCGAGCTTGAAGCGCGTTTCGGCGAGACGATAAAGCCGTCGCCAGATGAGACGATTCGTGATCACGACGATTGCGGCGAGCGCGATAGTGCCGGCGAGAAGGAGATTAAAGTTCTTCGCGTCCGTGGCGGCGGAGATAACCGCGCCGATTCCGGTGGTGGAGTATGTCTGGCCTTTGAAGTGGAAGTATTCGGCAACGATGCTGGCGTTCCATGCGCCACCGGAAGCGGTGATGAGACCGGTGACAAGGAATGGGAAGATGCCGGGAAGGATCAGCTTCTGCCAGCGTTCCCAACCGCGGAGGCCGAAGATTCTGGCAGCCTCTTTGAGGTCGGTGGGGATGGCCATCGCGCCGGCGATCACGTTGAACAGGATGTACCACTGCGTGCCGAGCAGAAGCAGGACGATCGAGCCGATACCAAGTCCTCCGCCAAGCTTGATGAGAACTAGAAGAACGACCGGGAAAAGAGCCGTGGCGGGAACGGAAGCAGCGATTTGTGCCAGAGGTTGCGCAATGCGCGCCAGGCGTGAATTGAAGCCGACCGCGACGCCAACGGGGATGGTCCAGAGGGCGCCGAGAACGAGCGCTGCATTGACACGAAGAATGGTTGCGCCGAGTCCCAGACCGATCTCGCGGAAATCGTGGCCCGACAAGCCGACGAGAATCAAAACTACGCGCACGATGGAATATCCGACGGCGATCAGCGCGGCAACGGCAACAATTCGCCCGAGCCATACTGTCGAGGAACTTTCTTCGGAGCTTTGAACTTGCACTTCGTGCTGATGGGCAAAGTAGTGCACCATCTGTTCGCGGACCGGACGCACCATGTTCTTGCGGAGATAGCCAAATCCGCGCGAGCGACGCAGGAATTCGAGCACCCATGAGCTTGGCGCGTCGGTGCTCTCGACCTGCTCGAATTTGAATTTTTCCGCCCAGGCGATCACGGGTCGCCAGATGATCTGGTCCATCAACACGATGACAGTGACCATAGTGAGAATGCCCAGCAGAATCGAACGGGTGTCGCCACTATCGGCGGCGGCCTGCAGATAAGAGCCAAGGCCGGGCAGACGAAAGTCGGTGAACTGCTCGCATGCCATGAGAAAAAACCAGGCTCCGGCGACGGACATCATCGAATTCCAAACGAGGCCGATGGTGGCGAATGGTAATTCGACCTGCAGGAAACGCTGCCACCAGTTGAAGCGATAAATGGTTGCGGCTTCGCGCATCTCACGAGGGATGCTCTTAAGAGAGGCATAGAAGCTGAAGGCCATGTTCCACACCTGGCCGGTGAAGATGAGAAGAACCGCGCCGAGTTCGACGCCGAGTTGGCGTCCGGGAAAAAGCGCGGCCATGGCAAGCATGACACCAGGAAGAAAACTGAGGACCGGGATCGACTGCAACACGTCGAGCAGAGGAATCATGAAGCGCTCGGCGCGGGGACGGTAGGCAGCGATGTATCCGTAGACGATAGCGAAGATCAGGCTAAGCAGATAGGCGAGGGCGATGCGAAGGAGTGAGTATCCGGCGTAGACGGGGAGCGCGGCGGGACTGCGGCTGATTTCAACCTGCGCTCGAAAAGGACCGAGCCAATTGCGGCCGATTTCGACGATTCCATAGAAAAGCGCGAGTCCCGCCGCAAACATGACGAGGTCGGGCAAGCCCACAACGGTTGGCCGCGGCAGCATTGACCAGATACGAAGCGGGCTGCGAAGGCGAAGACGTGGGGCGCGCGCGGGTCGTTTCGAGGGCGGTCCTTTAAGCTCCGCGACGGTCACGGCTGTACCGGCATGGTGGGTGGATGCGGTTCAGAGACCGGTTCGGCGAGGACGAGGCGATGCGCTTCACGATCGAAGTCAAAGATTTCGGCGTAGCGGCCCCAATTCATGGCGGTATCGAACTGGCGCTCAACCTCATCCTGACTGAAATGCTCATCGAGAATGTCGTAGAAAAATTCTTCGGAGATCGAGTGATCGGTCTTTGCGTGAAGAATGCTGTCGATTTGCTGAAGAATCATGACGTGCTTGAGGGCGGCCTGACGAAAGAGAGTCTTGCGAGTAAGGATGTCAGCTTCAGAAAAGTGCGATCCCTCCGTCGTGATTTCGACGTCACCTTCTTTGAGCGCGGCAAAACCGAGGAGGACAGAGGCTTCGACGATAGGAAGCAGATCCTCGGCATCCATGATCAATTCTTCTGCGAGGCGATAGAGATCTTCTTTGCCGCCGCGATCCTGGAGCAATTCGAGTAGGCCGGCGATGCCGCCGACGCGGGCGTGAGGGAGCATCTGATACTTCTGGCGAGCCGGTTTTTGCGCGGATGCCTGAGCGCCAGGGACTGCAAGCTCGAGGTCAGGCTGGGTCATGATCTTGTAAACGTAGTCGACCAGTTCGACAAAGCGCGGCGATTTGCGATCGCGGAAATGCGGAAGCTCGATGGTGAAGTCCGCGCGCACACGGGCTGGGTTTCGGCCTAAAACGATGACGCGATCGGCGAGCAGAATGGCTTCTTCGATGTTGTGGGTCACGATGAAGATAGCGCTGGTCGGCATCTTCTTGTTAATCCAAAGTTCGAGGAGTTCGTTGCGCAGGTTTTCGGCGGTGAGGACGTCGAGCGCTGAGAAAGGCTCGTCCATGAACAGCACTTCGGGCTCGACGACCAGGGCGCGAGCGAAGCCGACCCGTTGCTTCATGCCTCCGGAAAGCTCTTTGGGGTAGGCGCTTTCGAAACCGTCGAGGCCGACGGTGTCGAGGATGCGCAGAGCGCGCTTATGGCGCTCGATGGCAACGACGCCGCGGGCTTCGAGCGGAGCCTCAACATTATCAACAACAGTCAGCCAGGGAAAAAGCGCAAAGCTTTGAAAGACGATGGCCACGCCGGCGGACTGTGAATCGATTGGTTGGCCGTGCCACAAGACTTCGCCGGAAGAGGGCTTGCTGAGGCCAGTGAGAATGCGCAGCAAGGTTGATTTGCCGCAACCGGAGGGACCGAGGAGCGCGATGATCTTGCCGGGATCGACGTCAAGATTGATGGGCGCAATGACCTCGATACGGCTGCCATCGGGCTGCGTGTAGAACTTTTCGACAGCCTGGGCGCGAATGATGGGCTCGGTCACGGAAGATGCTCCACAATCCGGAAAGAAGTTGGGTCGAACTGTGAGGATACACTACTCAGGCTGCCCAATCTTCTTCATTGGCAGCCGCTGGCTCGGGAACCCGATCACAGACTTCGGCCAACGTAGCAAGTTTTTCCGCAAATTCGGGGCGCAGCATCTCCTGGCTGAAGCGCCAACACCAATTGCCTCCGTTGAGGCTGGGAACATTCATGCGCGCCTCGCTGCCGAGTCCGAGAACATCTTGCAGCGGAATTACCGCGAGGCTGGCGGGCGAGGCGAGAGCCGCGCGAATCATGGCCCAATTGACGCCATCATCGCTGCGGCCGAGATAAGCCTCGACATGGCGACGCTCTTTTTCGGGCAGCGCCGAATTCCACCACCCGCGAAGCGTGTCATTATCGTGCGTGCCAGTGTAAACGACTTTTTCAGCGGTGAAGGCGTGGGGCAAGTACATGTGCGCGCCGGGATCACCAAAGCCGAATTGCAAGACAGCCATGCCAGGAATGCGCAGCCGCTCTCGAAGGGCGTGGACATCCGGAGTGATGTAACCGAGATCTTCGGCAAAAAACGGAAGGCCACCAAGGGTTTCGCGCACTTTTTCGAATAAATCATCTTTGGGACCGTCGACCCAGCGGCCATTGATGGCGGTTGGCTCATCGGCGGGAATCTCCCAAAATTGGGCGAAGCCGCGAAAATGATCGAGACGAATGTAGTCAAAATTCCGAGTGGCCCAGCGCAAGCGATCGATCCACCAGGAATAGCCCTGGGATTTCATCACGTCCCACCGATAAAGTGGGTTGCCCCAACGCTGGCCCTGTTTGCTGAAAAAGTCAGGGGGAACGCCGGCGACGACTTCGGGAACAAGATCGGCGTTCAGGCGGAAGAGGTCGGGATGGGTCCAAACGTCGGCACTATCGAAGCTGACAAAAATGGCGATGTCGCCGGCAATGCGAACTGCATGCTGATGGCAATATGAGCGAAGCGCCTGCCATTGTTCGTAGAAGAAAAATTGTACGGCGCTGCGGAGGTCAAGATTGTCGTGCATCTCCGCGCGAGTCTTCTCGAGTGCGGCGGGCTCGCGATGTGTCAGGTCACGCTGCCAGCGGTTCCAGCTTTCCAACCGCGCCTGGGCACGTAGCGCATCGAAAAGAACGAAATCGTCGAGCCACCAATGGTTATCACGACAAAAATTTTCGTAGCGCGAACGGGCTTTGTCGGAAGCGGAATGCAGGAAATTGCGGGCTGCCTCAAAAAGCAACGGGAGTTTCTGGTGGAAGACGGCACTATAGTTCACTCGCTCGACAGCGGAGGGCAGCGCATCGAGTTTGGCGCGGTCGATCCAGCCGCGATCCGCCAGACGATCTAGGCTAATGAGCAGAGGATTGCCAGCGAAGGCAGAGGTGGAAGAGTAGGGCGAATCTCCGTAGCCCAGCGGGCCCAGGGGAAGTACTTGCCAGACGCCTTGACGCGCGGAGGCGAGATAATCAGCAAATGCATACGCAGCGGGTCCGAAGTCGCCAATTCCGCCGCGTGAAGGCAGCGATGTGGGATGAAGCAAAAGGCCGCTGGCGCGCGCGAATGGCATTCAGAAACAGCTTTCAGCTTTCAGTCGTCAGCTCTCAGAAAAAATTCAGGCCCGTCGGCAGGGAGCTGATGACTGATTGAGAGCTAAGGGTTGACCTGGCCTACATTCCTTCTTCACTGCCGGGACTGGTCAGTCGTTTCATTTCTTCCTGATTGATCTTGATCCGGTTGGACTTTTCCATATCCTTGCGGAGGTTTGCGACGAAAAGTTGGAATATTTCGTTCTTTTTGTTCTCAAGCAGTTGCTGGCGGATCTGGTCCTTCTTTTCGGCGAATTCCTGATCTGTCGGCGCCTGCTTATCGAGCAATTGTGCCACCACGCCATTGGACCCGGCTGTAATGGGACCGCTGATTTCGCTGGGCTTCAAAGTGAAAATGACACTGGCTGAACCGCCCATGGAACCAATATCGGGAACCTGGCCACTCGGAAGCACGAACTCGCTGGTCTTCAGGCTGGCACCCAGCTCCTTCGCGGCCTTTTTCAAATCATGTTCGGCCTTGGCGCGGTCGGAAAGCTCCTGCGTTTTTTGTTGGAGAAGAAGGCTGGCACGCTGACTCTTGAATTGCTCTTCGACGCGCGGGCGAATCTCTTCAAAGGTGGGAGTCGCGGGCGGGCGAATTCCGAGCAGTTGAAAAACGACATAGCCTTGAGGGACCTGTGCGAGATCCGGAAGAGCTTTATCCGGTTCGTTGAAGACAGCATCCATGAACTGCTGGTTCGCACCCAAGCCGGGAAGAGTGTCGGTTTTGCTGAAGTAATCGGTAGTGACCAACGAATCGCCTTTGGCTGAAGCAGCTTTATCCAGGCCGTCTGTATGGGCCGCGCTGAGAAGCGCGTTGGAAGCGGCCTCCGCGGCACGCGCGACTTTCTGCTGCTTCACTTTCTCCTGAATTTCGTTTTTGACCTCGGCGAGCAATTTCACGTGCGCTTCCTGCTTGTCTTCCACCTGAATAATGTGAAAGCCATAGCTGCTCTTTACCAGGTCGCTGGTCTGGCCCTTCGGCAACGAGAATGCGGCCTTCTCGAACTCCGGCACGGTACGGCCGCGGCCAATCCAGCCCAGTTCTCCGCCATTTTTTGCGCTTCCCGGATCCTCAGAGTACTTTTCCGCGAGCTTGGCGAAGTCGCCACCGGCCCTGAGCTGCTTCAAAACGTCTTCCGCCTTGGCGCGCGCATCGGCAACAGCTTTCTCATCGACCTTGCCATCGGGGCCAGGCAGTGGAGTCTTGATCAGGATGTGGCGGACCTTCACTTGCTCAGGCACACGGTATTCATCGCGGTGCTGGTCGTAATAGGCTTGCAGATCCTGCTCAGTCACAGGCGTGTTCGCACTGATTTTGGCGGAATCCACGAGCACATATTTGATCTGCCGCTTTTCAGGAATTGAGTTTGTGTAACCGCCCTTGTTGCGATCGTAAAACGCCTTGAGTTCCTCTTCGGTGGGATGCAATCCCTTGAGAATGTCGGCTTGCGTAATGACCGCGTAGTCGAACTTGACCTTAGTGTCCTGCTTTTCGAAAGCTTCGCGAACTTCGGCATCGGAGACGAAGGCGCTGCCCGAGACCAGAGCCTCGAGCTTGCGAATGAGGATGTAATCTTTTTCCAGCGTTTCAAATTCGGGAACAGTCATGCCGTTGCGTTGCACAAAATCTTCATACTGTTCCTGACCGATAAATTTACCGTCCGGGAAAAAAGTCGGACCAAGCTGGCCATGCTGGAGATCGTCACGCAGCTCTTCATCGCTGGTCCGCAAGCCCAGGCGGCGGGCTTCGAGGACCAAAGCCCTTTCATTGATCAACTGCTGGGCGGCCTGGCTGGTAAAAAAAGGCATGAGCATGCTCGCTTGCGCAGTCTGGCCCTGCCGCTGGATCAATGCACGCGCTTCGCGCTGCACTTCGAGAGTAGTAACTTTTTCATCCCCAACCGTGGCGAGAACCCCGGGTGTGGAGGCACCACCAAAAGTTGAAGAAGAGCCGAAACCCGGGATCAGAGTGATCACCATGCCGCCGCAGATGATAACCAGGATTGCGCCCAGGACAATCTTCAGTGTGGGCCCGGCATTTTGCAGAGTTCGAATCATAAATTGCTGATTACCCCAAGCTTAAGTAAGCGGAATTATTGATTATAAACTAGGCTGCAGAAGCGAATCGCATGAGGAAACAGCGCAAACCTGCTTGAACATTGGGATCCAGAAAAATGTATAAAAACTGGCTATTGAAACGAATTAATATAGTGTGTCATGAGCGCACCAGGGCATTTTCTCTCTCGCAGGCGGCAGGTGTGGCCCGATTCCCGGTTAACTTTGAAAACCGTTATCCTTCTCTTGTTCGCGGCGATTTTCGTTCAAGACGCGGCCACACAAATCGCCTCGCCAGAAAGCTTGCAGATTAACCTGGACGCTGGTTGGGCTCTCCAGTCATCGGCGAAGGTCGCGAGCACAGGCGAAGAAATTTCCATCACAGGATACTCGACGCGAGATTGGATCGATGCTGATGTACCGACGACGGTCGTTGGCGCACAGGTAGAGAAGAAGTTGTTGCCCGATCCGTTCTTTGGCATGAACCTGCGACAGTACCCAGGCGTGAGTTATCCGATTGGAGGGAACTTTTCCAAACTCCCAATGCCAAAGGAGAGTCCCTACGCGGTGTCGTGGTGGTATCGCAAGGAGTTCTCTTTGCCTCCTGAAATCGCCGACAAAACAGTCTGGCTGAACTTCGGCGGAATCAACTATCGGGCAAACATATTTCTGAATGGCAAGAAGATCGCCAATGAGCACGAGGTGGCGGGTGCGTGGCGCACGTATGAATTCAATGTGACCCGGGCGATAAAGCCCGGCCCGAATGCGCTCGCGGTGCAGGTTTGGGCGCCCACGGAACACGATCTGGCAATCACGTTTGTGGACTGGAATCCGATGCCACCCGATAAAGACATGGGGTTGTTTCGAGATGTCTATCTGACCTCGAGCGGGCCTGTTGCGATTCGACATGCGGCTGTGAGTTCGAAAGTCGATTCGCCTGCAAACGATCTCGCGCGTCTCACTGTGACCGCACTGGTCAACAATGGCAGCAATCACGCGGTTCGCGGCTCGCTGAAAGGAAAGATTGAAAACATCGAGTTTGCGCAGCCGGTGGAGTTGGTGGCTGGCGAGTCGAAAGATGTCACTTTTACGCCGCAACAATTTCAGCAACTCAATCTAAGTCATCCCCGGCTCTGGTGGCCGGCGCAGATGGGCGAGCCAAATCTTTATGACCTTACTTTGACGTTTGAAAGAGAAGGCGCAGCATCGGACGTCTCACGCACGAAATTCGGTATCCGGGAAATCACATCGGAAGTCAGCGAATATGCGCCCGGGCTGTACAAACGGCTGTTCAAAATCAATGGCAAGAACATATTGATTCGTGGCGGCGGCTGGACCCCTGACATGTTGCTGCGCGAAGACCACCAACGAATGG
>DATJNC010000073.1:0-91731 GCA_035508395.1 Terriglobales bacterium | reverse complement strand
CGGTTGTCGCTGAGCCGCCGCCGCCGTGCCAGCCGGTCAACCTGCTGAGCCACCTGCATGGGCAAGGTCACGCTTCGCCGGGTCTGCTTCTTCATTGCCATGTCATCATTTTACACCATTGTGGTGCATGTCGTTCGGGGATCATCGACTCCAATCCTCCAGCTTCAATCCCTTCAGCCGACTAAACACCCGATCGTTCGTCACCAACACCACGTCCGCCGCCAATGCCTGGGCGGCGATCATCATATCGAGATTGCCCATTGGCTCACCTCTTTCTTCGAGAGCTGCCCGGAGCTTGGCAAAATGCCGCGCGCATCCCGAATCCCACGGAAGAATTTCAACCCGCACCAGAAACTCGTTGACCAGTGTCTCTAACTTCGGCGCCATCGGAACCCGGGCCACACCAAAGCGCAACTCGGCCTCGGTGACGACAGAAATTCCCACCTCGGCTGTTGGCACGCGCAACAACCGCTCGCCCACACGCGGGAAGTTTCCTTTGATTACATAGCTGGCTATGTTGGTATCGAGCAGATAGCGGATCGCCATCTAGAAGAGGTCACGCTTTTGCGGAGGCCTATCCTTGCGGTCGGCCAAGAAGTCATCCGGAACCTTGACACTCTTCGCCAGATCGAAGAAGCCCCGCCAAGATTCCGGCCGACGCGAAAGGATCACGTCCCCCGACGCTTGATCGCGGCGCACGAAGACCTCCGAACCTTCGAAGCGGAACTCAGCTGGCAGCCGAACGGCTTGACTGCGGCCGTTTCGAAACAATTTGGCCGTTTTCATTATGGTAGATATCATGGTATATACCACACCGGATGTCAACCACTAGATCTTCTGCGCCTTCCGCTTCCGCTAAATCTTTGATTCTAAAAGATCGGTATAGGGGGGGGCGGAGGGGCCAAAACCGTGGTCTCGACCCTAGAGCGCAACTTGGCCCTCGCGTTGGCTGATTTCTTAAGGCCCTTCAGGGCCGCATTTGGATGCGCGCACTGGCCAGAAACAGCAATTGGCTAACAGCCGGAAGCTGAGGGCTGCGCGACAGGACTGAGAGCCAGGAACTGAGAGCTATTCTTGCGCAATTGACCGCTCCTCCGACTTATGTTTTACTCTGTTCAATCGGGGCTGGCTCACTGCTAGTTGCTTTGGCACGACCGTACGTGAATTCCGG
This sequence comes from Terriglobales bacterium, assembly GCA_035508395.1. Lineage (GTDB taxonomy): Bacteria > Acidobacteriota > Terriglobia > Terriglobales > Acidobacteriaceae > Acidiflorens. The sequence goes on along the minus strand of DATJNC010000073.1, from coordinate 90,560 downwards.
GGCGTGAGACCGAGGTGATTTCATGAAGACCAGCTCTGCGGTAGCTTTACTCGTAGTGTCCCTCCTGACGTTCTCCCTTTGTGCCGGTGCGCGGGAAACCATTCTACCTGCCGGAACTCTTCTGCAATGCACGCTAAACGAGCCTAACTTCTCGTCGGCCACGGCTGCCGTAGGCGATCCCGTGCTCTGCCATCTTCGAACCCTCACCGAGTTCGGGCATCAGGCCTTCCCTCGCGGAAGCTATCTGGTCGGCCATCTCGAGGCCGAGCAGGATCCCGGACATTTCTGGGGCAAAGGCTACATGAAGATCGTCTTCGACCGCATTGGCTTGCCCGAAGGCGACATGCCGCTCGACGCCAAGGTGATTTCCACCCGCGGCTACAAGGTCGACAAGTATGGCGATATCGATGGCAAAGGCCATGCCAAACGCGACGTCGTCGAGTGGATGATTCCGCCGCTCTGGCCGTGGAAGATCATCATGCTGCCGGCTCGCGGCCCTCGGCCGGCGCTGAAGGGTGAGAGCGTGCTCACGCTGCGGTTGATGGATGATGTCGAACTTCCTCACGTGGCACAAACGTTTGGACCCGATTGGCACTTCTTTGGCGATCGCCCGCCTGCGGATCGCCCAATGAATGATCCTCAGTATGAGAACAACGCCTATTACGGGTCGCTCAACAATGGGTCGAATCAGGATGCGGGTCCGCGGCTCGCCGTCCGCCAGGTAACGCCGGCCTACAGCGAACGGGTTACGCGGCAAGTGCCGGTGGTGAAGTATGCCGATTACGTTCCGGCCGAAAGCGTTCCGGCGCAAACCGTGTCGACCGACACGCGTTTTGCCGGCACAAGCGCTGGAGTGCCGGTATTTGTGCTAAAGACGGGAATGGTCCTCGCGGTGGGCAACTACAGCTATCAGGATGGGCGCATCAGCTATGAACTGGCCAGTGGAGGAAGCGGCGTGGTTTCGACCGATGAAGTCGACTGGACCACGACCACACAGTTAAATCTGCAGCGCGGCGTGCGGGTCTCTCTGCCCAGCGGACACGCGAGCGCTGGAACGGCCGGCAACTAGTCTGGCGCTGAAGATCAGGCAATCGAACCGGGCAGCCACCTCTTGGGTTGTGCCAGGGTGGTCTGGTGCGATTGTTGATCGCTCGCCGGCGAATTGATACGAACCAATCAATACGAACCAAGGGAAGTCACTCGGTCGCTTTCACTCGGGATGTTGTAGTCATGAAGATACCCCCGGCCGTCGGTCTTGTACTGGCGGCCTTTTTTCTTTGCGACTTCGTGCGATGGCGGTCAATCCAACCAAGCGCACCGAGAGCCTGCGAGGACAACCATGTCCAAAATCAACATTGCGCAGAAATTTGCCGGCATTCATGACTTCTACAATCCGCGCATCGCCGCCGAACTTAACGGGCAATACGTAAAGCTGGTCAAGTTCGACAGCCCCTTTGTCTTTCACCATCACGACAATGAAGATGAGATGTTCCTGGTGGTCAAAGGCCGCTTCCGCATGGAATTTAAAGACCATCAGGAGTGGATCGAACAGGGCGAGTTCATCGTGATTCCGCGTGGAGTAGAACATCGTCCGGTGGCGGAGGAAGAGTGCTGGGTCGTGTTGTTTGAGCCGGCCTCGACGCTCAACACCGGCAATGTGGTGAATGAGCGCACAGTGCGCGAGCTTGAGCACGTATAAAGGGGAGTTTCCGCTAACCCCACAAATCCACAGGATGGTCAGCTAAGACGTACAATGGCGCAGCTATGCCTCTGCGTCTTCTGCTTTTGAAACTGACAATCAAGCTCTCCCTCCTCGCTTTGCTCGCCCTGGCGGTGGTCAGCGCGGCCACGCCTGCGCCTGCGCAGACGAGTCCGACTTACGAGGTCTATGCCCTACGCTACGCCACCATCCCTGGATTTCCGGTGGAAGAGCTGGTGGCCGGCGCCGATCCCGCGCGCAAGATCGATATCGCGATGATGATCTGGCTGGTGCGGGGCTACGGCCGCAACATCCTGGTTGACTCTGGCTTTTATCATGAGCGCTTTTTTAAAGATTGGGACGTGAAGGATTTCACTAAGCCCTCCGACATGCTGAGCCGAGTTGGGCTGAAGCCGGAAGATATCACCGACTTGATCATCTCCCATATGCATTGGGATCACGCCGATGGGGTGGACCTGTTTCCCAACGCGCGCATCTGGATTCAAAAAGATGAGCTTGAGTATTACGCCGGCCAGGCGTGGCAATCGAAAACTACGCACGGCGGCATCGACAAAGATGACGTGCTCATGCTGGTGAAGCTAAACACAGAAGGACGAGTCGGGTTGGTGCAGGGCGACAACCAGCAGATTCTTCCCGGCGTGACCTGCTACACGGGCGGCAAACATACTTATCAGTCGGAGTATGTCGGGGTGGCGACCAGCGTGGGAACAGTTGTTCTGGCCAGCGACAACATGTATCTCTACGAGAACCTCGAGAAACACGCGCCGATCGGAGCGACGGTTGACGCGGCATCAAACCTGCGCGCGCAGGACCGCATGAAGCAGATCGCAGCTCGCCCCGACCTGATCATCCCCGGGCACGATCCGGCCGTTTTCACGAAATTTCCGAACCCTGCTCCGGGAGTCGCAAAGATTGAACCAGCGAGTCATTGAATGATTGAGACAGGCCCGTGGCCCGGGCGCTGTCGGCCGCCTTTCATGACTCAATGACTCAATGATTCATCGACTAAATGGCCCCAAAGTGCCGGTTACGTTCGTTGGGCGACCGTTCCCGACTTAGGTACCCTACCCGCTGCCTTCCGATTGCGGCAGGATTATAGCTGCCACGGATCTCCCTCCTTGCCGGGGCTTTAGCTCGCGCTCGTACCAAGTCATTCGACGCATGTTCAACAGCGAACAACAAGATGAACCGGTGGTGGAACTCTGGCAGCGCTTTGTGCAGGGCCTGCTGGGTGTACTCGCGCTGGTAGGCGCATTCCTGATGGCGCACTACTACGCGCCTCCGGACAACAGCGGCCTCGAACAGCAGGTTCACACGTTGTCACATCAGGTAGAGGAATTGCAGCGGGAGGAATCGTTCTCGGCAGCCGCCGTCGACGATGACCGCGATTCTGTCGCCTATATCTACGGCATCTATCACATTTCTGGGAAAGCGGAACACTTTCGCGCTCGCGTCGCTGGAACCGGTTTCGTTGTGGCGCCAGGGTTGGTGGCAACCAATCGGCATGTAGCGCAGCCGTGGTATGGAGACCGCGAGGTTACTGCCGCATTGCGTCCCGGCGAGTCTCCCGTGCTCGAAAAGCTCGTCGCCTACTTTCCTGGATCGCCGCTGCCGGTGGCGCTCCAGCCGATCGTGTGGGCCAAGCACGGCGACCTGGCTGTGTTGCGCATGGAGAAGACCGCGTTCACTGAAAGGCTGAAGCCGCTGGCGATTGCGGCTGCGCCGCCCCATGTGGGCGAGTCGATCAGTGTTCTTGCCTATCCTATGGGAGTAACGGGCATGGTGGCAAAGTCGCCGGCCCTGGTCTATGAGCGGCTCTCGTCTCATCCTGATGATGCAGACACGGCCAGCGAACTCGCTGCTTTGTCGCTTATCCGGCCTTCCGCGACCTTCGGCCACATCGGCGACGTCAGCGGAGACAAGCTGATTTATGACGCGCCCACGGCGCGCGGCGGCAGCGGCGGACCCGTACTCAATCGGCGTGGCGAGGTCGTGGGAATCAATTCCGCGTATATCGATGGCTTCTCCGGAGGCACTCTCGGCATTACTTCTGAGAATTTGCTTCCATTGATCGACACTGCGAAGCAAATGCTGGCGCAAATGCCACCGGAACCGGCGAAGGCGATCCCGACCACCACCCAGGCCGCCACCCAGATGGCAGCCGCGCAGCGCTGATCCCGTACTAGACACCGATTTCCCAGCCGCCCTTCGCGAGTTGCAATCCCTTGCGCACTCGTTTGGGCAAGCAGATCCTCTTCCTTGCGCTGCTCCGAGACAACTCTTGTGGATTCATGTACATTTGTAACTTACTGATACAAATAAGCAACTGGCCTTTTGGCTGCATAAAAGGCCTGCAAGTCCCGGGCGGCGGAAATGGGACCGCAGGGTTTTACCGCCAATTTTCAAGAGACCGGATGATGAATAAGTTTTGTTTGATTGCGGCTTCGTTATTAAGTCTCGCGTTCTCGGTCAGCTGCGCCACTGGTGGAAATGGAGCGCCCGGGCCAAGCGTCACGATCAATTCCAATAACGTCTCGGTCGCAGGCGTCACACTTTCGATTCCACTGACCGTGTCAGTCACGGGAACAACTCAGACAGCGGTGAATTGGGCCATTACGGGCGCCTCGTGCAGTGGAAGCGGCAATCCATGCGGCACGCTGACCAACACGACCGGCAGCTCGGCCACGTATGTCGCTCCTGCGACGGTACCGAGCACACCCGCAATCTCAGTCACAGCCACCTTACAGGCTGACAGTGGCGCGGTGGGCACGCTGGACTTGACCATAACCGACATCACGACCCAGGTGACACCAGCGTCAGTGGCGGTTGGCCCAAATCTGACGCAGCAATTCACGGCGGTCGCGCTGCCCGATAATGCTCCGCAGCAATTTACCTGGAGCTGCACAGCGAATGGCTCGGCGTGCGCGAATTTCGTCCAGGATTCCAAGATCTCGGGCCTCGCCTATTACACGGCAGCCGACAGTTGCGCGGGAGCCTGCGTCGAGATCAGCACGACGCCGGCAATCGACCCCAACTCGTGTTCCAACAAATCGAGCAATTGCACGCCCGCGAACGTCACTCCCGGCGTGGCCCGGCTACAAACTGGAACCTACTCCTATAAGTTTTCGGGTTACGACAACAGCGGACATTCGGTGCTGGTTGCGGGCACTTTTTCTGTTAACAGCGGTGTGATTCTCTCCGGCGTGGAAGACACGATAACTACGAGTGGCCTGACAAAGAACTCGATTACCGGCGGATCGTTCACTGCCTCAACGACCGATCCGCACAACTCGAATAACTCGGCAACACTTGTCCTTACCGGAGCCTCGCCGAGCCAGTTTCAGGCGGTGCTCGATATTGCGGGCGACATCCGGATGATTGAAACCGACAATCAGGGGACTGGCTACGGAGTCGCAGAAAGAGTCACCGCCAACAAGACATTTAACAGCGGCGCTCAGATCTACGCCTTTGGTATGACCGGGGTCGATTCCGGCGGCTCGCGCGTTGGCTACGCGGGTCTTGTTCCGATTGACGGCAGCGGCAATATCACGGCTGGCCTGATGGATGTCAACGATAACGGCAGCACGAACCTCTGCGGTTCTTCTGCGCCTTGCAATGTTAACGGCACTTATACGGCAGACGGGACGACCACAGGGCTTTGGCACTTCACGCTGACGACGGCAGCTACCCAGCACTTCGATGCGTTTGTCGCCAACGGAGGGTCTAACGCCAATACGCCGCTGAATCTTTACGTGATTTCTACCGACCCACTCGACGCGACTCATCCCACGGTTCTGGGGACGATGACCCTTCAGGATTCGACAAAGACCTACAACAACGCTGCCTTTAATGCCACGTCGGTTTCCGCACTGACAGGAGCGAACAGTAACGTCTCACTGACGCTCGGGACGACCGATGGCAATGGCAACTTCAGCGGTCAATTCGATCAGAACAACAACGGCGCTGCCCTTTCGGTTTCGATCTTCAATTACAAGTACGCAACCGCTCCTGCCAACGGTGGCTCGAATGTCGGCCGGTACACTTTCCAGATGTTGGGGAATCCTGGCGCGAACCCGGCGGTTTCGCCGACTACATTCGTCCTCTACGCCAGCGGCGCCAATCGCGGATACCTGCTTGATCAGTCGAGTTCGGCAGTGATTACAGGCACAATGAATCCGCAAACGGGACCCAAACAGAATGGCGGCATCTTCGCCAATAGCTCTCTGACCGGCACCTTCGCGGCGGCGACAAACAGCGACAGCGTTGCGAGCATCACGCCGCTCGCCATGAATTTGGTGCTTACTTTCCAGGGAAATTCAACCCTTGGTGTGAATGGGACGCAATATCCTCCAGGCGCGGCCGGCAATGTCAGCGGCGCGTACGACATTACGGCCAATGGCACCGGAACAATTGGCCTAACTGCACCCGCGACGGCGGATTACATTCTCTATGCTGTCGACGCGACGGATTTCTACCAGATCATTGACGCCAGCAAGGATAAGGGAGTGGCGAGCGGGATCCTGTACGTGTCGCAATAAACCAAACAAGAGCGGGTCGATTTACTTTCCGCGCACCACTACCTTTGCCGAGGCCAGATTGTCGAACCGGTCATAGGCTCTCACGACCACAACATGATCGTTGGCCATTCCGCCAGCCAGGGGTATCGGCATGGCCGGAGGTTCAGGGACCGCGATACGGAAGTCATAATCTTCCGTCCTCGCATCCGACAGCTGTCCGACCGGCTCAACGAAAAGCCAATCGCCGCCGTCGATCGAGTACTCGGCTCGCTTGATCGCCGAAAACGAATCGGTGGCTCGAAAGCGCACGTGGATGTGCTTTCCGTCCAGCGCTCCAGTCAGGTTCTCAATCACCGGAGCTGTATTATCGACTTCGAATCGCGCCGATACCTTTTGCGCGAATAACGCGTCGCCAGGCGAGTGCGAGGGCGCGTCGGATGCAACCACCAGCACCGTGTAGCCGCCGTCGGGCAGCAGGCTGGCGTCGAAAGAATAGAAGTGGTCGCTCAGATCACTCTTGAGCAGCAGCCACCGGGATTCGTTGTCGCCGCGGTAGAACACCGAATAAACCAACTGATCGTCGTTATCGTCGTGCGCTTGCCAGCGGATCCCGATCGAATCGCGGTCACGAATCGTTGGTGGTGGAGGATCGAAGCGCGGTTGCCCCGGGGCAGGCGGCTCGGTGCCAGTGACGTGCGGAATGGGGGAATAGTGATAGCCGGGCTGAACCGTGATCTCGTCGATCTCAGGGGCGACATTTTTCGGCAGGTAATAGAGAAGGACGCTATCGACGCGAGGCGTGTTCTCGGCGCGATCGGTCGCACGGGTGGCTGCCTCGCTTCCTCCATGCAGAACGACCTTCCACTGCACAAAGCGCGCAGGCGGGATCTTCGGCTCAGCATCGCCAGACTTATCAACTAATCTCCACGGGCTCCAGTTGCGGTCGGGATTGTCGACGTTCCCGCTGCGCGCATAGAGTTCGAGGTTGCCCGTGCTGCGCATGCTGGCGCGACCCCAGCGCGAAAACCCGTGGGCGTCGAAGACATCGCTCTCGTATGAGCCTTCAGACGCTGGCCCAGGACCGAGCACGAAAATCTTGCCCAGATTGCTGCTGGAAGCGTACAAACCTCCGCCCGGCGCGCGCGCGAAGGCCGTCACTTGCGTGGCGCTGGCTTTGACCAGGTCGGTGAAGTTGTCGACGCCATTGATGGCGAAAATGTGGCCGCGGTTGCCGGTTCCCGCCACAAGGCGGCCTCGCTGGTCGAAAGCCAGGGCGTAGACCAGGTCGTCACGCGAACTCCAAAGGTGCTCGGGCGCGCCATCGGGAGCAATGCGATAGACTTCTGATCCGCCAGTCGCGCTCGCTCCTGGATTGGGCACGGCAACCGATGGCGGCGCGCTCGGAGTCGCAGTGATCGTAATGCCACCGCCAGTTCCAGAAACCGAACTCGGTGGAGTGGACAGCCCAAGACTCACCGCGCCAGTGGCACCTGCTCCAGGACGCTTCTCGCCCGCAGCGGCCGCATAAATGTTCCCCGTAGCGTCGATGGCTAGCGCGGTGATTTCCTTTTTCGGCGCGCTATACAGAACAAAAGCATCGCCGTTCGGGGAGATGCGATAGATGAGGCCGCTGCCGTCGGAACCGGCGATCAGATTGCCCTTCGGATCGAGCGCCAAAACGCGGATATGGACCTCGTCGCTTTTGAAGAAAAGAGAATTTTGGCCGTTGGCATTGACCTTGTAGATTTCGCCATGGTCGCCGGTCGCGACGTAGAGATTGCCGGAATCGTCGAGGGCGAGGTCCCAGATGTATTTGGCCGTGGGATCGAAATAAACCGAGGCGCTCCAGTTGCCTGACGACGAACTGCTCGACGAACCGTTGGATGGCCCCTTCGATGCGTCACTTCCGCCGGGCTTACCCGTCGCCGCCGCCGTTGAGTTCGTGTTGGTCAGCCGGTACACCTTGCCATCCGGCGATGTGGCCGCGTAGACCACTCCATTTTTGCCGGCAACGAGCGCCTGCACCTGCAACTCCTGTGGCTCAAAAATGGGTGTGCTCTTGCCATCGGGCGTAATGCGATAAACCCGCGCCGGAGCACCGGCGGCGGCATAGATGTTGCCCGCAGCGTCGGACGCAATCGCCCATATATACGTGGATGGCAGTGTGGTCAATGACTTGAAGGCGGGGGCAAGTTCAAGGCCGCCCTCGCTGGGAAAAGCGATGCCATCGGCCGTGCCCTTGATCAGGTCCTCGAACTTCGATTGTTCCCAGGTGCGGGTGCCCTCGGCGAAGGCTGCGGACGGCAGGATGAAAGCAGAGATAATCAGCGCAGACAGCAAGGCCAGTTTGTTACGCGACAATACAGTACCTCATTTTAGAGTGGGCAGATCGCCGGCCCTCAGGCAAGGTTCGGCGCCTATTTGATATTAATCGTCAGCATCTGCGCGCCGGAAACCACATACTCCAGCGGTTCGGTAGAAGCTTCGCTGACTGAGGATTCGCCGAGCACGACCATATCCTGCGTGCCACGCATATTATCCATCACATTCATGACGGAAAGGGGTAGCGTGGGCATGATCTTGTCGGCGACCATCGCTTCCGGGTCAGAATCGAACAGCGAAACGTAGACGCGGTCGTTGGATCGCTCTTTGTTCAACAGGCTGATCGTCGGACCGAGACCCAGGCCGCGACTCATCATGGGCGCGGCGTGATGCATGCGGTCAAGCGTGTCACCGTCGCTGACAAGAATGCGCAGCGCGCCTTTCGACTCCGAGGTTGGAATGCGGATCGGAATCTGCTGCACGAATCGTTCGCCGCGGTAGGGACGGATTACAGTTTCAACCGTGATGGTGTCGCCCGGCCGAGCCTCAGTCAGATCGGTGCGCGAAGCTTCGAGACGCGCGGACCGCCGTTCCCGCACGAGATCGAAATCCAGCTTCACACCCTCGACATCGGGAGCGTCGTATGGATTGCTATAAATACGGCCGAAGTGTTCGCCGATGCTTGCAGCCGCCAGTGCCGCTGCCGGCTGACCACTATCGAGCGGCGCGAACATGTCGTGCAAGAGCACATCTGGATATCCTTTCACGCTCAGTTCGCCATTCATCCGGTAGGTGATGTCCTCACCGTATTCATTCGTATTGTGCAGGGTGTTGAACACGGTGGCCATCATCGCCAGCGGGCTCAGCTTGGCGTTATTCAGAACTTCGTAATGGAACTCCTTGGGCGCCGGGCCGCCGCGCAGCGTCACGGTAACCGGGATCATCTTCGGTTGGTGTCCCATTTCGCCAAGAATTCCCGCGCGGCGGTCCTGCACGAAAGCGCCGACGGTCTCGGTCGTATTGACAATTTTGAAGGCATTCAGCGGCGAGGGTAGCGTGGCCAGGACGGTCGCCTTGGTCATCGGCAAATCGACTTCGCCGAACTGCAAAAGAGGGTGGCCGCAGGCCAGCAGACGCTGCGGATCGACATAGGTAACGGTGCAGGTGGCCGCGATATCCATGTCGCCGCGAACGAGCACGGCACTGACCGCCGATCCCGCCTCGATCGGCTCCGGCTGCTTGCGATCGCTCGATGAGCCGGTTCCCATCACCGGCACGATTCCGGCGGCAGCAAACTGGTCGGCATAGCGCTGCAAGGTCGCATCGGAAAAGCCGTTGAAGACGAATGGAGCGTCGATGGGCTTCAGGTAGTCGCGGAAATTTGATGTAAACGATGAGGCGTCGCCGGGGCTTGCCATCTCCGACTTGCTGCGCGCCGCTTGGGATTGCGCCGGAGCATTCTGTACCGAACCGGTTCGACTCGAGGCATTGACTCGAACGGTCTCCGGCCCCGGCTCGCTATCGAGGGCATTGATTTCAAGCATCTCTTCGATCGGAGTCACGCCTGCGATCGGCTCTTTGGAAAATTCGCCGATACGGAATGCCAGAGCGCCCGCAAGCTTGCCATCGAAGTAAACCGGGCTGCCGCTCATGCCGGCAACCACACCGGTATATTCCGGTTTCGTGCCGTGCAGGCGGACCAGGATGATGTCGCTCTTGGGTCCATTCACGTTGCGCAAAATACCCAGGACCTCAACCTCCATCGACTCGGGCTTTGTGCCCTGGAAAACAGTCAGCGCCGTTCCCCTCATGCCCGTGTGAATCTGATCGAGCGGGAAGATCGCAGGTTTATCGAGCGCAGAGGCGGTTGAAGTTACAACAAGGCAGAAGAGAGCGGCGCAGAGGGCCGGAATTCTCATCGTAGGGTCCCCGGAGGTCAGCGAATGACCGGTATGTTTGCTTAGACTCCGCGAGTCGTCAAAATGGTTTTTTGTCAGGAGAGGAGGCTAATTGCACCCTGCAAAACATCCCAACCGCAGAGTTGTTGCGTCTATACTAGCATAGATATTTTTGAGGTCGGCGCATGTTTTTTCGGCTCCCTGAGGGCTTTGTCAAGGCGTTCACGAATTCCCGTAAGCAACTGAGCGTGCTAGTTTTTGCACTTTTTCTGCCGCTGTGTGCAGCAGTTTTCGTCCTGGCCCAGCAGGATACCTCTCAGCAGCCTCCCGCGAACCCGAACAAGCAGGAAGCCCCTCCCGAAGCCGGTGGACCGGAAAACGATGTCGGACCTTATGTCATTCCCAAGAAAAAGGAGGAACCGCCTCCGCCGGCGCCGGAAAAACCCAAGAAAATCGAGAACATGCCCGATTATTCGATTCGGGTCGACGTTCCCCTGGTTTCGCTCGACGTGCTCGTCACCAGCAAAGACGGGCAAACGATCCCCGGGCTGAGGCAGGACAACTTCAAAATCCTGGAAGATGGGGAGCCTCAGAAAATCGTCTCGTTCAACCAGACGCAGGCGCCGATGACGGCGGTCCTGTTAATTGAGTTTGCTGCGGGGCGCATGTTTCACCAATTGCAGCAGTATGCCTACATGTATGACGCCTTGAACGCCGCATACACGTTCGCCGGCACACTCAAGAAAGACGACTACGTGGCGGTCGAATCGTACGATATGAAGCCCACGATTCTGGTTGACTTCACGCAGGATAAGCGGCAGATCATGGGCGCGTTAAACATGTTGCGCATTCCTGGGTTCAGCGAAAAGAACCTGTTCGATGCGTTGTTCGACACGGTCGACCGGTTAGACCGGATCGAAGGCAAGAAATACATCATCCTGATTTCTTCGGGCGCGGACACATTCAGCAAGCTCACGTACGATCAGACGATGAAGAAGATCAAGGCGACGAAAGATATCACCATCTATCCCATCAGCATCGGGTGGATGTACCGCGAAATGGCCGATGCGGCAGGCATGGCCGGCGGCGCCCGCGAAATCGGGTGGCTGCAAAACGACAATCAGCTGAACACCTTCGCCCACCTAACCGGAGGCCGGGCATACTTCCCGCGATTTGAGGGCGAGCTGCCCGAGGACTTCCAACAGATCTCTTCCGACATCCGCAATCAGTACACGATCGCCTACCACCCGACCAATACCAAACTCGACGGAACCTATCGCAAGCTGAAAGTGGAGTTGCAGGGGCCGGATGGGGGACCGCTGAAAGTTCATGACCAGAAGGGCAAAGACGTAAAGACCGTGGTTTATTGCCGCGAGGGGTACACGGCCAAGCACACGGTGGAATAGTTCCACGAAGTTGAGGAATCTACTTTTGCCTTTCTGAACCTGGGGGTGGGCCTTAGCGGCGCTCCACATCTGTCCCCCTCCTGATTTACAATCCTGAGTTCCCTTCGACTTCTTCCAACTCAGGAGCTCTTGTGATTCCACGCTATACGCGGCCGGAAATGGCTCGTATCTGGAGCGACGAAAACCGCTTCCGCACCTGGCTCGCGGTAGAAGTAGCCGCGACCGATACTTTGGCCGAGGCGGGCATTGTACCGAAAGATGCGGCGAAGGCCATTCACGAGCGCGCGAACTTTAACGTCGAGCGAATTTTTGAGATTGAAGCCGAGGTCAAGCACGATGTCATCGCCTTCACCACGGCCGTCGCGGAAATCGTCGGGCCGCACGCGCGCTGGTTCCACTATGGCCTCACGTCGAACGATGTGGTCGATACCGCGCAGGCTCTGCTGATCCAGCAGGCATCGTCGCTGATCGCCGGCGACCTGGAGCGACTGGCTGACGTTCTCGAGCGCCGGGCATGGGAATTCAAAGACACGCCGATGATCGGGCGCACGCATGGCATCCATGCCGAGCCCATCACCTTCGGCTTCAAGATCGCCAACTGGTATTCGGAGACGCGGCGCAACATCGCGCGCTTTCAAGCTGCGGCCGAAGATTTGCGGGTGGGCAAGTTCTCGGGAGCGGTGGGAACGTTTGCGCATCTCACTCCGGAACTGGAAGAAAAAATGTGCGCTCGCCTGGGTCTGAAGCCGGCGGCGATTTCATCGCAAGTCATCCAGCGCGACCGGCACGCGCATTATCTGGCAACGCTAGCCGTGATTGCTTCGACGCTCGACAAGATTGCGACCGAGATTCGGCATCTACAGCGAACCGAGGTACGCGAGGCAGAAGAATATTTCAGCGAAAAACAAAAAGGCTCGTCGGCCATGCCGCACAAGCGCAATCCGGTGACAAGCGAGCAGATCAGCGGACTGGCGCGGGTTGTGCGTTCGAATGCGCAGGCCGGGTTCGAAGACGTGGCGCTCTGGCATGAGCGCGACATTTCGCATTCGTCGGTGGAGCGCATAATTGTTCCGGACTCGACCACGCTGGCTGATTATTTGTTGAACAAGACGGCGAACCTGATCGAAACCATGTTCGTTTATCCGAAGCGGATGCTCGCGAATCTCAACAGCACGCGCGGCCTTGTTTTCAGTGGGCAGTTGCTACTCGATCTGGTGGAGAGCGGCATTTCGCGGGAAGACGCGTACCGACTGGTGCAAGGGCACGCGATGCGAGCATGGAAAGAAGATCTCGATTTCCACGAACTTGTGTTGAACGATCGAGAGATCATTGATCGAGTGCCTCGCGCAAAGGTCGAACGCGCATTTGATTTGAAACGACAGCTCGAAAATATCGACAAGATTTTCGCCAGGGTCTTCCCTCGCAAGCCTAAGAAAACGAAGCCACCCATGCACGTTGGCCCCGTCACCGGACGAAAGAAGACTCGGGTCCGCGAAGTATCTGCTCACAAGGCCTAGCGCCCTCAAGCGGCCAACGAACCTTCATCGCTCTCCTCCCTTCGAGAATTTTCGAAATCTCGTGAGAAAACACCTTTGACTTCCCTAACGTAGCGCGACGAATTCCCGCAGATTCCTGAACCGATCAAGTGATTTGAAGGACTTACCGATCTCCATGTAGCAACGCCGGGTTTGGCATGAGCCATGCCTTAACAAGAAGCGTTCGATGAAATTCAAACTTCTAAAGAAGGCGAGGAAATATTCAAATGATCAGCACGGCTAATAAAATCAGCGACGCGGTTGCGCAGCTAGAGGAAATTCACAGCGCCCGGGTTCACGAGTACGACATGGTTCTGGGCACTTTCGATGGCGCAGGCTACAACCTTACCTATATGGATGGCGGCGACAGGAACGTCACCCATCATCACGAGGGCTACGACGCCACCCTTTGCTTCATATCCGGTGAGGGCAAAGTGCGGGTGAACGATGCGTTTCTTGAGTACGGCCCGGGATCCTGCTTCAAGGTTCCGCGCAAGACCGTTCACCAGATCGTGTGCAACACCGACACCTTGATGTTGACGATTCAGAATCCGGCGACAACGTTCGGTGACAAGGGTTGGGGCGACATCGTCTACGATGAACAGCTCTTCTAACGGGCACGTTTCAAAAACTCTGGAGGGGGAGGATCGTGCTCCCCCGTTTGTTTTACGAGTGACAATCACGTCCCCATGCGATCGCGAACCATTTGAGCCTTTCTCAGACCGCGATCTAGCCGGGCATTCGCGCCCGACGACGGCGTCTCGCAATCGAGACGATTTGTTATCTCGGCGCTAGCGGTTGTGGTCCACTCCGCACCAACTCCAACAGGTCAATCAGCTGCTGCAATTTCCCTTCCGGCACATGCTTCAAGATCTTGCGGCCGAATTCTTCCAGCGGCTCATCAATCTCGCGCAACAACTTCAGCCCTTCTGCCGTAATCCGCCCGCAGATCACGCGGCGGTCGCTCTTACCTCGCATGCGCGCGGCCAGTCCGCGCTTTTGCAGACGATTCAGCAACCGCGTGATGTCAGGGTCGCGCGTGATCATGCGCTCTCCGATCTCGCTGCAGGGCAACCCTTCGGGACCAGCTCCGCGCATGATGCGCAGCGCGTTGTATTGTGTGCCGGTCAGTCCAAACTCCTTCAGCTTCGCATCCACTTGCGCTTCGAGCGCGTCGGCCGTGCGCAATAAGGAAAGATAGGCCTCCTGCTCGCGGCTCCGGAAGGGCATGTTCTGTTTGAGTTCCTGCTGAAGCTTGCTCATGCTTCGAGGTTATTCGTCGTCACGACTGCCCGTCAAAGTGGTGAAACATCTTGGAAGTGGAGATTTCTTCATGCCGTCTACAGCTGGTCTTCACGTTGCCTACATCTTTGTAAGACTTTGTAAAACCTAGGGATAAATACATCTTGCTGATATCCGCGGGCATCTATTTAACTAACCGGTTAACGAGATGTGGGACCGGAAATTTAATAAAAGGATGGCAAACATGAAAAAGCGATTCATTCCAGCAACCGTGGCTCTGCTCGTCCTGCTGAGCATGACGGCGATGGCTGCGACGAGCGGCCGCTACGACGGACAGATTCAGCAGGCCGTCAGCCAGAAACTGCAAAAAGATAAAGACTTCAAGAATGTGACATCGAGCGTCGAGGATGGCATCGTGACCCTGACGGGAACGGTCAACATCTACCAAGACAAACTCGATGCCCAGAAGAAGATCAAGAAGCTCGATCACGTGAATGGCGTGCGCAACAACATCATCGTTGCGGATGCGAACGTCACAGACAGCGAACTGGCGCAGAAACTGGCCAAGAAGATCGCCTACGACCGTGTTGGTTACAGAGACAACGCGTTTAACTACATGGCGGTCAGCGTGAACGAGGGCGTGGTAACCCTGACCGGTGACGTGGTATGGGACCCACCGCTCGATAGCGCTCTGGCGATCGCGGCGCGCACACCTGGCGTCAAGGACGTGGTGAACGAGGTGACCGTGCTGCCGACGTCGAGTTTCGACGATTCGATTCGCGCACGCACCGCGCGAGCGATCTATCGTGACTCGGTGTTGAGCCGATACGCGATCGATCCGGTGCACCCGATCCGCATCGTGGTCGATAACGGACACGTAACACTTTACGGTTCGGTCGCAAGCACGATGGATAAGGATCTGGCCGGAATCAGGGCCAGTGGCGTAGCCGGCTCGTTCAGTGTAGTGAACAAGCTGGTTGTCGACAACAGCTAACACGGTAGCTGAAGGTCGACAAGGGTGGGCAAATGGTCCCTCCTGAAAATGGCGCGGCGTAAGCCGCGCCATTTTTCCTGCGCGACAGGTTCGCAGTTGCGGCGACGCTCCGCAGTCACGCGACCGATGCCAGTGGACTTCGTCCCGGTTCCGCCGATGGCAATTCGTCCCAACGCCAGGCTTGCGCGAGGCAGATCAAATGCAACATCAGGAGCAACGGCACAAAGAATGTTGGAACCAGGCTCAGCGGCAGCACGGCCATGGCGTCCGGTCCAATCCCTTGCGGCCGGATTATTGCGGTTGTCGCCGCGGTGGCGATTGCAGTAAGCAGATCCGTGATCCCGAGAATCTGCCAAACGACGAAACTCTTGAGGTGTTTCCTGTTCGCGAGCTTCAACGCCACCAACGGGGCC
Source organism: Terriglobales bacterium (assembly GCA_035508395.1). Taxonomy (GTDB): domain Bacteria; phylum Acidobacteriota; class Terriglobia; order Terriglobales; family Acidobacteriaceae; genus Acidiflorens. Next base: position 74,513 of record DATJNC010000073.1, on the reverse strand, counting down.
GTCGCTCCAATCAAGATGTCTCCCCAGCCCGCAGGAAGTGCGAACATCCCCGGCAGAATGTGGTAGCTGTAAAGCACCAGGAACATGAAGCCGACAAGCCTCCAACTGTGCACCATCGTGAGCACGCGGGGGTTCAATCCGAGAACGAAATCCCGAAAGCCTCGCGACACCGCAAACGAGATCAAAAACACCACAATTGGAATCGATGCGGCCAATGCAACCGGGATTGGCGGTCGGCCTGTGGGAGCCTTGAATATGCCGAACGCGGCGCCCATCAAGGCAAAAGCGAACCACGCCACCAGAATCCCGCCCGTCAATTTTGTGTAACTTCGAACGTTCATGACCATCCTCCTCAATCTGTCAGGGCGCTGCTCACTTCGTCGGCAATTTGCTGCAAAGCTTCCCAGCGCGTTTTTCCAAGTTTCTTTTGCATCTCGGCTTGCGCCCGCTCCCAAAGCGGATAAGCCCGCTTCAGTTCGGCCGCACCGGCGGGCGTCAAGCGGAACCTCCACTCCCGCCGGTCCTCGCCGCGTCGCCTGGCGATCCAGCCCGAACGCGCCATGATCGCGAGAGTCCTTGTAAGTGTCGTGCTGTCCATGGCGAGCACTCGCCCAAGATTGCCTTGTGTTATCTCGCCTGTAAGAGAGAGCGTCTGCAGCAAGGTGAACTGGGATGACCGCAGGCCCGTCAGCCGCATCGCCTCTTCGTAATACTGCGTGACAGCTCGAGCCGCCCGGCGCAGGCTGGCGCACGCGCAAGGCAATCGTGGGAGGTGAGACTTCGTTTCACTCATGCCTGGATTAGATGTATATACATCTATCGGATTCACAAAATTTCATAGCAACTTTGGGACCCGCATTTATTGGGAAGGAAGGCCTTAGCTCGTCTTACGCGAATACACGAGCTTCAGACCGTCAGTTTGCAGGATGCGCTGGATCTGATGCTTGGCATGGACCGTCCACGGTCCGGCAGTATCGAGCTTTATATATGCGCGCCAATGTTGCAGCGCTTTGCGCGGTTCGCGCATCTTCTCGTACGCCAGCGCCAGGTTATAGTGAGCATCGGCGTAGGTGGGAGCCAACTGAATCGCAACCTTGTAGGTGTCGACTGCTTCCTGGATTCGTCCTGTTTCGTCGAGCACGTTTCCTAGATCAAAATAGGCCAGCGCGTAGCGCGGATCGATCTGGATCGCCGAGCGGTAATGCTTCTCGGCCAGCGAATATTCCTGGCGATTGTAGTAAAGGGTCCCCAGGTTGATGTGCGCGGCAGCGTGCATGGGATCCATATCGAGCACCTTCAAATAGACATCAATTGCGTCCCCCTGCGTCGAGGGATTTTCTTCCAGCGTGATCCCCCGCGCAAACAGGTCGGCGACGTCGGTAATTACCAGTTCAGGCCCGCTCCGCTTGGGGCTAGCGACAACTCTTTTGTCCTCGGGAGCAAAATCGAACATGAATTGGCCCGCAATTGGCTCCAGCAAACGTCCGTCGTGCCGGAACGCCACGCGATGCCGGCTCTCATAGACGCTTGCTTCCAGCAGAGGATTCTCCATCCCCGCCACCTGCTTCAGCATGGCATCGAGCGAGCGCCGGATCACCGCGGGACGCACCCGTTGCGCGCAGAGATCGCGCACCTTCTTTACTTGCAACAGATCAAAGAATGAATAGTTTTTGGCCGGCTTGATCAGACCCGACCTCTCCCAGGTTTGAAGCTGGCGTGGCGCGAGACGCAAAATGCGCAGTAAATCGGCGCGGCTATAGCGATACACAGTAATTCCAGAATCTGGGGAGATTATCCGGAATATTCCTACAGTTTCGCAAGTAGCAGGGGAGATGAATCTGTGGAGAACAGGTCCGAAATACCACGAAAGTGGCGCAGGAAATGAAGAGAAAACGCGGGGAGCACGAGCCCGGCGCGCCCCCGCATTGCGATTAAAGCGAACGCAGGAAATTCAGCAGGTCCTGCACCTGCGAAGCGTTCAGCGATTCAAAGTTACGAATCACCGCATTGGCTTCTGACTGGCAGGATTGACCGCGGCAGTTTTTTGGACTGGCATGCGCCAGGATCGCCTGCATCAGGTCGCTTGTCCTGCCGTCGTGCAGGAAAAACAACCGTTGCCCTACGCCCCATAACGGCGCGGTTCTGAACTGGTCGGGACCCGCCTGCCCCTGCACAATTCCATCGGCCAATCCCCCACCCATGTGATGCAGTGCGAAATCCGAGAATGGATGGTATGTAACCGAGCCCATACCCGAGTAGGGCGAGGCCGCGCTGGTCAAAGACTCAGAGTGACACAACGCGCAGCCAATGCCTTCGAAGACGCGGTGGCCATTCGCGGTCGATTGCGTCGGCGCTGCCGGGGTTGGCGGAGCTGACAAGCGGGAAAAAGCCGCGAAATTTACGATATCGGACCCCATCTCCGACGCCGTTCCCAACGTCGTGTTCTGGTTCGCGCTGCCCGCCGTCTGGTTGACGATGTTGGTCGCGTCCTCAGGCGTGCCGTTGAATACGCATCCCGCCACCGCGCTGCGCTCATTCGGGAAAAGCTCGTTCGAGACTCCCATTTCCACGTTATAAGCCTCGCCCGAAAACATAAGCAGCGACTTGTTTTGCGCCTTCCATCCAAAGCGCGTGATGGTTCCGTCGTTGCCGCTCGTGTTGAAGGTTCCTCCGATTCCCATGCGTGCTCTGGTTTGCTGTGTCGAAGTCAGGTTTGCCTGCAAGGTCGAATCGGGCGTGTTCTCGACCAGTCCCAATCCATATAACGGAGTTGGGATTCTGAAAATCACGTTGTTCTCCGCCAACTCTTGGGCAAACGGCGGCTGGGCCAGCGTGCATCCGGGTGCGTCAGAACGTCCGGCGATGGTGAAGAGACCATGCACACCGCCATCCAGACTTCCATTGCTGTTTAGAATGAAGCGCGCCTCGCGCACCGGGCCGTTGCTGGTAATAAAAGCGGGCACGGTGTTCCTTGCTTCATCCAGTGTAGCGAGAGCTACCTGCGGATTCGGAACCGGATTCTGCGGACTGCTTTCTCCAGGACTACTCCCGCCCACCGACGGTTGCGCGTGGCACATGGCACAGCTGTTTCCATTGAATGTGGGACCCAGGCCTGAACCCGCCTCGATCGTTCCTGAGACTGAATCGACCTCCTGAAATCTCGCGGTCGCCTGGGTGAAGAACATCAACTGGTTCGGACTGAGCGTGGGAAATGCTCCGCCCGCTGCTGCCGGACCCGGCCTGGGCCCAGGATCCTGCTGCGCCATTGTTGCAACTGCCGACATCAGTAACGCCAACACTGCACTAAGTACCGTCGCCTTTTTCATGGGTCACTCTCCTTGGTCGGCCAGACACACTACGGCCTTTGTGCCGTGGTGCAAGAGACGATGGCGTCGCGCCGCCCCAGACCACACTTGGCCGGCAGAGACCGGGCAGAGTGCGTGATTGCGCGCCGTCTGCGGAGTAACCTTGGGTCAGTGGATTCCCGAGGAGTGGAGCTTGCCCGCTACGTGCGCGGAGGATTGAACAACGTTGCGGGCAATGTATTTCGAATGGGAAACAGGGTCAACGTGTCTTTAGTGCATGCGGGTACACGCGGAGGTTCGCGTGAACGCATTGCGCAACTGGACACGTTACTTCAGAGCGGTCGTCCGATAAACCGGGGTGCCTGCTATCGATTGACTCGGCACGGGCGAAAACGCGAGGACCGGCACGGAGTTCGGCCGGTCCAGTTGGCTTGTGAGCCCACATTCCTTGGCCGTGGCTGGTTATCCGCGCTCCTTTGGCGGGAAGTGGTCGAGCATCTTCTCCACCGTCTTGTCCAATTTCTTCTCGTTCTTTTCCGGATTATTCGAAAGCGTATCCGTCGCGGTACCACGCCAGACGAGCTGTTTCTTGCCTGAGTCATAAAAGTCGAGCACAAGCGTACCCACCGGATAATTCACCGTCTGAGTCGTTGTCTCTCCGAACCCTCCCCAGCGCCAGCCCCCCAACCCGTCGTAGAAGGTCTGGTATTCCTGCTGATTGTGGGCGCTGCCGACCGCGGTGATGGCAATTTCGCCACCGCTGTCGACGCGCTGCCAACCCTTCGCCTGTAAAGCGCGATCGACCGCGTCCTGGATGCGGCTTTGCCACAGAGGATCCGTGGTTTTGATTTTTTGCCAGTAATAGGTTCGGTATTGAGAGAAATCGACGTGGTGGTCATAGTCGGTCTTTACGTCCTGCGCCATCGTGCATAACGAGAAGACGAGGATACCTAGCAGGCCCACGCAACAACTCCGCAGTGTTTTCATAAGCTCTCCAATGTGGAATGTGCGCTCCTTAGGCTGTTTTGCCTTGAGCAGTTTTGTCGGGCTTATGATGCGAAAAGACGGAGCAGGGATTGCAGGATTGTCAGGGGAGAAGCGTTAGGACGCCCATCGGAAAGAAGAAACCTGTCACGAGCAGGCGAGTTCAGGCCAGCGACTCGGCGATCTACGCGGAATGCAAGTCGCGGCTACAACGTAATCTGTATTTCTGGGGCGATCATTCAAGTATCAGTTTCGCCCAAGTATCAGCTTCCCGCGTTAGCCGCCTGTTCGATCACATGCAGGCCGCATTCGGTCTTCGCGAAATCGGCCCAGCGCCCCGCGCGAGCGTCTTCGCCGGGGCGAATGGCCCGTGTGCAGTGGGTGCAACCGATGCTGGGAAAATTGCGGTCGTGCAGCGGATTGTAGGGCACCTTGCGATCGTGCAAATAACGCCATACTTGCTTGCCGCTCCAATCGGCAATCGGATTGATCTTCACCAATCCAAACTTCTCGTCCCATTCGATTTTGCGAGCGCCCGCGCGAAACGATGTTTGGTCCCGCCGGATACTCGTGATCCATGCTCCCAGTTCCGCCAGCTTCCGCCGCAGCGGCTCTACTTTGCGAAGATCGCAGCACCGGTCCGGATCCCGGCTCCAAAGCGCTGCCCCGTGCTGATGCTCCTGCTCCTGCGGCGAGAGGAGAGAGTAGACCTTCTCGATCTGCACGCCATATCGCTCTTCGATCTGATCCATCAGGCTATAGGTCTCAGGAAAGAGAAACTCGGTATCAATGGTGAACAAGCGGAAGTTCGGCTGGATGCGCGAGGCCATGTCGATCAGGGTCATGCCCTCAGCTCCGAAGGCGGAGGAAATGGCAACGTGATGCCCGAATTTCTCGAAACTCCAGCGCAGAACCTGTTGCGCGCTCCACTGCTCGACGATGGGTTGAACCTCTCGGACCTGCTCTTTCACCTTCTCTTTCACCTTCTGGATGTCTTGCCCAATCATGCAAACCAATCCTCCTCGCGATGCCCGCGAATTGCCTGGCCTAGCAAAGCGGAAACATCTGCGAACTGCGATTGCGAATCGGAAGAGAACCTGACCACCTCGCCAACGACAAGAAGTGTGGGCGCAGGCAGGTGAGGGGCATCCGAAAGTGCGCCCACGCTGGTAACGCATGTTTGCTGCGCCGAGGTGGTGGCGCGCGAAAGGATCGCGCAGGGCGTCTCTGCGACCGACCCTCCAGCGCGCAAGCGCTCCGCAATCTCCGCGTAGTTTTGCCCAGGCATATAGATCACCAGCGTCGCACCACTCGAAATGAACTTGCTCCAATCGTCTTCCTCGTTTTCTTTCGCGCGGTGACCGGCGAGGAGAACGAGTGCATGAGATGTATGCCGGTGCGTTAGCGGAATCTGCGCCGACGCCGCTGCTCCAAAAGCCGAAGTCACTCCGGGCACAATTTCAAATTCGATGCTGGCGGCTCGCAGCGCCTCCATTTCTTCGCCAAGCCTTCCGAAAATCAGCGGATCGCCGCTCTTCAGTCGGACCACATTCATGCCCAGCGATGCGAAGCTGATCATCAGGAAATTGATCTCCTCCTGGCTGATTCCTTTTTGCCCGCACCGCTTGCCGACGTTTTCGAGCCGCGCAACCGGCGAAGTGAGCCTTAAAATCTCGGGCGAGACCAGATCGTCGTGCAGCACCACGTCCGCCGCCTTCATCAACTTCGCCGCGCGCACGGTCATTAGCTCCGGATCGCCAGGCCCCGCACCGACCAAGAAAACCTTGCCTTTCATGCGACCTCTTGCCCGACTCGCCGAAGGGTTTCGCCGCGCGCCACCATCGCGTCAAACGCCCCGCGACTGGCCAACGACTTCAGCAACTCTTGCTTTTGCTCCGGCGCCAGCTTGCTCTTCAAAATTTCGCGCCGCGTCTCTCCCAACTCGGCTACCCATTTCGCATACGTCAGTCCGAACTGCCGCTCCAATTGCTGCCGCAAGCGCTGTGCCAGCGATGGACTCTGCCCTGCGGTCGAAATCGCGATCTGTAAATCTCCGCGCTTGACGATGGCGGGATAGAAAAAGTCGCACTGCTCCGGTACATCCACCACGTTGCACAGTACGCCTTGCCTTTGCGCGTGGGAGAAAACCAACTGGTTGAGAGCCGGCAGAAAGGTCGCAACCACGACCAGATCGATACCCGCTAAGTCATCTGCCACAAATCCGCGCTCTTCGAGTTCGATCAATCCAGCGCGGGCCCACTTGGCAATGGATTCGTTTGCCTCAAAGGCAATCACCTTGATTCGTGCCCCCGTATCGAGCAGGTCCGCGATCTTCGGCTCGGCCATCGAGCCTGCACCCACCACCAGCACGCGGCGATCTTCGAGCTTCAGGAACATCGGAAAAAGTCTCGGCATGGTTGCCTCCTCAACCTTCAATCCCGTGCGGCACGGGGCCGACGGGAACATCGCGAGCGACAGCCTCCAGAGCCTGTCCGGCCAGAAAACCTCGCAACTCGTCCGCCGAGTGGCGGGCAAAAAACTGCCGCAGGTTCTCGCTCGGCTCTCGCTCGGCCAAATAAACACGCAACAACCGTTCGAGCGCATCGGGAACCTCGGTTGCCATGCACCGGTAGCCAACGGCTCGCGCCGTTGCCTGATGCAATCCCACCGCACCGCCAAGGAAGAAGTAGTACGCATCCGCGAGCCGGCCCTCCTGCTTGATCTTCTTTCCCTCAATGCCGACGTCGGCGATCCAATGCTGTCCGCAGCTATTGGGACATCCCGTGACATGCAGCTTGAGGTGCTGATCAAATCCCGGGAGGCGTTCATCGAGTTCTTCGACAAGCCAGCGCGTGAAGCCCTTTGTTTCCGTGATCGCAAGTTTGCAAAACTCGGTGCCGCTGCACGCGATGGCCCCGCGCCAAAACGGAGACCCGCCGACTCGCAACCCGATGTCGTCAAGTTCCTTTGCCAGTGCCGTTGCATTCAGAGACGGCACGTTCACGATCAACAGGTTCTGCATGTTGGTGGTGCGCAACTCGCCATTGGCGAAGCGGTCAGCGAGATCAGCCGCCGCCCGCAGTTGCCCGGCCGAGATTCGTCCGCGCAACACCGACGCGCCAACGAACGAATAACCAACTTGCTTTTGCGGATAGATTCCGATGTGATCGCGATAGATGTCGTCGGGTGGGTGTTCTTCTACTGCAGGGTCCAACCGAAAACCAATCCTTCGCTCCAGTTCTTTTTGGAAGTCCTCTGCAGTCCAAGCGTGTTTCAAAAAGAGGAACTTGAGTCGCGCGCGTTCGCGGTGCTCGCGAAGCTGATCGGAATCGCGAAACAATTCCGCGATTCCCCTGATGACGCTCGGCACCTGATTCCATCGGACAAAGGCGTTCAGGCGCGCGGCCAGGTGCGGCTCGGCGGACAAACCGCCCCCCACGCGCAAGGAAAATCCAACTTCACGCTTACCGTTCAGCGCGCGAGCGATCGCGGTCAGGCCAATGTCGTTGATCTCCGGATACGTGCACCACACGCGGCACCCGGTGATCGAAATCTTGAACTTCCGCGGCAGGTTGTAGAACTCGGCATTTCCAGCCAACAAACGATCGACTTCGAGCGCAAGTGGAGACGCGTCGCAAAGTTCGTGTGCGTCGACGCCGGCGACCGGACATCCCGTGATATTACGAGTCACGTCGCCACAGGAGCCGTTGGTATTCAGGCCCACCGCCCACAAGCCCTCAAGAATTTCGGGCAAAGATTCGATCGAGACCCAATGCAGTTGAATGTTCTGCCGCACTGTCAGGTCGGCAATCCCGCGCGCATGGCGGTCGCAAAGATCCGCAATCGCTCGCAACTGCTGAGAAGTCAGCAGGCCGTTTGGAATGCGGATGCGGACCATAAAGAATGGCAGCGCCTTGCCTTCGCCGTCTTTGCCGCTGAAAACTCCCGCCCCGTCACCCTGCGTGTAAACGCCCCACCAGCGGAAATACGTCCCGAGCCATTCCGGTGGAATCGCGGTGAACCCTTGACGTGCAAACTGACGGATTTCCGCGAGACTTTCCCACGGGTTCTTTTCAAGCTTCAATCGCTCAACGCGTTGCGCCTTCGTCTCTTTTTTCTCGCCTGTCATAATCTCGCCTTGCTGGAAAAATAAAAAACCCACCGCCAGCTTTCACTGGCGATGGGTTGGATAAGTGCCGATCTCTAGAAATCTACTAAGTCAGCAGCCCCCAGGCGCCAGAACACACGCATGCGCAACAACAACAAGCGCAACAGCAAGTGTTCCGACGATTGCAGCTTTCTGACATCGTGAGTCGCATTCTATGGTCCGACGGCCAAGCCGTCAACATTGCCAACGACAACTTCGATGAAACTTTCCGATGCAGCGAATCAAAATTATTTCTCGCGTGCCAACTTATTGATTCGGCGACCTTCCGGAGTCTGACTGGTTCAGATCCGAGATAGCATCTCTGTGGTTGTTGAGCACTCAGCCGTTCTGCTTACTTAATGGTCATTTATTATTCGCACCAACATTGTTCGCGCCCAACGTCGGCACCACCGCTACGTCAACCGTCGCCGGATCATCCCTCAGCTTCAAATAGATCGTCTTCGCCTTCGGCGGCGGAATCGCCAGCGCATCCTCGACAAAACCCTCCGGCACCGCCACCGAATTAGCGAAATCCGGATCCGCGCTCACCGAATCAATCAGGAACAGCTTCTCGCCGCTGAGCGTGCATTGCTTGTCCGGCGTGCTATTGCAGCGGAACCCGGTCAGCTTCGGAATCCGCACCAGATTCACCAGCGGTTGCCAATCGCCCTCGATGCCATCGCCTGACACCGGACGAAACTTCAGCGGCCCAAACGCCGACGGCCCCAGCAGTTTCATCGGATCAAGCACGCCAAACACCGTCTTCGAATCTTCGAGCGTGAGGTTCCCATCCTTCGCGCTCAGCATCACGCGAAACGATTCATCCGCAGTCGCCACTTCTATTTTCTCCGTTGGCAGAAACGTCTCCGGCACCTGCGTCTTGAGCACAAAATTGAGCCGCCCATCCTGTGGAAGCTCATCTGGGCTGCCCAGCCGCACGATCGCGAGCGAATCCTGATCGGACTGCACGCTCTTCGAAAGCAAGCTCGCCTTCGGTCGCGGCGCCTCTATCTCCGTCTTCAAATCGAGAATTCTTCCATCCTTGAGCGTTACCCGCGCCACCATCGCATCTCCAGCATGAAACATGGCCGCTGCACTCGTGTCGTGCATTGTCAGCTTGAGTTCATCCTGCTGATTTGCCCGCGTCACCGCTCCGGGAGCGAACTGCTCATCTTTCAACTCCAGGCTGCTCACCTGGTCGAGTCGCGTGCCCTTCAGCACACCCTCCGCGTCGCCGGCGTGAATGCTGAAACTGTCCAACCGCCCCGCCTCCGCGTACGTGTGCAGCGGAATCTCATCCGCATCATGCAGACCGTACTTCTGAATCATCATGGTAAGCGAGCCGGCGCTCGCCTTCTGCAGAGGCACTTTCACCTCGAGTTCATCCTGCTTGGCAATCTTCCACTCGGCGTTCGATGCCTTGCCCTGCTCATCCTTGACCTTCACCTCGCTTACGCAACACGCATCAGGTGACTGCAAGTGCAGCGTATCTTCACGGCCGACGATTAGCGCGCTCGCATCCTTCGAGGCCACAATCCACTGCCCCGCTCTCGCCATGCGCAATCGGTAATGCGGCCCATCGAACGACTGGAATCCCCACGATCCGCGGAGAATTCCCGTTACCTCGCCATCGAAATCACTGGCCCGCAAGCCTTTCGTGTCAATTTCGAATCCCCCGCGCATCGCATCCGGTTTTGCCGGCAGGCTGATCTGCTCTCCGCTCTTGCTCTCCACCTGCAACGTGAACGCATGCGCGAGCTCCGTCGCAAACACGAGCGGAGCGCCGTCTCCCGGAAGCAACAGCGCCGGCTTGTTCGCGCAAAATTCCTGCGTCGGATCCACCGCCTTCAACGGAGGCACCGCGAACGGTTTAATCAGCGGCAATGCGATTACAATCACCGATTTCGGATTCCGAAACGATGGCGGATTATTCAGCCGCAAATTCATCTCATTTTCTTTCGGCACTGACAGCGCAGGAATGTACTGATATTGCGCCGTATGCGCCGTTCCCAGGATCCGCACGACGTCAACCACGGCGCCCACATACGGACTGTAATATCCCCCGTGAGCGGTCGGTGTGGAACTGATTTGCGCCAGCAGATCGCTGTTCGCGCCCGAGGTAAGCGTGCCCACCATGGTCTCGCTGTGGGCATCATCCAGCACAAGTTGATCGGTATTCTGTGTCAGGCACGGCCCCTGTTGCGCGCTCGGCTTGTCAAAGCACTGCTGATCCAGCTTGATATTCAGGCTGCGCGCGAGCAGCGTCGTCCGTGTTTTCAGTTGCTCTGGATCGCTGGCCGAAACCTCCCGCACGGCATCCAGATACTTTTCCAGGCGCGCGCGGTCCAATCCTGCTTGCACCAGATCCTGTGCCGCGCGCACAAAAGCGCCCGGCTTGCCTCGCACCGCCGCCCGCAGCGTCCCGAATGCTCCGCCGGTCTCCGGAGCCAGCAAGATCAGCGCCTCCTCAGCCTCCGGCGGCACCATCACATATACGCCTTCCTCATGCACCGGCCGGTTCCAGGTCTCCACCCGCGTGAACCACGAGTCCGGTGGAGGGTTCGTTGCCCCTCGAAGAAACACGACCACCATCAGATAGCGAACCGACTGGCTGTCGGGTAAATCCGCGTCGAGCCACAACCGGTCGCCCGCCTGCAGATTAGGCACCTGCGCGATCGGCAAGCTCATCGTGCCGCGATGAACCCGCACTTCCACCTTAGGACCAGCCAGATCAAACGCTGCCGTATCCGCGCCCGCGCCAGGCGCAAGCGCGAGAACTGCCAACAACAGAAAATATGCCGCCCGAATTCCCCGCTCGCACAAAGACAACACTACCTCCTAGAATGCAACACTTCTGCTAACTCGCCCCATTACAAATAGTATGACAGGCAATGTTCAGGAATGGGGAATCAAGAGGACAGAGAAATCGCGCGCAGAACGAATTGCGCCCGCAACCTCATGGTGAACAAGGAGAAACACTGGCTTACAAAGCTGTCCGCAGTCCACTGTTCCGACGACTATGCTAGACTGCCCGCTCAAACGAATCGCGCAGAGAAAAGATACAATTTCAGCGTTCCACGGGGAAGGCGACATTCATGATCGAAAGAATCAGCGAGGCTGGCGGAGGCGGTTTCGGCTTCAAGGCGGTTGGCAACATCAGCGCCGATGATGTCAAAGCCATCGAACCGCAGATTCAACGCGAAATTGCTGCCAGTCACAAGCGGCCCATCGGAATCCTGCTCGATCTCACCGCGCTCAAAGATGTCGAGTGGAAAGCTCGCTGGGAGGAACTTCGATTCCTCCACAAGTATGGAGGCCCGATTGCCCGCGTCGCCGTGATTGGGGCGCGCAAATGGGAAGAGCTGATGGGAGACATCACAGGCGCAACTGTCTTAATGCAGGCCGATATTCGCTACTTCCTGCCATCGGAAGCGGTGCATGCCTGGCACTGGGTCAAAACCGCAAAGTTCGCCGACGAGGTTCCGGTTCGCCCCATGCTGCCGCCGGGACATCTGATGAGCGGCTACCATCCCGAATATACCGACATCTGAATTCCCCAAATTTGTCACCCGTGGACCGCGCAAGCCAGCGACGGTCTAACGCTTATAAAACATTGGACGCGATACCGTGTGACGCAGGCCACTTACTTTGTCCCTGGTCACCGCTATCCTGAGCTCGGGAATATGCACGGACTATAGGATTAGTCGCAACATTTTCATTTGTTACTGAATTTGATATGTCCTAATTCGGGATTTTGCGGAACAGCGCACTGGCCGTTTTTCATTCGCAGCTTGTACCTCGGGAGTGCCCTTCCGACACTTGTCTCTGTATTCAATGAAATCTACACTGCCTTCAGATACGACGCCCTGAGGCGAGGTCGGGGGACTTCCACTCTGGAGCGTCTTGGGCTCTTTCCTTCACGCCAACTTCTGAATCGGCCCTTAGTTAGTCCCACGCGGCCTCGTAGGACCAACGAGCGTTTACTCACCTCGCTTTAGTGGAAATCCGCAATACGCCGTAGTGTGTCCGAAATTTGTATGGAGGTACGAGTCCATGTCAACTCGCAAGTTACTCAACATTTCGTTGCTGATCTTGATTACCAGCTTGCCAAGCATGTTGTTGGCTCAGAACCCTAACTGCACCATCATCATTCCTGCTTCACCATTCACCGCCACGGGGCTGGCCACTCCCTATCAGCTAACTGCCACAAATCCTGCTAACGGACCTTGCCATGAGACCAATGCAAATTCGTCGGCTTTCGTTCAAGCCGCAATCCTTGATCCTTCCACCGGCCAAATTTCCATCTATAACCCGCTGGTCATCGACGCGGGTTCGACGCCGGCGATACCGCCAGTAGTGCCAACCATTCCCGATCATGCCATTGTGGCCCTCTGGTTCGGATTCAATGGCGACAGTCTGATTCAACAGGGAGCATCTGCCAGTGTGCTGGAGGACAGTGCGTGCGTCAATGGGCTACCGAACAACGTCTTTACCCAATTCTCATATTGCAATGCCCCGGCTTTCTTTCACGCTGCGCGCTTTGCCGTTCGTTCAGGTCAATTAGCTGTACCTCACCTCGGTATTGCCTCGGATAACAAAACTTGTCCTACCGTCCGGGATTTCTATGTAGTCGATCAGGATCAGAGCGATAACCTGCCGGTGACTTACCTGGTAACGGCGAGCGGGTCATTGGCCCAAAATACGACAGCAAACGCGCAAGCTCTATCAGGCGCCACCACCCTTGGGAATCCCAGTGACAATGGTTTGCTCGATCGATTCCTTGATCCCGCTATGAATTGCACGCCGTGGAAGGTACCCGACTTGGCAGATCCCGGAAAATTAGCGGCCGGCCTGCCACTCAACGAGCTTCAGGCGCAACGGCACCAGAAACGTCCAGTTGCACTTATCCCTGCCGGAGATCCAATGGTGTTGAACGACGACGGTACGATCAATCTGGAGAAGATCAACCTTTACCGGCGAGGAGTAAACCAACCTGAGGCAAGAGTTGTAGAAGAAGCCGACACCGCAAAATACTGCAGGCAAATGCTCAGGACCGCGCCTCAGCGACTTCTGCGCAATCAGCAGGCACTGCTCGCAGGTCCATCGCCGGTTGCCAGTACGGCTAATTCTCTTTATACCTTCATGACCCAGCGCTTTGTTGCCAGTTACGAGATACTTGATTGTAACGGACTAACTGAGATACCTGATCCAATATCCGTGACAGTCGACGCTAACGGCGTGGCTACCAGCGCAACCATCAACTTACCGTTTCAACGGAAACACCAAGAAATCCTGGATCGATATCAGGCTCACGACGATGCCATCGATGAACTTGACCGAGATCGTGACGAACTGACCGGCGACCACCGCCGTTAATGCGGTAACGGTGGATAACACAACTCACTATGGGGCCTCGAATCCAGGGTGCTCTTAGTTTGGACACTTCGAGCTAGCCAAGGTCTCCGATCAGCACCGTAACGAACAATGCCAGCTTCGGGACGATCTTTTTGTGGAATTTGGTTCTGCATGCTCTCGAGGCCACCGCTCGTTGCGCTTGCCACATTAGCTATGTTGTCCGCTTCCAATCCGGTCGTTGGCCAGATTTCACCCGGCGCCCTCTCCCACGCACACCGCTCGGTGAAAGGCTTGAGCAATTGCACGAGCTGCCATGAACTCTCGACCGGAAAACGTACGTTTCGATGTCTGTCTTGCCATAAGGAAATTGCCTCAAGAATTGCCTTTGGCAAGGGCCTGCACGCTTCGTATGACCTTAAGGAAGGATCTAGTGATAAGTGTGCGGATTGCCACCCCGAGCATAACGGTGAGGATTCACCGCTGACAAAATGGGACATCGATGCGTTCGACCACAGTAAGACCGGATACAAGCTGGAGGGAAAGCATATCGGTCTCCGCTGTGGCCGTTGTCATTCGGCTGAGCGTATCGACCGACGTGAGTTAGCAACCATTCAAGTTAACGACCTTAGTAAGACATTCCTGGGAATCTCTCCGAACTGCTCCAACTGCCATCAGGATCCCCATAAAGGGCGCATCGGGACCAACTGTCTCCAGTGTCACAACTTTCTCGATTGGAAAACGATCAATATTCTCCGCTTTGATCATTCCCTCAGCCGGTATCCTCTCACCGGACTGCACGCCAAGGTTCGCTGCGAACTCTGCCACAATACCGCGCCCGACAAGAAAGCACGCTACGTCGGCCTTCCCTTTTCCGACTGTAGCGATTGCCACGCCGACCCTCATCGCCCTCGCTTCGCCCAAACCTGTCACTCATGCCACGATACCGCAGGCTGGAACAAAACTTCACCCACAGAGATGAATCTCACCTTCGATCATTCCAGAACCAAATTTCCGTTGCTTGGCAAACATCGTGAGGTAGCCTGCGTGCAATGTCATGCAAAGGCCGATTTCCAAAAGCCATTGAAGTTTCAAAATTGTTCCGATTGTCATCACCCGGATCCTCACTCAGGCCAGTTCTCCAAGCGTCCTGGAGGAAGTGAGTGCTCTAACTGCCACTCGGTCGACACTTTCAAACCTTCCACATTCGGACTGAAAGAACATCGAACGACCGCTTATCCGCTGGAGGGCAAGCACGCTACCGTGCCATGCGCGAGTTGTCATCTACCACGGGGCAAAGCAACGATCTTCGCAATAAAGTTCCGCTACTGCACCGACTGTCATGCCGATCAACACGCCAGCCAATTTGTCGGGGTTCCCTACCTGAATCATTGCGACAGCTGCCACACTGTCTTGAAGTTTGTGCCCTCGACATTCAGCCTTCGTCAACATAGCGAGGCGACTTTTCATCTTACTGGCGCCCATCTGGCTATCGCATGCAATGACTGTCATAAGCAATCGCACAATCTCGGACCGAAACCGACCGCACAATATCGCTGGTCGGGCCTTTCATGTGTAAGCTGCCACGCCGATCCCCACGCCGGACGGTTTACTAAGTTCCTCCACCCAGGAACCGCAGATCGTCATCCGTCCGGCTGCGAAGTATGCCACTCGTCAGTGGCATGGAGCGACCTTTCTCCCTTTGATCATACGCACACGTCGTTCGCTCTAACTGGCGGTCATAAGTCAGTCCGTTGCGCCTCCTGTCATAAGCCCAGCGATCCATTGACGGGGCTTAAGAATGTCGATTTCAGTTCAGCACCTGGTAAGTGCTCTCAATGCCATAAAGATGTTCATGGAGGCCAGTTCGTCACTGCTGATGGCGAAGAGTGCAGTCATTGCCACAACACGGGCAAATGGAAGCCGTCGGCTTTTGATCATGACAAGCAATCCTCATTTCCATTAAAAGGTGCGCATCGCAATGTTCAATGCGATAAGTGCCACAAGTTGACACGCGTGACAGATGGGAAGGTCACTCTCTTCTACAAACCGACACCCAAGGAGTGTGTGGCATGCCACGGGCGCGACTTACGCAGGACTAGCGAGATTCATAACAGCGGAGTGGCTGCATGCGGCCAGTAGATGGCGATGTCAATCGAAGGAAGGACCGATGACGGTGAGCATTGTGCTCATGCACGCGATACTTTTCTTTCAGGTAGCCGCGGGGCTCCCTGGAAAGCCCGAGAGTGCCGCCGACCCCAACTCCAATCTCAGTCCGCATGGACCGATGGAGGCCGCGTGCGAGAAGTGCCATACGTCCTCATCCTGGAGGCCGATCCGTAAGAAGCCTGATTTCGACCACGGCCGAACTGGCTATCCGCTGCGCGGTTTACACGTAGCAGTTACTTGCGAGGAATGCCACGCCCATCCGGTCTTCGCCGACGTCGGCCATAACTGCCAGGACTGCCATGCCGACATCCATCGACGCAAGAATGGGGCGCAATGTGATCTCTGCCACAAAGTCAGTGGTTGGCAAGTTTCGCTGAAGGATATCAATGCGCACCAGGACCGTTTTCCGCTGATCGGAGCGCATGCTGTCGCAGATTGCTATTCGTGCCACCGCGCTGGCGCCGTGGGAGAGTTTAACCGCCAGGGACTTTCCACCGAGTGCAACAGTTGTCACCTGCGAGCGTATCAACGGACGTCTTCGCCGAACCATCAGGCGTTGGGCTATTCGACCGATTGCCTGCAATGTCACGCCAGCTTTGATAGTTGGCGGATTGCAGGGCCTATCTCGGCGAGAAGACGACGGTAGGATTTTGCCGCCAGATCTTAATTAATGATTGGGCTCGACAATGTAACAAGTGGCAGCGGTCTTATCGGCGCGATTTGTTTCATAAATCGATTGTTCTGTGGATGTCTGAAATGAAGCTGGTTATCGACACTTCTATTGCTCTGTTTGTTGTTTCGTTGCTACTTAGCCAAATAGGCTATGCCGACACCGCCTCCATGCGGAAGTTGCGGATCTCCCGTTACCATGACGGTATAAAGCTCGAAGTCATACTCACCTCCTCGGTTATTCCACGAGTCGCCGTTGCGACTAACCCTGAGCGCATCGTCTTGGATCTTCCCGCTACTGTCATGAACTCGAAGCAACGCCGTGTCGCGGTGAATCGTAACGGTGTTCTGCGGGTGCGATTGGGTCTGAACAACACGACGCCGCCGATGACCCGTATCGTTCTTGATTTGGACAATGAACACCCGTATCGACTTATGACTTCGGGTAATTCCGTTACTCTCGTCGTCCTTGCAGCAGGTGCGACGGCACAGGACACAACATCTGATCGACATCAATCTCCCGGCCCAACCCCCGCGGCGAGAGGTTCGGTCTTGGGAAAATTGTGGCCTCAGCAGATAACGAGACCTCCGGCGCCGGCGGCACCCGCCCGGCTAAGTGATGGTAACCTTCACTTCAGTTTTAGAGTGAAATATGTCGCCGAAGGAGTTGTCTACTTAGTCGGCGGACGGAGTTCCGGTCTCACCGAAGGTATGACGCTGCTGGTCCATAATAGCCAGCCGGGCCATGCCGACGACCCTAATCCGCAGGGTGCTGTCGTCGCTGAGTTGCGAATCGTTTCAGTCGCCGATACGTCGTCTGTGACTGAGATCCGCAATGCCACGCGCGATATTAGGCCGGGAGATTGGGCAGAGCTCTCTCAGACCGATTGCTCGCGCCTGGGCACGCTTCCGGCAACTAAGACGGTCGCAACGAATCCGATGTCTCCAGCCATGGCGGTCGCACCCGCGGTCTCGCCATCAGTTGAGCCAACCCCACGAGATAGCCGGATGATGGCTCGAATCAACCTGGATTACAGCGGAATCAACAGCAGCGGCTCGACGCCCACTCGCAGCGGGTCCATTGGTCTGGGGTTTCAAACGGATATGAGGCAGATTGCCGGCACCCACTGGAACTTACAAGGCTATTGGCGGGGAAGATTTACAACCAATTCTCAGCCCGATGAGGGAACGATAGAGGACTATCTCGACCGCGCCTACCTCATTCAACTGTTTTACGCCAATCCCGATTCACAATGGGTTGCTGGGGTCGGCCGTCTTTACCTGCCTTGGGCAGTGAGCCTCGATACAATCGATGGCGGCTATGTCGGACATAAGTTCGGTAGTCACGGAACGGCTGGCGCTTTTTTCGGTTCGACTCCCAACCAGGCAACCTGGAATTACCGGCCAGACCAGCAGATCGCCGGGTCCTTCGTTAATCTTGAAGGCGGCAATTACGACAACTTCCACTACACAAGCACAGCTGGATTCGCGCTCAGCTTCGTTAAGTGGCAACTGGATCGTCCGTACTTGTTCCTCGAGAACGTCGTCTCCTACGCTAAGTATCTTTCCATTTACCACTCTTTCATCGTTGATGCGCCGCAAGGCGCGAGTACAGACGGAATCACGCCCGGACCAGGAATCAGCCGAAGTTATCTCTCAGTAAACGTTCAACCGCAAAAATGGATTTCTCTGGAAATCTTTCACAACTATTTCCGGGATGTGCCAACCGCAGCGACTGCATTAGTCGGCACTGGGATGGTTGACAAACTGCTTTACCAGGGGGTGAACGGCACCGTGCGCTTTGAACCAGTAAAGCACCTTTCACTCTATACGACCCTCGGCCAAAGCGACAAGACTGGAGACGCGAGGCGCAGCCTGAACCAAATGTACGGGATCACATTGAACGACATCTATAACACGGGCATGCGCATCGATCTTCATTATTCGCAATTTGACAGTTCATTCGCCAGCGGCATCTACCGAATTGCGACCTTATCCCGGCCTATGGGCAACCGAATGATGTGGAACATTCAAACTGGAAGCCAGAGCCTTAACTCCACGCTCACCGTCAACCAACACTCTTTCTTTGTCGACAGCTCGCTCGACACCAACCTCAGTGGTCACACGTTTTTTCAAAGCGGTTACACCATCGAACGTAGCGCTCAGTTGAACTACTCCCAGTGGCATCTCAGCCTGGGATACCGTTTCGACTCAAAAGGTATCTCGCAATGACTGCAACCGCCGTTAGCTTAGCTTTGACGACCGACCTTCCTTGCAAGGAACAAAGGCACCGCCGGCTGGCGACTCTGATTTCACTTATTGTGACACTGGGCTTTATCGCACTCGCAGCCTTTGGAATGAGTTACTACAGACTGAGCAAGGCGGACCGCGCATTCTCGCCGAAGCACCACCTACTAAGACCTAGCGGCGCGATCGGAATCAGTTTGGCCTTCCTGGGCGTACTGATGCTGTGCGGAATCTTTCTATATCCATTGCGAAAGCGCTGGCCCTGGTTGCAACGGCAGGGTGATTCGAAGCACTGGCTCGATTACCACGTCATCCTCGGCATAGCATCTCCGGTAGCCATCGCATTTCATTCGGCATTCAAGTTTCACGGACTGGCCGGCATTGCTTTTTGGTCGATGATTGCCGTTTCTCTAAGTGGGCTGGTCGGCAGGTACCTCTATGCGCAGGTGTTGCGCGAGGCCGCAGCCGCCGAAGTATCTTTGATCGTTTTTCGCGCCATGCTGGAGAGTCAAACGCTCGTACCCCGACAGGAACTGCGACGCTTCTTTTTCCCGCCGCCCGCCGCTACTCTGGTCTCCCAGTGGTCCCCCTTCACCGCGCTCGGATATTTGGCGCTGTCCGATGTGAGACTTTTGCTCCGTGTCGCTCGTCTTCGAATGAAGATTCTTGGCCTGGCAGGTGGGATGCGGTCGCTTGGCGGGCTGCTCTCGACAGGAAACACGGAACTCGAAGAAGTGATCAAGCTTGGCTGCAAGGAGGTTCGGCTCTCCCGGCGTCTCCTTCTTCTCTCTCAAGCGCAGAAGGTCTTCAGATTGTGGCATGTTGTGCACAAGCCGTTTAGCTATGCTTTCGTTCTGCTCGCGCTCCTGCACATCGTAGTGGCAATGGTATTTGGCTTTATCTAAATCGGGACCGACAAGTTATGGACACGGCTGTAACGTTTAGTCTTGCGATCATAGTTATCACGTTCTTTGTCGCTTGCTATGTCAGTAAGATGAGATTACACGAGGGGAAGGCGCGGAAGATCGCGGCGCACTCCACTCTTCATTCTGAACCTCGATACGGCTTGCGTCCTTACATTGACTCGTCGCAGTGCATCGGCTGCGCGGCTTGTACAACTGTTTGCCCTGAAGGCGACGTACTGGCGATGTTAGGAGGGCGGGCGTTCGTCGTCAACGCGCAGAAATGCATCGGCCACGAGCGCTGCGTCGAAGCGTGTCCTGTAGGCGCCCTCACGATGGTAATGGCAGCCCCCAAAGCGGCGGCGGATACGCCTCATCTCACCGCTGAGTTAGAAACCACCGTGAGGAATCTCTTTGTAGTCGGAGAGCTTGGTGGGTTGCCTCTTATCAGGAACGCCATAAATCAAGGACGCGAGTGCATCGACATCATCACAGATAGAGTCAGGAGCGCACACGCGGCCGATCCGAACATCTACGACGTGATTATTGTGGGCGCCGGCCCCGCTGGTATCAGCGCCTCGCTGCGCGCCATCGAGAATAAACTCAAATACCTGACTATCGAGCGAGACGAAGTGGGAGGCACGGTCGCCAGGTTTCCCCGCCAGAAAGTCATCACCACAACACCTCTGGAATTCCCTTTATACGGAAAGCTCCACAAAACAGAACTGCTCAAGGAACATCTTCTCGCGCTCTGGGACATGGTCCTGAATCGTGCCGAATTCAATGTTTGTACAGACTCCATGGTGAACGACGTTCAAAAGTCGGCCGATGGTATTTTTCACGTGCTGACCGCGACGCAACAACATCGCGCACGCTATGTCGTACTTGCCATCGGGCGAGCCGGCAATCCCCGCAAGCTCGGCATCAAAGGAGAACAGCTTCCCAAGGTAATGTACCGTCTCATTGATGCACATCAATATCAGCACAAGAACGTCATCGTAGTTGGAGGTGGGGACAGCGCGGTCGAAGCTGCCATCGCGCTGGCCCAGCAAACCGGCAACCGCGTCACCTTGTCTTATCGACGGCAGGAACTTACTCGTGTCAAGGAACGAAATGCAATGCGCGTCAGGCAATTTATGCGCGCCGGCAGACTTAGAGTTATCTTCAACTCAATCCCGCTGGAATTCAGGCGCGAGAGCGTTGTTCTCTCGGTCGCGGGCAGATCCTTCAAACTCGCCAACGATTACGCCTGGATCTTCGCCGGGGGCACCCCTCCCAATGAATTTCTAAAAAAAATCGGCGTGGGCCTGGGAGCGTCTCTGGACTCCGCCGGCTGATCGTGCCGCCCCTCATCATTCGTGCGGCAGGGCAACGCAACTCGCGCCCAAATCCTCATGCGAAGTTCGAGACTTTAGCGTATTATGAGCGGCGTCGTTGACCCGGAAAATACAACATTCGCTCTAGCGTAAAGATGAGAGGAGCAAGAAATGGCGAAGAAAAAATCAGCTCGCGCTACAAACACGGCCAAGAAAGCCGTCGCCGCCGTCGAGAAAGCTCAGCGTGAGTTAGAGCTCAGCATCAAGAATCTTAAAACGGCGATGGGACACATACACTGGGGCACTATCGCGCAAGGCCACACCCATGGCCCCGGCCAGGGACATCCACATTATGCCAAGGGGCACCCGCACGGGGCCAAGGGACATCCGCATGGCGCCAAAGGCCATCCGCACGGCGCCAAAGCGGTCGTCAAAGGACATGTGCACAGCGCTTCCTAACTTGACTCATCTGGCAAATTGGGACCTTCAACCCGAAAACCGGGGATAGGACTTGTGATCAACTCGGCCCCGACCGGCATCGATTGGGCGGCGAAATGAATACTCGCCACCGCGTCCGGCGCGCCCGATCGCTTGTGATTTCCTGGTCGGGAGATTCGCTCGTTTTTTGTAACTATCTGACTCTTTCGTCAGCCACCGCTGAGCCCGAGACCGTTCGAATTCTGCATTTGCTTGAGAAGTGGACGAAGCTCTCGGACTTGTTGCGACTTCTGCCCGAATACACCCCCAGTAGCATTCGCGCCAGCGTTCGCGAGCTTCACGAGAATTCACTGATTGTTACCGAGGGCTCCCACGAAGCGAAACGCGATGCCGAGTTAGCCAGTATCTGGTCAGATTGGCTGCCCTATGGGAGCTTTCATTTTGCAACCAGGGACATTGAATTTCTCAAGCCTTCGGAAAGCGCGCGGCTTTTCGACCACTATCTGGCGGAATCTCGCCAGCCTGCTTTGGTGAAGAAATATCCGCGGACGCCGAGCATCCAGCTTCCGAAAGAGAAAACACCTGACAGTGAGTTTGCTCGCGTGTTATTCGCACGCAAGACGCATCGAGAATACTCGCGCCAGAGGATTCCCCTCAGACTTATTTCGCGGTTGCTCTATTACACGTGGGGAGTAACTGGCTGGATTGACGCTCCTCCGTTCGGCAAACTCTTCCATAAGACCAGCCCGTCGGGCGGCGCGCGTCACCCCGGCGAAGTTTATCTGCTTGCGTTGCGCGTGGGGGGCTTGCCCCCGGGCGTATATCACTATGACGGGCTGCACCACCGGCTCTCGCGTCTGCAAGCGCTGCCGGCAAAGAGAAAAATCATCGAATGCGTGGCCGACCAGGATTTTCTGCAGGATGCCTCGGCGATATTCATCATGACTGCCGTATTCCCGCGGGTCCTCTGGAAATACCGCTTCACCCGTGCCTATCGCATTGTCTTACTCGACGCCGGCCATCTCTGCCAAACATTTTGCCTGGTGGCGACGTGGCTGGGACTGGCTCCTTTCTGCACCGCCGCGTTTCGTGACAGCTTGCTGGAAAAAGAACTTGGCGTGGATGGAATCCGCGAGTCTGCGCTTTACATTGCAGGCGTGGGCACGCCGGTTACGGAGAGGCTACGCATCAATCGCTGAGCGTCCTTGTAGATCGGCGAGTCCGCATCGGCGTGCGACCATGCGCTCAGGAACTTCTGGAGATGAGCACGAGCATCGGTGCTGCGCCCAAGTTTCTGGTATAGAACCGCGAGCCGGTAATGCGCTTCCACCGCCCTGCGGAATGCGGGTTCGTCAAAATCTTCAACGTGGCTGTCATCGGTCAATTGGTTGGCTACTGCGATCAGGGCCTCGTACTCTTGCGCCGCTTGTTCATTCATATCCGCGGCGGCATAGCAACGAGCCAGCGTTTCCACCGCAAACGGGGATTTCTGGTACGTAACCGCCTTTTGCGCCGCGTCGACCGCATCCGCAGGTTTTTGCTTTGCCAGCGCGATCTCGGCGCTCATCAGGTGCTGTAAAGATTCCACGGCGGCCACTTCCTGGTGGTTCAGCAGTTCATCGAGGGCGCGAAGACTCCTGTTGGCGGCCTCGATATCTCCGGTCCACGCGAAAGTTCGGCCGAGCAATAGCTCGAGCGCGGGACTGTTGGGAGGAAGTTCGACCTGAGTCAATAAGTGACGGCTTGCCTGATGAGATGGGTCGCGGTGCAAATCTATCTCAGCCATAGCAATGCGTGCCTTGGCGGCGCCCACACGATTGTGGGTCCGATCGGCTACCGCTGTCGCGCTCTTCAATTCTTTCTCTGCATCCCCGTATTGGCCGCTGGAGAGAGCCAGGTCGGCGAGAAAGAGACGCCCCGACACCTCGGCTTCTCCACCGAGACGTGTCATCTGAGTGAACATCTGCCGCGCATCTTCGGTCCGTCCCAGTGCCACATAGATGCGTCCGAGCACACTCTGAGCGAAAGGATCGTTGGGAAAATCGCGGGTGAACGATTGCGCAACCTCCAATGCCTGTTCGGGATCGCCCTTAGAAACCAACTGCGAAGCGAGGTTTACCCTTACATCGGATTGCGGCACGAACTTCAAGGCTTTTGTGCTGAACGATGCCGCCGCGTCATAGTCGTACTGATCTTTCTTGCACACGCCAAGGTTGACGTAGGGCGAAGGATCCTGCGGCAGCAGCTGCGACAGAAGCTGATAGTTCTCGCAGGCTTTCTCGGGATCGAGCTGATTGCTGTAATAGGCGGCCATAATGCGCAGCCTCTCCGGCTCTGAGACGCGGCTGGCGAGTTCGGCCGCGGCGCGAATCTGTTGGTCGGCCAGATCGTATCTGTTCAGCTGCTGATAGCTCGCTCCCAGGTATTCACGCGCCACAGCAAAGTTCTTGTCCAGCTCCACCGCCTTGCCGAACATCGAAATTGCCTGATCGGGATTGCCCTTATAAAGCGCCTGTTTCCCAAGAGTGAAATAGCGAACCGCATCGAGCGATGACGAACTCACCTGCGCGAGAGGAACGGAGTTCTCCTTTACCGAGCGCAGCGATTCACCGAGTTCGCGCCGCATCGATTCAGCGATCTGATCGACTCGTGCCGGAATATCGTCGGCGCTATCGGCGGAGGCCTCGGCCGTCGCGATGTCGCCACCAGTTGGCGACTCAATCCTGGCCAGCAATACGTATTTGTGTCCCAGCCGCGCGATGGAACCGAGCAGCACGCCTTGGAGATTTTCGCGGACGACGATCTCGCGACCTGTGCTTTCGTCGATGTGCTGCGTAGGAGAACGGCCCATGCGCTTTAGAGTGTCGACCAGACGGCTGGTGGGGAAGATCTCGACAACCTGCGACTGCTCAAGAGTTGAAGTGAACATTTCCCGCAGCGTGTTGTCGAAGACTGGTTCACCGGTATTGTTCTCGAAATCTCCCACCAGGATCATGGGACGTGCGCCAGTTGAGGGGCGGAATTGCAAGCGGCCGGAAAATTGCCACGCCGCTAAACCCACAATAATAAGAAAGGCGATGAGAAATGCCGGGCGCAACAGCCGGCGAAGGCGGCGGTTCGAGGCCTGCCGGGCCGCGATTGGTACTGCCGCTGTGTTCAGACGCTCCAGATCCTGGGCCAGCTCTCGCGCTGTCGCATAGCGCTGATCCGGGTCCTTTTCCATCGCCTTCAGAATGATGGCTTGGAGAGCCGGACTGATTTTCCGATTCAGGGATGTCGGAGCCGCCGGCTCCTCATTCAGAATTGCGTTGATGACCAAGGCTTCGCTTACCTGTGGATGCGGCGAACGGGCAACGGCCATTTGGTAGAGCGTGGCGCCAGCCGAATAAATGTCGGCCCGTTCGTCAATGGCTTCACCGCGCAACTGTTCCGGTGACATATACGCCAGCGTGCCCTTTGCCAATCCCGCCCTCGTATGCGGCTGGCTCTGGGTCACCGCCAGGGGATCGGATTTCACCAATTTGGCTAAGCCGAAGTCGAGCAGCTTCACTGTATTGTCAGCGGTGAGGCCGACGTTTCCCGGCTTCAGGTCGCGGTGCAGGATTCCTTGATTGTGTGCCGCCTGCAGAGCTTCGGCGATCTGAATGCCGAACTTTATGATCAGATTCTGCGGCAACGGCCCAATGAGCAGTTTGTCCGCCAAGTTCGGACCAGTCAGCAACTCCATCACGAGATAGTCGGTCGATCCGTCAGAACCGAACTCGTAGATGGTGGCTATGTTGGGATGATTGAGTTTGGCAAGCGCTTGGGCTTCATGCCGGAGCTGCTTGCGCTTGTTCTCGTCGAAGGTTTCCGCCGGCAGAATCTTGATGGCGACGTCTCGATCCAGCCGTTCGTCGTGGGCGCGGTAGACAACTCCCATTCCTCCTGCGCCAAGCTGCTCCAACAAAAGGAAATGCCCCAACATCTGGCCGGCCAGAGGGTCCTTTTGCATGGTTGGGCGATAGTAGAGGGGGACCCGACGCTAAGTCAATTTCACGCCTGTGGGGGCTGTCGCTGCCACGGTTGTGTAGTTCATTGCGTTCGTCAGTTGGCGGCGACGCCAGAATGGCGCATCCGGCCAGCGCGTCTCCGCACCGTACCAATAGTAGAGGTGCTCGCGATAGGCCTTGTAAATTCCGCGTAAGGTTTGCCGATATTCAGCGAGAGCATCCTCGTTCTCACCGCGCAAACAGCGATCCGCAGCGTCGGCAGCCGCGAGCCCGGTAAAAAGCGCATTCAGCAGACCCTGCGAGGAAAGCGGATCGAAGCTCATGGCGGCATCTCCGGCGGCGCACCAGCCGGGGCCAGCAGTTGGCTTGAGCATGGCGCTATGGGCGGCGGCGAAACTGAAATCGCTCGCCGAAGCAGTGGCGGTTGAATCTCGAGTCAAATCGTTGCTCGACGAAAAACGCGTTTCGGACAAGAGCCTGGCGAGCCCCGGCGCGGTTCTCGCCAGCTCTAAAATCGTGATTGGACTCCTCGCGAATTGAGCTGGAGGCAAGCGGGCATCGGTATGAAAGGCCAGCACACGTCGCCCACTCGTGAGTGGCGCCGTGTACCACCATCCCTGCTCAACCGCTTCCACGTACGTGAAGCCCGCCCCCATCTCCGGCGCGCCGTCCGTGCCGTAGACATACCCGCAAACCAGCCGGTCGTCGATTCGACGACACGCCCCCACGCGCCGCGACAACGGAGCTGCCCGTCCACCCGCGTCAATCACAAACCGCGGAGTGAGTTCCAACGCTTCGGCTGCTGTCCGCAACAAAATACGCCAGCGATCCCGCTCGCGATCGATTGCGCATATTCGAGCTGGCGCGATCAGTTCGGCCCCACGCTCGACTGCAACGCGCCGCAGCCATCGCTCAAAGCGCGCTCGGTCGATGTGCCACCCGTGGCCGTCGGGATCGCGCAGCAAATCGGTTTCGTAGGCTTGGTCGCTTCCCCAAACGGCGCGATTGAAGTAGCAGGGAGAATGCTTCTCGGCAAGAAAGGAATCCCACAGCCCCATGTCGGCGAGCAAGCGGCGCGCGGCCGCAGGCAGCGATTCTCCGATGCGCTGCCGGGATTCCGCGCAAACATCAATGAGAGCGACGCTTCTCGTCGGCGCAAGATTCAGCGCCGCGGTCGCCCCGGCCGGTCCCGCGCCCACCACAAGCACATCGAGTTCCCGCAGCTTATTTAAGGCCATGAGGGAAGCGACGCACTTTTTCGATGCCGGTCAGATCGACCTCTTCTTTCGCCAGGTCGAATTTACCCGCAGCTTTCAGCCGCTCCGCCGTGGGTTGAGGCAGATTCTCGACTTCAATCGAAAGCGGGAATTCGGGGTCGCCCGGGCCTTCGCGGTGCTCGACCACGCCCATCTGCCAAAACGTCGTAACCATGCTATTGATCTGCTCCGTGTAGGTGCCCCCCAGCAGCGTGCGAGTCCAGAAGGCTCGCCGGGCAAAAGCAGCCAGCCTGTCCGCAAGCGGCAGGTCTTTGTTCATCACGGTCGCATAATCTGTGCTGCTCAACACCTGGTTCGGAACACGCGCCGGCCAAAATGTGGGCAAGTATGGATCGTAAGCTTTGTCGTAACCGCCGCGGCAACTGGCCGTATCCGCTTGCCACGGGATCGCCATCCACCGCGTGATTCCACCTGGATACTGCGCCCCCAGCGGTCCCAGCGGAAGCAGGCCAAGAAATATGCTGGAGTTCATCACCACGCCATACTCTGGCTCGATCGAATCTTCCTGAGCATGCCGAATGCGGAACGGCGCCATGTAAACCGACTTATGCCGCATGGGCCAGGTCATTTCGCACCCCGGATGAAACGCATCCGCCAGGCAAAAATCGAGCGCGGCGCGGTCTAGGGTGTCGGGCTGTTCGATCATGGGAATGTCATCGAGGGTTTGCGGAGCCAGTTGGGATGGATTGTAATCAGACACAAAATTTCCCTCCGCCCACAGCTCCAACAAATGAAGCTGCGTGTCGCTGAGCGCCACGTTCTGCCGCGGTGTGTGGGCGGCGGGAACGTTCATGGCATCGCCGTACTCCCAAGGCCAGGGCGTGGGCGACCATGCATCACGATCGAAGTTGCGGAACTGATTTGCGACCGTGCGGCGTAATTCCTGCTCAACCACAGTATTGTCCGCGAGACGCTCCAGCCATTCGGGAGTTACATAGTGATTGGGGCCGCCCCACCCGAAGCTCGCGGCGAAGCCCGCATTCACCCACTGCAACTGTGAAAGTCGTTCGAAGATGGGCCGGATATCGCCATTGAATGATGGACACGTGGGTTCGGGCAACATCTTCGCCTTGATCGCCGTGTCACGCATCAGGTCCCACATCGTCCGCACCGATTTCTGGCGCGGGCCATAATTTGGCGGCGTTACCACGACCCACGCCGGATCCACCTCGAGCGCTTTGCCCTGATACTCCACAGTTGCACGCACCGGCCCATCGGATGTGTCGTCGTACCAGCCCTCATTGTTGGCAAAGGTGACCACGGGCGTGCCATTGAACGAAGCCGAGTTGCCAAGGCCGCCGAGCACGATCAGTCGCCCAGACTCGTCCGTTTGCAACTCGCCCAGGTAAACCTGCTTTCCCATGAACTTGCCAGTGTCGAAGGAATAGTCTGGCCCGCCGTGGGTGTTCGCGCCCGAAATCGCACGGCTCCCAGGGTCGATCTTTAGATTGTCGCGGTCGGGCACGGCCACATTGCGCATGAACGCATGCGGCGCCGAATCGGCCTCGGGAATATCGAGGGCAATCTGGAATTGATACCAGGCCCCTTTTTTGTTGGCCAGGTGCACACGCCACACAATCTCCGCATTCCCGGCCGTGAGTTCCGTCACGGCCTGCCCGGCGGTGTTCAGGCCGTAAATGCGAAACCGTGCGGCCTGCCGCTTGAGAGCGCCGCTTCGATCGCGATAAAAACCGGGAGGAAATGGTGGCGGGTCGACGATCTCCGGACCCAGAAAGAATTCGTCTTCGCTGTTGCCCAGGCGCGCAATGCCGATGGAAGGATGAATCGCCGCACGCACGATTACGTCGTCCTGTACCACGGCGGCGTCTTTCCGCATGGGACCACTTAAAGCGCTCATATACGGATCTCTCCCCAAATCGAACCGAAAGTTTAATCGAGCGTGCACGATTGCGCGAGTGCTTCAGCTTTTCGGGGCTCACCTGGTGGGATGGGATATTCAGAAAGAGCAAGTATTTGCAAAGGTGGGATACTTGGAAATAGCGGGATGTTGGAACAGACGAGCCGTCGATCGTAATCACGGTGGTCGATCGAAAGGCTGGAGCCGACGATCGGACTTGAACCGATGACCTGCCGATTACGAATCGGCTGCTCTACCAACTGAGCTACGTCGGCCTCTGATTTGTCCTTCAGTTTATCAGACGCCGCTATCACTCACCCGTTACTAGCAAGGCTAATCTTGCCGCTTTCTGACGTGGCAACTCCGGCTTTTTCACGCGTCCGCGCCCAACGCCCTGTATTCTTTTTCCGACTCCGCTGGCAGCAGTACCCACAGCGTGTAAATTCCCAAAGCCGTCCCGATCGGCACGCTCAACAGCGCCAGGAAGCCCATCACCAACGCCAACACGCGCGCCCACGCTTCGCGCTGCAATAAGCCCCATCCGGTGATGAATCCGGCTGCGCCTTTGAGCAAAATCAACCACCCGATCACTCCCAGGAATGGTCGCAGCCACAAAAAAACTTCCGGCGGCGGTCCATTCGGAACCAAAATCAACCGCGCAATCACCAGTTTCGCGAACAACAGCGCCATCAAACCGGCGACCGCGTGCAAGGCAGAATATGCCATCCACAAAATCGCCACGAGTTTCACGTGTTCGCGAACCCGACTACTTTGCGGCGCCACCGTCCGTGCTGTCGGTCTCCCGCATCTTGCGCAATACGCTTGACCCTCTTGCAACTCCGCTCCGCATTGATTGCAGAACATCGTTCGCCTCCGCACAATCCTCTCTACAATACGTCTGCCCTGCGTAAAGGGTTCCGAAATTCGGTTCTCATCCGAAATCAGCTCTTAGTTTTCAGTTTTCAGGCTTAGGTATGTGAAATAGCTGTCAGGACTCGCATCCACGTGCCTCTCTGGTGCAGATCCTTTGCAAGAACTCTCTTCGGTGGTGGGGGGTGATCGTCCCGAGAACTGAGAACGGGCTTCAAAACGAAAAGGCCACCCGGCAACTGGGCGGCCTTCTCTTTCAAGGGAGAATAGTTCCAACGGAGCTTGAAATCCATCAGAACTTTCTGCGGGAATCTTATGAGTCCTAAAACCGGGGTGTCAAGCAAAATTTCCTAATTAAATACTACTATTTTCAATAACTTACGATGTATGTCCACAAACCAGCAAACCAGCCCAAAACGGGATAATTTTGCCCTCCCTCACCCCTAACGACCTTCGTTTGAACCACTTACCGGCTTCCCCGCACCTCCCGGACCTCTTCCCGAAGTCGCTCGCGCACCTCCCGTACCTCTTCCTCCAAGTGCAGAGAGATGATCTCCATCGCGTCCGGCCGATCAAAAACCTTTCCCGGAAAAATCCTCTTCAATAGGATCCGCGCCCCTCCAAACCCGATCCCCACCACCAGGGCTAGCCCGATCACAATCCCGCACAGCACGATCACATTGAAGAGCAGGTTTGCCAGATTGTTCTTCTTGTCCAGATACGTGTTCTCGTTCCAGGTCACATCGGCGTCATAGCTGATCGCGCTCAGCATCGCCTCCGCCTCGCGATGCGAAAGCGGTCCCGCCGCAATCACCACGATCGGTCCCGTCCGCTTATCGAAGAACGGACCTACATCCACAATCGAAGCCACTCCCGGCTGCTGCACCGTCACCTGATGCGCCGCCTCGATCTGCCGCAATTTCTCCGCTGCAATCTGCGGCGTCGGATACTCAATCAGCATCAGCGTGGCATCGCCCGCTTCCGCTGCATACTTCGCCAGCATCACTTCCACATCCGATTTGAAATCCACCGTCGCGCTCGCCAACGGAGCTCTCATGCGGTCGAGCGTGGCTGGACCCGTCACATATTTCTCACTGTTCTTTTGGAACCCCCGCATCGGCAGATAATCGCGCAGCGCCGGCAGTTTCCCCGCGCTTCCGCGCACCTGCGGAATGAGCCCGGCCAGTTCTCGCAGCTCCGCCGCCGACATCGCCGTTACCTTGTCGAATACCGCATCCACCAGAACGTTGCCCTGGAAAAATAGCACTCGATTCCCCAGTGAACTGCCTTGGCCGCCGATTTTCTCCTCGAGCATGTCCTGATTGCGATAGAAGGTAAATGCACCGTACGCCCCACTCGCGTCTTCAAATACTGCCGCCTTCACTTCCAGTGTCCGCCCATCCTCGCGCGTGTATTTCGCTTTTTCCAGGCGCTGGAACCCATACTCCTTCAGCACCGCCGCGTTGGCCGCGTCCGCTGTCGCCGGATCATTGCTCTTTGCCACCGCTCCATTCACCTGCCATCCTGCGAACTGGCTCGGTAGCACACCCTGCACTCCCAGCCCAGCCTGGCTTTGCCCGACGGGGCTCGCGGGAGCATCGGCCGCCCTACCCATCTGGCACAACATCCCCAGGAAAAGAGCAAGAGAAAAGGCACCAGCGAACATCATCCTGAACAAGATCCGAAAGTTGGAAAACATTGGGAAAAAGACAGACCTGCTATGAATTAGACTACCGGCCCTCGCCGAAAGTTTCCACCCCGCCAGCATGGCCACCGCAATAAAACCCTCTTTCGTCAAGGTTGTCATTCCGACCGCAGGGAGGAATCTGTTTTTCGTCGTCCGGTGCCGCCAAGCTCTGGAGCTTTTCCTGACGGCTGGCAACTGACGATGCTTGACATCTCCTCTCAAAACCACGACCATGTCTCCCCGCCGAAGTTCTTAGAATTAACAACCAGGAGAGAGAGATGAAACTCAGAACGATCGTTGTCGGGGCCGCGATGTGTCTGTTCAGTCTCACGCTCTGCTTCGCTGATAACGCGATGATGGGCACATGGAAACTCAACGAAGCCAAATCCAAGATTCCCGTCGGCGCTGCTAAGAGCGTCACCGTGACCTACGCAGCCGCTGGCGACAGCGTCAAGTGCACTATCGATGGCGTCGATGGAAAGGGCAGCCCCACCCACACCGAGTGGACCGGCAAATTTGACGGCAAGGATTATCCGGTCACTGGCGATCCGAATCAGACCACCCGATCTGTCAAACCGATCACCGATCACAAGTTCGCAGTCGACATCAAGAAGGATGGGAAAGTCACTATGAGCGGCCACATCGAAATCGCCGCCGACGGCAAGAGCCGCACCGTCGCTCTGACGGGGACCGATGCGTCAGGCAAGAAGGTGACTTCCAAAGCCGTCTACGACAAACAATAGATTTCGAATCCTGCAAGGTGCAAAAGGAAAAGGCCGCCTTTTCACGGCCTTTTTCATTCCAACGCGTTGTGAGTTCGTGGGACCTGAGATCCGAACCTGATCCGCGCCCCCTCTGAGAACCGAGAACTGGGAACTGAGCACTGCTTTCGACAGCTTATTTCTTCAGACTCGAGTGACTGGCAACGCAGACCCACTTATCACTCAGGAAAACCCATGTGTCCGTGAATCGCCCGAAGTGCTCGTATGGTTTCCCTTTGAATAGGCCCTTGATGTGGTAGTTCCCGACGACGACAGCCGTCGTCCCATACAAAAATACTTCCACATTCCCGATGTCCATCATGGTGGGATTGAACTTCGGATTCTTGAAATCCGCCAGAAACCTTCCCCGATCTCTCACCTCTCCGTCGAACTCGGTATCGATAAAACGATCCGAGATCATCCCCGAGATCGCCGATGCGTCCTTGCGCACCTGAACCTCGTTCCACATTCTCTCCAGTGCTTCCAGGTTCGCTTTCTTCGAGCTAAAGTCGGCGCTAGACTGCGCCATCGCAAGCGTGGCTGCACAATACAAGATCATGCCGACAATGCGGCGCATGTTTTCTCCCCCTGACACACATCGGCAAAATCGCCGAGACCCTTTAGTCCAGTTTGTCGGGGAATGTCTCTGCCGGAGGGACTGACCGAGCCGGCCGCTGACTACCAATCGTTGTTTTCTGAGCTGGAACTGAAAACTGAAGCTTACTGCCCGATCGACTTCTCCATCTTGCTCGCCACCTTCACGCCGCTCAGCCCACTCGCATATCGCGCCACGCCCCGATACAGCGACTCCGCGATCCGCTGCCGCTGTTCCGGAGTCTCCAGCCGCCGTTCATCGGTCGGGTTCGACACAAAAGAGATCTCCGCCAGAATCGATGGCATATTCGCCCCAATCAACACAATAAATGGAGCCTTCTTCACCCCGCGATTGCGGATGCCCGCATTGTGCAGTGCCAGCCCTCCGTAGAGCGAGTCCTGCACGTCTGAGGCAAACTCCCGTGACTCGTCAATCTTCTCCTTCAGCGCGATTTTCTTTACCAGATCCTGCAGCTCATGAATCGAGGCCTCCGAAACCGCGTTCTCGCGCGCCGCCACCTCCAGCGCCTCCGGCGACGAGGTGAAATTCAGGTAATACGTCTCCACTCCGCGGGCCTCGGCGTCCCGGCTCGAATTCGCGTGAATCGAAATGAACAGATCCGCCTGTTCGCGGTTCGCAATCGCCGTCCGCGTCTCCAGCGGAATGAACGTGTCGTCCTGCCGCGTATAAATCACTTCCGCGCCCAGCCGCGCCTCGAGCAACCGTCCCAGTCGCTTCGCGACGTCGAGCACCAGGTCTTTTTCTTCGAGCCCATTCGGACCGATCGTTCCCGTGTCGTGTCCGCCATGCCCCGCATCGATCACAATCTTCCCGATCTTCAGCCCCAACGCCCGCGTCAGCGACCGATTTCCCGCCGCCGTCGGCTGTGCCTCTCTCGGCTCCAGATCAGCCGTGTCCGCGGCTGGTGAAGACGAAGCATGTTTTTTCCGCCGCGTCGATCCGGCCTTCGGCGAATTTGAATTCGAAAAGGACGGAGATGAAGATGATGACGTTGCCAATCTCGACGCTGCCGATGAGGCATCCATCGACGTTGACAATGAATCATTCGTAGAGACGCGGCCTGCCGCGTCTCTCGCCGCCGCAACCGCCGAATCTGAAGCCTTCCCCGTCCGTTCCCGCGTGGTCACCGCCGAAGCATCATCCGCCGACAGTTTCGCCTCTTCGGTCGCGCCGTCATTTCTTATGTCGTCACCCGCCGTGTCCTGCACCGCTTTCGCGCGCCGCGCCGAATCGGATGTCTTGGCTTTCCTGGCGTTGGCTGATTTCGCGCTCGCCGATTTGTCGTCATCCCCGGCCGGCACGATCGTCTTCGGGATCCGCGTCCCCTTCACCACCACCGTCGTCTTCACGACTCCCGAACTGTCGGTCACCGCGCCCTCATCCGCCGACCGTTCTCGCGCCAGCTCATCCTTGATCGATTGGCTCAGCTTCTCCGCGCGGCCCTCGTCCTCACCCGAGTCATCGTCCGAATCGACCTTGGCGACAATCGCGTGTTCCTTCTCCGCTTTGACCTGCCCTTGCTTGTCCTTCAGGTCGCTCGTCTCATCCGCCGAATCCGTCGGAGGCGCTTCCGCCGAGTTGGACGCCGCATCCGGGTCCGCCCTCTGTCTCTTCGCCAGCATTGTCGCCCGGCTCTGCTTCCCATGAATGTCGATGATCAGCCGATACGGGTCCGGCAGCAAAAACGCGTCATAGCGCGATAAATCATCCACCTCCAGCACAACCCGCGTCTGCCCCGGCTTGAACTCCGCCACGCGAATCTTTTTCAGGAACCCGTCATCGACATCGAGCGTCTTTCCTACCAGCGTCGAAGCCAGCTTTGTGTCCCGTAGGTCAAAGAAAATCCGGTCGGGATTGGCAATCCGCTGCGAACTGAACTTCACCTCCTGCTCCACATCAATCGCCACCCGCGTGTAATCGGGAGTCGACCAGTGCCGCACGCCCGTCACTCGCGGCAGCCCATTTCGCCGGGCTCCTGCCGCACTTGCCCCGACCGCGCTCGTCTCCACGTTCGAACCTGAATTGGAGCCGGCCCCGGGTGCTTCGCCCGCCGCTCCCTTCGCAGCATTTTCCGCCGCCTGTTTCCCGCTGTTTTGACCGCGGCCTTTTTGCATCCGCGCCGTCATCTCTTCATCGTCAATGTCCTTGATCGCCGACCGAGCGTCCTCGGCCAGCCGGTTTCGCGGATACCGGTGCAGAAATTCCTCGAACGTCTTGCGCGCCTCTTCCGCATCGTTCAGATCGTCTTTGTAAATCTCCCCGATCGTGAACAGGGCGTCGAACCGGTACTTGCTACCCGGATACTCTTTCCTCAAGAACCGATACTGCTCGACCGCTCCCCGCAGAATCTTGTCGTCGTCAAAGCGCCGCCCCATCTCCACAAGCAATTCCGCCGTCGCCACTACACTCGGGTCCGCTTTCGACGATGAGGGACTGCCAAAATAAACCCTGCGGTACGCATCGATCACCCGCTGATATTCATGCCGCGTCCGCTCTCCCACCGGACGCCCGTTCAGGGCCTCTCGCATCTGCTCGGCCTTCGCAAACTCCTGCCGCGCCCAGGCGTCGTTGTGCCGCACACGCGCTGCCGCCGACTGGGCGGCGATGCTCAAAAGGATGGTAAATACTAAGAAATAGATTGCCGGTCGCAGAGACGGAGAGGTGCGCGCGCGCGCAGGTACGCCGCGATTCACCACGCCCGATTGGCCACGATTTAGGGTCGTAGAAGCCTGGGT
Source organism: Terriglobales bacterium (assembly GCA_035508395.1). Lineage (GTDB taxonomy): Bacteria > Acidobacteriota > Terriglobia > Terriglobales > Acidobacteriaceae > Acidiflorens. Next base: position 39,188 of record DATJNC010000073.1, on the reverse strand, counting down.
CTTCACTACTACTTCCTAACTGTTCAGTGCATCTGCTCTTCGTCAGATCCTTCGCCCACTCGCTTCGCTCGGGCTCAGGACTTCGGCAGGAGGCTCCCGCTCACCACCCCGCCACGCCAGAAACGCGTGTCAGGGACCCCGGCTCGGTCACGCCTCCTAAACGCCTCAACTTCCACAATCTGACTTCTTACTTCTGACTTCTGACTTGCTACTCGGTGTTGCTCATGTGCAGCACGCCGCGTTCATCGCGCTCCACGCGCACCGGCTCATACACCGGAGTGAACGTGATCGGCGTGCCGCCCTCCGCTCCCGCATACAATTGCGTGATGCGCCGTACGTAATTCCTTGTTTCTCCAAACCGCGGAACCCCAGCGCTCCTCGCCACCGCGCCCGCCCCAGCGTTATAGGCGGCCAAGCTCAGGCGCACATCTCCCCCGTAGCTATCCAGCAATTTCCTTAGATGTCGAACCCCGGCATCCACGTTTTGTTGCGGATCGAAAGGATTGGAAACATTAAGCGATCGGGCTGTTGCCGGCATCAGCTGCATCAGACCCATCGCGCCCTTGCGCGACACCGCATTGGGATTGAAATTCGACTCCACCTTGATCACCGAACGCACCAGGTTCGGATCCACATTGTGCCGACGCGCCGCTTCCTCGATCGCCCCATCGATGTCAGCCTGCGTAAACCCCACATTCAGCCCCTGATAGCTCGTCGTCTGCGCCGTTTCGCGCCGCTTCTGCCCACCCAGATACGTATTTACTTCCGATGCCGCCGATCGCGCCGCCCGCATCACCGCCCCGCTGGTCGGGACTGGCTTGAACCGATGCTCGGTCGAACTCCAATACATCAGCCTTGGACGCGAACTATGCTCTTCCCCCGCCGCTGAGCTTCCGCTCGCACCCGCATTCGTCCCGTCATCACTGACCTGATCGTCATTGATGTAGATCTTCCGCCCGTTCTCGTCGGTCGTCGCCGTAATCGCGCCCGATTGCGCGAACGCCGGTCGCATCGCAATTGTGGTGGAAAGGAGGCCAGCTGCAAGTCCAGCCATCAGCGCAGTTTGCAGGTCTCTTCGCATACGGGTAGTCATCGGCTGAAACCGTCGAGGCTCTAAACAAGTTTCAAACGCCATCCGCTCAACCACTTCATTCCAAAAGGCACACCCTCGCCTTCGGGACCTACCCGCAAAACCTGCCAGAGAATCAACAGCCAGAGTATGACGATTATAGGGTGCCCCGAAACCCCCTTCAATCTTCCCGAAGGGTGTAGAACCTCTGGAGTAATCGCTCCAAGTTACTGATCGGCCATGGGTTGGTCCGCCGGATTGCAGTTCGAGCCAACGCCAAGATCTGGGGTAGGTCGGATTGCAGAAGTCAGAAGTCAGATTGCAGAAGTAAAACCGAATATTCTCTGCTTGCCTGAAAGGCAGCTCATGTCTCGCTAAATCTGCAATCCGATCTCTGCAATCTGCAATTGACCCTAGAATATCCGTGAGCATGAATCGAAATACCCTCCACAAACTCCTCCAGGAAGTGCGTTCTAGAAAGCTCTCTCCTGATGAAGCCGTCCAACGCCTCCGCCATCTTCCCTTCGAAGACCTCGGCTTTGCCAAGCTCGACCACCATCGCGCCCTGCGCCACGGAATGCCCGAAGTCATCTTCAGCCAGGGCAAAACTGCCGCACAGGTCGCCAAGATCTTCTCGCACCTCGCCTCGCATCATCCCGAGAGCAATATCCTCGCCACCCGCGCCACCGAAGAGCAATTCCGCGCCGTTTCTGCAGAGGTTCCACAAGCCGAATATCGTGCGCTCGCCCGCTGCATCACACTGCGTCGCGACCACTCCCCTGGCAGCCGAAACCGCTCCCAACGGGGTCAGCGACGCACGCAAGGCACCATCGCCGTCGTCTCCGCCGGAACCAGCGACATTCCCATCGCCGAGGAAGCCGTCATCACTGCCGAACTCATGGGCAACCACGTCGAGTCTCTTTACGACGTCGGAGTGGCGGGCATCCATCGCCTTCTTGCCCATCGCAGCGTGCTCGCGAAAGCGCGCGTCATCATCGTCTGTGCCGGCATGGAAGGCGCTTTGCCCTCGGTGGTTGGTGGACTCGTGGGAGTTCCCGTCGTCGCGGTTCCCACCAGCGTCGGCTACGGAGCCTCTTTCGACGGACTCGCCGCTCTTCTCGGCATGCTGAACTCCTGCGCGTCGAACGTCAGCGTGGTCAACATCGACAATGGCTTCGGCGCCGCCTACGTGGCATCGCTCATCAATCAAAGCGCGCGGTAGGGAGCAGATTGCGAGAATAAAAAGCTTGGTGAGGACTTGCTGATTCCTTCCGGGTATTTGAATGTAAAAGATTGTCACGATGAGGTCTCCCACTAGCTCCTCGACACTTCTCTTCGAATCGGGTCCTCCAGGCTCGCATCTAACTAATTAAGCAGGTGGAGGAATGTGGAGGTGAAATTCATGAAAGCGCCAAGGTTGGAAGCAGTTTCGGGCGTTGCGAGGCTCGCGGGCAAAAAGCTCGCAGCGGTTTCGCTCGCCGCGATTCTGTGCTTCTTCCTGGCCTCGATACTTTCTGCGCCCTCGTGGGCGGACACAACGAGCGCGAAGACAGCGATTCCAGGAACACTAAATTACGTTGAAGGTCAGGCTTCAATCGGTAGTCAGGCACTCAACTCGCAATCGGTGGGCTCGGTTGAACTCCAGCCCGGAGAACAACTCACGACCGATACCGGAAAAGCCGAAGTCTTGCTGACTCCGGGAGTGTTTCTGCGCGTCGGCAACAACAGCAGTGTGACCATGATTTCGCCCAGTTTGACCAATACCGAAGTTGGCATTGTATCCGGACACGCCATGGTTGAGGTCAATCAGATCTTCCCTGAGAACGACATCCGCGTCACGCAGAATGGCGTCACGACGCGCCTCGTGAAGACCGGACTCTATGACTTTGATCAGCAGCAGGCGACCCTGCGCGTGTTCGATGGCAAAGCCGTCGTGAATGACGATGGCAAGAACATCACCGTGAAAGGCGGACGCGAGATGAGCTTCGCGCCGAATGCCAGGCTCAAGGCGACCAGCTTCGACAAGAAGAATTATCAGGATAGCGACCTGTATCGCTGGAGCAGTCTGCGCTCGGCTTATGTCGCCGAAGCGAACGTGAATGCTGCCGGACTCTACGCCAACGAGGGCGCTGGTCCCTGGGGTCCGGGTTGGTATGGCGCTGGATGGTATTGGAATCCGTGGTTCGGAGCTTACACGTTTATTCCAGCGGACGGAATCTTCTACAGTCCGTTTGGTTGGGGGTTCTATTCGCCGTGGTTCGTCGGTTATGCGCCGTTCTATGGATATGGATTTCCTTATCGGCCGTACTTTCATCACTTCAGCACCAACTATCGTGCTTGGGGAGGTCCAACGTATCTTGACAGCCGCAACTACGCGCATGGAATCTACAACGGACCTGGAGCAACTGAACATGGCTTCCAGTCCGGTCCGCGAATGGTTGGAGGCGCGAACGGATTCCACGCTGGTTCACCCAGCTCGCCGCACTTCGGCGGATCAGCAGGCGCATTCGGCGGCCACGCGGGAGGCTTCAGCGGTGGAGGTTTCCACGGTGGAGGCTTCGGTGGTGGAGGCTTCGGAGGCTTCCACGGCGGAGGTCCAGTACGATAACGACGTCAGTGACGTAATGATGTCAGTCATAGTGATAACCATGTCGCGTAACGAAGTCATGCTGATACCAATGTCATCCTGAGCGAAGCCCAAGCCTCACGAAAGTGAGGCTCGGGCTGAGTCGAAGCATCCCCATTCCCTTTCCAGTCGATCCATCTCAACACGTCACTTCCCTCAACAGGCTCGAACCACCTTTTATTTGTGGCAGAGTAGTAAGAGCATGCTCTCTTCGCGATGCTGACCGCAAAGGATCCGCGACTCGCCGGGCGCGTCGCGTTCACGTATCCCAATTTTGTCGCCTATACAACCGCGCGCTTCTTTATCGTGCTGGCGCTCGAGATGCAATCGGTTGCCGTGGGATGGCAGATCTACGACATCACCAAGCGTCCGATCGATCTCGGATATGTCGGCCTGGCGCAGTTTCTGCCCGGATTTGTCCTGTTCCTGTTCGCCGGCCACGCGGCCGACATCTTCGACCGGCGCAAGCTGCTGATGTGGGTCTATACCGGATATGCGCTGTGCTCGGCGTTCCTGTTGGTCATCGATCACGCGTTTGGAACCACTCCGCGATCGGTGCACCTGATCTATGTGGTGCTGGTGCTACTCGGCGTTGTGCGCGCCTTCAGCTTTCCGGTCAGCCGCGCGATTCTGCCGCATCTGGTCCCGGAAGAGCACTTCCCTAACGCGGTTGCCTGGAATGCGAGCACATTCCAGCTGTCGACTATCGCGGGACCCGCGCTCGGCGGGATCGTCTATGCGGCGTTTCGCGGGCCTCAGGCTGTGTATGCCATGGCCGTCGCGGTCGCCGTGTTCTCGGTTGGACTGACGTTTCGGATTCATCCCCTCGTGACTTCGGCCGATCGCGGTGAAGGCGAGCGGATGCGTCAGCCTTACAGCACGCGAACCGTGCTCGCTGGCTTGCACTACATCTGGGAGAAGAAGCTGATCCTTGGGTCGATCTCGCTCGATATGTTCGCCGTCTTGCTGGGCGGATCAGTGGCGCTGCTGCCGGTGTATGCCAGAACCATCCTGCACACAGGACCGTGGGGGCTCGGCATTCTGCGCAGCGCACCAGGAGTTGGCGCCGCATTGATGGCGATCCTGGTCGCTTACTGGCCAATCCGCCGGCGAGCGGGGATCACCATGCTGATCGCGGTAGCAGGATTTGGTGTGATGACCATCGTGTTTGGTGTATCGCGCAGCATGATCGTCTCGCTCGCCGCGCTGTTACTGCTGGGAGCAAGCGACATGGTAAGCGTCATCATCCGCGGGACGCTGGTGCAGTTGGCGACTCCAGATGAAATGCGCGGGCGAGTGAATGCCGTCGACATGCTCTTTATCGGCGTGTCGAATGAGTTGGGAGAGTTCGAATCGGGGCTCACCGCCCAGTGGCTGGGAACCGTGCCAGCGGTGGTACTCGGCGGAGTTGGGACACTGGTCGTGATTGGCGTTTGGGCATGGTTGTTTCCCGAGTTGCGCCAAGCGGATGAGCTGACAGTCGCGGAGCTGATGATGGAAGAGTAAATCTGCCGCTGCTACCGACTCATCAGTCGTCACCGTTCGGGCCCCACTGCTAGAATTTGGGTTCTACCAGAGGTGCTCTTATGCCGGAAACACTCCAGCTCGCCAGTCCCTCTCCGCTGACCACCCTAACCGAGGACGAGATCCTGTTCCGCGACAATGTGCGCCAGTTTGCCGAGGACAAGATTCGCCCGCTGGCGAAGGAGATGGATGAAAAGGGAGTATTCGACCACGCGCTAGTCGATCAGTTCTTCCAGCTTGGCCTGATGGGGATCGAGATTCCCGAGCAGTACGGTGGCGCGGGCGGCAAGTTCTTCGACGCCATTCTAGCGGTCGAAGAGTGCTCGCGCGTTGACGCTTCCGCAGGCGTGATTGTCGACGTGCAGAACACGCTGGTTTCAAACGCCATTCTGCGCTGGGCGAATGACGATCAGAAGCGACGTTATCTGCCAAGGCTGGCATCCAACACGGTGGGCGCGTATGCCCTTAGCGAGGCCGGGTCGGGGTCGGATGCCTTCGGCATGCAGACCCGGGCCGAGGATAGAGGTGGGGAGTTTGTCCTTAACGGGCGCAAGCTCTGGATCACGAATAGCAAGGAGGCTGGGATTTTCGTCCTGTTTGCGACGGTCGATCCGTCGAAGGGGTACAAGGGCATCACTGCATTCCTGATCGAGAAGGACTTCCCCGGATTCACGGTCGGCAAAAAAGAAGACAAGCTGGGTATTCGCGCCTCATCGACCTGCGAGCTGATCCTTGAAGATTGCCGCGTGCCGAACAAGAACGTGCTGGGTGAGGTCGGCAAGGGGTACAAGATCGCGATCGAGACGCTGAATGAAGGCCGCATCGGCATCGGGGCACAGATGCTCGGGGTGGCGCGCGGAGCCTGGGAATACGCATCAAAGTACGCGCAGGAACGAAAGCAGTTCGGGAAGCCGATCTCCGAGTTTCAGGGGATTCAGTTCCAGGTCGCGCAGATGGCAACGGAGATCGAAGCCGCGCGACTCATGGTCTATAACGCGGCGCGCATGAAAGACGCGAAAGTGGACTTTGTGAAGGAAGCCGCGATGACCAAGCTGTTTGCCTCGCAGGTGGCCGAGCGCGTGACCTCGCTGGCCATCGAAATCTACGGCGGCTACGGATACACGAAAGATTACCCGGTCGAAAAATATTGGCGCGACGCAAAGATCGGAAAGATTTACGAAGGAACGTCAAATATGCAGCTGGCGACGATCGCGAAGCTGGTAATGAAATAGCCGCGAGCCGTGGGCTTCGAGCTGTGAGCGCCCAAGGTTTTACTTCTGCAATCTGACTTTTTACTTCTGACCTGGACACCAACCTTTGACATCTACCGATGCTCGGTTGGACCACCGCCTCGGTATTCGCTGCGGAAATAGAGCAACGGCTCACCTTCGCGCACCTCAACCTCTTCGACCTCCGCAATAAAGATCGTGTGGTCTCCGGCGCGTTGTGTCGAGATCAACCGGCATTCCAGGTACGCCAGTGCGCCGTGCAGCACCGGCGTTCCGTGAGCGGTGCGATCGAACCTGGCGCCGACATGTTCCGGATGCTGATGGGATTCGGCTGACTGGGCATAATATTCCGAGATCGGCAGCTGGCCGTTGCTGAGCACATTGACGCCAAAGCGCTTGCGGGCATGCAGGTGAGCGTGGGTTCGGGCGCGGTGGTCAACGCAGACAAGGACCAGCGGGGGATCGAGCGACACCGATGTAAAGGCATTCGCTGTCATGCCATGAATCTCACTATTATGGTCGACGGTGAGGATCGTGACCCCGGTTGCGAATGTGCCCATCGCTTTGCGGAAATTGGTCGTAGTAAGCGCCATTGCCAAGCAGATCGTTGTGACTCCGGACCGAATCCTACTCCTACGTGACCGCTGGCCTCAACGCTGCCGCGCGGTGATTCTGCGCCAAGATTATTGCCATCGAGCGAGCTGGCCAGGGCATCCAAGAGACAAGGTTTGGCTGGGCTCGCAAAGCTAAGTTCGCTATTATCATTGCCTGAGAACAGGGATGCCATTACTTCCCCGAGAAGGAACAAGCTCACTCGCCGCGGACCTCGATGTGCACGCCGCAAGACCGATTTCCCGCGAAGCGGCCTGCCAGCTGATGCATTCGGGAGACGACAGGCTTCCGGAGCTGCTCGCGGCGGCGCAGGCGGCGCGTGACCGATTCAAGCCTGGCGTGATCACCTATTCGCGCAAGGTATTTCTTCCGCTCACTAACCTTTGCCGCGACTACTGCGGTTACTGCACGTTTCGGCGTGATGCAGGCCAACCCGGCGCATACACGATGAAGCCCGACGAAGTGATGCGGGTGGTGCGCGAGGGTGAGAACATGGGATGCACCGAGGCGCTCTTCAGCCTTGGCGACAAGCCGGAGTTGCTCTTTCCGGAGATGCGCGAGACGCTGTGGCAGCTCGGATACAAGTCGACACTTCATTATCTGGAGGCGATGTGCGAGAAAGTTTTGCGAGAGTCGAGCTTGCTGCCGCATCCGAATCCCGGCTTGATGAGCTCCGAATGGCTGGCGCGGCTGGCGCGCGTGGCTCCGAGCATGGGCCTCATGCTGGAAACGACCAGCACGCGGTTGCTCCGTCGCGGCGCGGCGCACGATAACGCTCCGGACAAGGAGCCTAAGAAGCGCCTGCGCGTGATTGAGGATGCAGGTCGGCAAAAGATTCCATTCACAACCGGAATTCTGATTGGTATCGGAGAAACGCCCGAAGAACGAGTCGACACCCTTGCGGCCATTCGCGACCTGCACGAAAAGTACGGGCACATCCAGGAGGTGATCGTACAGAACTTCCGCGCCAAGCAGGGGACGCCGATGGCAGCATCGCCAGAACCCACCCGCAACGACATGCTGCGAACGTTGGCCGTGGCGCGGCTCATGATGCCAATGATGAACATTCAGGCGCCTCCGAATCTGTCGGATCCTCATTATGCGGATCTGCTGGATGGAGGAATCAACGATTGGGGAGGTATTTCTCCGCTGACGCCGGACTTCATCAATCCGGAAAAACCGTGGCCGCATTTAGATGAACTGCGGCGCAGGACCGAGGCAAAGGGGTTCGAGTTAAGGCAGAGATTACCGGTGTATCCCGAGTATGAAGCTCAGGCTTCGCGACAGAGTGAGCTGCTGAAGAAACGGATTGAATCCAGCGAGATTTCTCAGGGCTGGATGGAGACGCAGCAGGCCTCGTCTCTTCAAGAAGGGGCGGCATGATCACGGTTCTGACGGGCGGCACAGGCGGGGCAAAGTTTGTGGATGGGCTTCGGCAAATTTTGCAGCCCGACGAGCTGACAATCATCGTCAACACGGGCGACGACCTGATGTGGTGGGGACTCTACGTTTCTCCGGATGTCGATTCGATCATGTACATGCTGGCCGGGAGACTAAGCCAGGAGCGCGGATGGGGCGTGAAGGGCGACACATTTTATTGCCTGAAGGCGATGGCGCAATTGGGGCAACCGACGTGGTTCAACACAGGCGATCGCGATCTGGCGACGCACATTTTTCGCTCGAAGCTGATGGCCGAGGGCAAGACGCTGAGCGACGTGACGGCGGAGATCGCGACGCGACTCGGAGTGAAGGTACGTGTTCTACCCATGAGCAATTCGCGCGTGGAGACGCGGGTGTTGACTCCGGCGGGTGAATTAAGCTTCGAGGAGTATTTTGTGCAGCGCTGGTATCAGGACCCGGTGGAGTCGGTGCGGTTTGCGGGCGCATCGGATGCGGAGCCGGCTCCGGGAGTGATTGACGCGATTCGGTCGGCGGATCTGGTGCTACTAGCGCCTAGTAATCCCATCACGAGCATCGGGCCGATTCTCGCGGTGCCCGGCGTGCGAGAGGCTTTGCGGGAAAGCCGGGCACGAATCGCGGCGGTGAGTCCGATTGTTGGAGGCGAGGCGGTGACCGGTCCGGCGGGTACATTGCTGGCGGCACAAGGGTTCGCCGTCTCGATCGCCGGAATTGCGGATTGCTATCACGACTTTCTTGACCTGCTAGTCGTCGATTCGAAAGATGGCGCGGCAGCAGAGAAGTTGCAAGAGACCGGCATGCGCGTGCTCTGCACGCAGACCATTATGCGCACGAACGAAGCCCGGGTCGCGCTGGCAAAGACGGTGGTGAACGCCGGCCGACAATCTCTGGCGGTGCAGGCAGCAACCGAGCCATCATGATTCTGGTTCCGGTCAAAGATCTATCAAAAGCGAAACAGCGGCTTTCCGCGGTGTTGAGCGCGGAGGAACGTTTTGCGCTGGCACACGCGATGTGTCACGACGTGCTCGAGACGCTGGCAAATTGGAAACGGAGGCGCGGTGTGGCCGTGGTCACGAGCGATACGTTTGCGCGCGACTTGGCTGGTCAATTTGGCTTTGATGTGATCGCGGACGATGACAACACTGGGGAGACAGACGCGATCGAGATGGCCACGGCTGTGTGCTGGGAGCGAGGCGAGCTGAACACGCTGGTTGTTCCGGCGGATATTCCTCTGATTGAGAGCTCAGAACTGGAAAAGATTGTGGACGCGGCTCCGGAACGAGGAGCAGTGCTTGTGCCAGATGCAGCGCGGCGCGGAACGAATGCGGCATGGCGCGCTCCGGCAAATTTGTTTCCGCTGCGGTTTGGGAATGATAGCTTTTTGCCCCATCTCGCGGCCGCAAAGACCACGGGTCTGCCGTGCGTGGTACTCGACTTGCCAAGTATCGCTCGTGATATTGATCGAGCGGAGGATCTCAGCGTCGTGGCAGCGGCTGCTGGAGAGCGGCGGTCGCAGAAACTGCTCCGCAGCTGGAAGCTAGATGATCGATTTCAGGTCGTGAATGGGTAAGACGGGGAGATCGGGTCATCGCAACTCACTGGTGGCCGATTCCGTCCAGCAGAGACCAGGAGAGGTTCGAATCCTCCCGCTCGCAGTTGAAGAGGACATCCGTCCGGGCACGTCGCTGAGCGAGATATTATTGAGCGCAGCCAGGAAAGCGCGGGTGCGATTGGAGGATGGCGACGTTGTAGTGGTGAAACACAAAGTGGTGTCGAAGGCGGAGGGCGCGATAGTGGCGCTGGACAGCATTCGGCCGTCGCGCCGCTCACGTTATTGGGCTCGCCGCTATGGACTAGACGCTCGCGTCAGTGAATTGGCGCTGCGCGAGAGCCGTCGAGTCGTGCGCCGTAAGAACGGCGTGATGATTAGCGAGACGCATCATGGATTTGTTTGCGCCAATAGCGGGGTTGACGTGTCGAATGTGGATGGCGGACGCCATGCAGTGCTGTTACCGAAAGACCCGGATCGCTCGGCAACGAGGTTGCGCGCGAATATAAAGAAGAGAACGGGAGCGGACGTTGCGGTGATCATCAGCGACAGTTTCGGCCGTCCGTGGCGCGAAGGACTGACCGAGGTCGCAATTGGAGTCGCGGGGATGCGGCCGCTGGTAGATTATCGCGGGCAGCGCGATTCGCATGGTTATCCGCTGCATGCGACCATCGATGCGGTCGCCGATGAAGTGGCTTGCGCTGCCGGACTCGTGTGTGGAAAGTTACTTGGCACGCCGGCGTGCGTCGTTCGGGGCTATGTTTATCGCAAGGCTAACGGGCGAGCGCGAGAATTGGTGCGGCCTGCCAATCGCGATCTGTTTCGGTAGATAACAGGAGAATGTTGTGACCGAGAAATTTGAACTGAACCAGTTTCCGCAGTTGAGTTGGGAAGAGGCGGCGAAGCCCGCATCTTCTGCAATCCGCCGCGCCTTGGAGCGTGTCTTTGAAACGCAAGACGGCGGCGTCTTGAGCGAGACCGAACGCCATGACCTCGCGCGTGCCTCTGGCGCCGATCTAATCGCTTTACTGGTTGCGGCCGACACGCTGCGTCGCGACCTCGTAGGAAATATCGTCACTTATGTAGTCAATCGCAATATTAATTTCACCAATATCTGTTTTGTCGGATGCAAGTTCTGCGCGTTCAGCCGTGGGCCGCGAGAAGGCGATACGTATTTTCATTCTCTCGACGATATGGCACGCAAGACAAAAGAAGCCCGTGAGTTGGGGGCGACCGAGGTCTGCATCCAGGGTGGGCTGCCGCGCGACCTGCATCCTTTTTATTACCGGGACATTTTGCGCGCGGTGAAAAGTGCAGTGCCCGACATGCATGTGCATGCTTTCTCTCCGATGGAGATCGTCTACGGCGTGGAACTCACGGGAATGCCGCTGCGCGATTATCTTTGCATGTTGCGGGACAACGGACTCGACACGCTGCCGGGCACAGCGGCCGAGATACTGGATGACGAAGTGCGCCAAGTTCTGTCGCGGAACAAGGTTTCGGTGGCGCAGTGGCAGGAGGTTATCAGAACTGCCCACCAATGCGGGATTCGCAGTACATGCACGCTGATGTACGGACATATGGAAACTCCGGAGCATTGGGTGCGGCAACTTTCGATGTTTCGCGAGATTCAATCGGAGACGGGCGGATTTACGGAGTTCGTGCCTTTGGGCTTTGTGCACCAGAACACTCTTCTGTTTCAGCAGGGACTGGCACGCAGCGGTCCGACTCTCGAAGAGCATCTGAAGATTCACGCGCTGGCGCGCATTCTACTGGCGGGATCGATTGCCAACATTCAGGTCTCGTGGGTGAAACTCAACCGCGGTGTATCGCAGCTGTGCCTGCAAGCGGGAGCCAATGATTACGGCGGCACGCTGATGGAAGAAAATATTTCGCGGGAGGCTGGCGCAACGGCGGGGCAATATACTAGCCCGGAGGATTTTCAGTCGATGATTCTCGAGATTGGGCGCATTCCCGCGGAGCGGAATACGAAATACACGCAGATGAAGATCAAGATGCCGCTGGAGTGCCGATGTGACATTTCGGAAGCGCCGCTGGGCGAAGACTCGCAGCTCTCGATTGGCTATGCGGAGTTCGCGTGAATCGCAGCATCGCGGTGATAGGAGGCACGGGTCCGGCCGGAACGGGATTAGCATTGCGCTGGGCACGCGCCGGCGAAACGATCATCATCGGCTCGCGAGAGGCGGGGCGCGCGGAACAAGTGGCAGAGAAGATTCGGCAGAGGGTCGGGAAAGATGCGAACGTTTCCGGCTTGGAGAACTCGGCGGCGTGCGCCGCGACCGATCTTCTGATGCTGACAGTGCCGTTCGAGGGACAGGCCGAACTGTTGAAACAGTTGAAGCCTGCGATTCGTGCTGGCAGTGTTCTGATTGATGCGACCGTGCCGCTCGCGGCCAGCATTGGCGGGCGCGCCACGCGCGTGCTCGGCGTTTGGCAGGGGTCAGCCGCGCAACAGAGCGCCGAGCTTGTGCCCAAGGGAGTCTCCGTAGCGGCGGCTTTCCATAATTGCTCGGCAGATGTGCTGAATGGAGACGGGGATGTCGACTGCGACGTCATCGTCTGCAGCGACGATCCCAATGCGACCCAGATTGCGATGGAATTGGCGGCGAAGATTCCACGGATTCGCGCCATCGACGGTGGCAAACTGGAGAACGCGCGCATCGTGGAACAGATTACGGCGTTGCTGATCGGGCTGAATATACGTCATAAGGGACACGGTGGGGTGCGGATTACGGGATTGCCGGAGACGGCATATCAAGGCGGACGGAATTCCTAGTTGTTGTTTCCTTCGTTCAGCCAGTCCGAGTGCCGTTTGTATCCGCGTCGTTTATATCGATGACCAATCTTGCCAGCCGCGGACCCGCCATCGAATTTGATCATGCCTCCTTCTGGCTGAATGGGCGACCCATCCTCAATCAAGTAAGCTTCTCGGTTCAAGCGGGCGAAACCCTGGCGCTGCTCGGTCGGAGCGGTTCGGGGAAGACGACCGCGCTCAAGCTGATCAATGGCCTGCGCCTGCCGACCGGCGGCGAAGTGCGGGTGCACGGACGACGCACTTCGGAGTGGGATCCGATCCGCCTCCGTCGAAGTATCGGATACGTGATGCAGGAGGGCGGGCTATTTCCACATTTCTCAGTCGAAAAGAACATTGGCCTCGTTCCGCGGATTGAAGGGTGGGAGGAAAGGCGGGTGCGGGATCGCGTGAGCGAGTTGCTCGAGACAGTCCGACTGAATGGAGATGTGGTTTCGCGCTACCCGGGTGAGCTTTCCGGGGGACAGCGCCAGCGAGTGGGAATTGCGCGCGCATTGGCGGCTGATCCGCCCATTCTGATTATGGACGAGGCATTTAGCGCTCTCGATCCGATCACGCGCGCAGAGATGCAAAAAGAATTTCTAGAGCTGCAACGGCGCGTCCGCAAAGCCGTGGTATTTGTGACGCACGATCTGCGCGAGGCGATGCTGTTGGGAGATCGCATCGCGCTACTCGAAGATGGGCACTTAGTCGCGAATCTGACGCCGGCAGAATTTCCGGACTCGCAGAGCCCAATCGTCCGCGCCTACGTGCAAGCATTCTCGGATCCAATGGCGAAAAGGAGATCGGCATGAGCCTTTGGCATTTTGTCGTTGTCAATCGCGCGCAGTTGCTTGATCTGACGGTGGAACACATCACGCTGGCCGGTGTGGCAACGTTGATCGCGGCTGCCGTGGGTATTCCGCTCGGTATCTTGATCACGCGCGTGCCACAACTGAGCAAGCCTGTGTTGGGAAGCGCGAATGTTATTCAGACGATCCCGAGCCTGGCGCTGTTTGGCTTTCTTCTTCCGGCCCCGTGGCTAGGGGAGCGCGCAGGGCGTTTGGCGATTTTCGCCCTTGCGCTCTACGGGCTCCTGCCGCTGATTCGCAATACCTACACGGGCATTCGCAATGTTGATCCAACCGTGCTCGAGGCTGGTCGGGCGATGGGATTGACGGATCGACAATTGCTATTTCAGGTGGAGCTACCTCTGGCTTCGGGAGTGATCATTGCGGGACTGCGAATTGCGGCGGTGCTTTCGATTGGCGTGGCGACGATTGCGGCGGCGGTTGGCGCGGGAGGCTTGGGCGAATTTATTTTTCGCGGCCTCGCTATGGTGAACAATCAGGTGATTCTTGCAGGAGCGATTCCGGCGGCGCTGCTGGCATTGGTGACGGATTCTTTTCTGGGTTGGCTGGAACGGCGGTTGAATGCGGTCGGGTTGAGATCGTAGGGTGAGGGATCGAGTAACAATCCTCTGCTGCAGTATCCTGATCGCGCTTCTTCTGAGTACATCGGGCTGTAATTCCCATCACGATCGCATTGTCATCGGCTCAAAGAATTTCACCGAGCAGCTCATTCTTGGCGAAATGTTCGCCCAGATCATCGAGGCGCGAACGCATACTCCAGTCGAGCGACGTTTTTATCTCGCAGGCACGTTCATTTGCCACCAGGCGATTCTTGCCGGGCGTATTGACGTTTATCCTGAGTACACAGGCACGGCATTGACAGCGGTGCTAAAACAACTGGCAAGCCGGGACCGGAGCGAGGTCTATCAGCTGGTGAAACAAGCGTATGAGAAGCAGTTTGGACTTACGGTTGGACCACCTCTTGGATTCGATAACACATTCGCCATTGTAATTCGCGGCGACGACGCGCGGCGTTTCCATCTGAAGACGATTTCGCAAAGTGCTCAATTCACGCCAAAATGGCGGGCCGGTTTTGGTTACGAGTTTATGGAGCGGCCTGATGGCTATGCGGGGCTGGCGGCGAGTTACGGCCTGCATTTTGCCGAGCCTCCTCGAATTATGGATCTGGGGTTGCTGACGCGTGCGCTAAAGAACGGCCAAGTCGACCTGATTGCGGGCAACAACACCGATGGGTTGATTCCGGCACTCGATCTGTTCGCTCTTCAGGATGATCATCATTATTTTCCGCCCTACGAGGCTGTCGCGATCATGCGGCAGGATTTGGTGAAGGAGCATCCGGACGCGGCCGCGGCGCTGGGTGCGCTCGGCGGGACGATTTCGGACGACGACATGCGTCGCCTAAATTACGCGGTGGATGGAGAACATCGCGATGCGGTGGTCGTGGCGCGAGAATTTCTGAAGTCCCGGAAACTCATTCCCTGATTCCAGTTCTCAGCTCTCAGAGACCAGTACGGTTCCCGATCCAACTGTTTTCCCTAAGCCGCTGAAAGACTTAACTGGCCACTGGCCACCTACCACGGGCAACTGTACTTCATCTCACAACTACCCGTGACCCACGTCACACCCTCCTGCGACAAGGAAAACCATAATGCTTGCGAACTGGCGGGAGTTCTCTCGCTCCTGTTCCTCGGGGGTTTTCGTGGCAAAAGGACGCGTTTCCATCGTAGTCGAGCGATGTAAAGCCTGTGGCTTCTGCGTAGAGTTCTGTCCTACGAAGGTGCTGGCGCTCTCCTCGGCTTTCAATTCCAAGGGCTATCATCCGCCTCACGTGGTGGCGCCGGAGAAGTGCAGCGGTTGCGATCTGTGCGGCATGTACTGCCCTGACTTCGCGATCTACGGACACCGAACTGACGAAAAGAAAGCGGCTCCATTGAAAAGCGAGAAAGCCACGTCGCAGGCGAAACCGGTGCAAGTACAACCGGCGCGGGAGGCGCAATCATGAAGGCGGATCCTCGTGGTGTACTGACTGGCACACATTTTATCGATGGCGATCATGCCTGCTGCGAAGGCGCACTGGCTGCCGGTGCGCGATTTGCGGCCGGCTATCCAATTACCCCTTCGACCGAAGTTGTCGAACGTTTCGCGCAACGCGTGCCGACCGTCGGCGGATGCTTCATTCAGATGGAAGATGAGCTGGCGGCCTCCATTACGCTGCAAGGCGGAGTGTGGGGCGGAGCCAAGGCCTTCACAGTGACCTCCGGTCCCGGCTTCTCACTCATGATGGAGCACATCGGCTATGCAGCGATGACCGAAACTCCCTGCGTGTTTGTGGATGTGCAACGTGGTGGTCCGTCGACCGGACTCCCAACCCTTCCGGCACAAGGCGACATGATGCAGGCGAAATGGGGATCCCACGGCGACTACGAGATCATCGCGCTCTGTCCGAACTCGCCGCAGGAGTGCTTCGATTTGACGATCAAAGCGTTCAACTTTGCCGAGGAATATCGCGTGCCAGTCATGTTCATGATGGATGAAGTCGTCGGTCACATGACGGAAAAGGTTGTGATTCCGCCGGCAGACCAAATTGAGGTTGTGCCGCGCAATCACACGCACAAGCCGGTGGAGGGGTTCCTTCCGTACGCAACCAACGGCAACCAGGTGCCGGAGATGGTGCATGCAGGCGAGGGCTACAAGTTTCACGTCACCGGCCTGACGCACGATGAGCGCGGCTATCCGAACATGACGCCCGCGGTGCAGCAGAAACTGATTACGCGGCTGCAGAACAAAATTCGCAACGCCGTCGATCGCATCACAATGTATGAAGAAGAGGCCACGCAGAATGCCGACGTCATTGTGGTCTCTTATGGCATCACCTCGCGCGTGGCGCAGCGGGCAATCGATATGGCTCGCGCTCGGGGGCTGAAAGTTGGCAAGCTGCGGCTCATTACGGCATGGCCGTTCCCGGACAAGAAGATTGCGGAACTGGCGGAACGTGCGAAGGCCTTCGTGGTGCCCGAGTTGAATCTGGGGCAGATGTCGCGCGAAGTGGAGCGCGCTTCGGGAGGGAAGGCGAAGACCTACCTCGTTCCTCATGCGGGCGGCAGCGTGCATCGCCCGGAAGAAATCCTGAATGTGATCCTGGAGGCCGCTCGATGACGCAGCTTGTGAACCCCATTCCTCATCTTGATCCCGCACCGGGGAATCCGGTTGAGCCGTTCCTGCGCTCCGATCGCATGCCGCACATCTGGTGCCCGGGCTGCGGCATTGGGACGACAGTCAACTGTTTTGCCGAGGCGCTGATCGAATCGAAGATTGACCTGAAGACGCTCGCTCTTGTCTCGGGCATCGGCTGCACGGGACGCGTCGCCGGATATGTGAAGCTCGATTCTTTTCACACCACGCACGGAAGGGCGATTCCGTTTGCGACTGGATTGAAGCTGGCAAATCCGAAGCTAAATGTTGTCGTTTACTCGGGGGATGGCGATCTTTCGGCGATCGGCGGCAATCACCTGATTCACGCGGCCCGGCGCAATATCGACCTGAAGGTGATCTGCGTCAACAACCTCATTTATGCGATGACGGGAGGACAGACAGCTCCGACGACGCCGGGGCACGCGACGACATCGACATCCCCTTACGGGACGTTCGAGCCGGCATTCAATCTGCCGCATCTGGTGGAGGCAGCGGGCGCCGTCTATGTCGCGCGCTGGACGACCTTCCACGTGCGCCAACTGGCCCGCTCGATCACAGAAGCATTCAACAAGAAAGGATTTAGCTTCATCGAGGTGATTTCGCCTTGCCCAACGCTATATCAGCGGCGCAACAAGCTCGGCGACGGGCTCGACACGATGAAGTATTACAAAGAAAAGAGTAAGACCAAGCACGGCGCGCCGACCAGCGAGGTCGGTCTGACTCTCAACGGAGAGATCATTGTGGGCAAGTTTGTGGACCGCGATCGCCCGGACTATGGGTCGCTGCTAAAGGCGCAGATGCATGAGAGCCTTGGCGACAAGTATGTCGATTACGACGAAGAACAAGGTTACGCGTGCAGCGCCGATGGTGGGTGCGAGGAGGATTCATGCCACTAACAGAAATTCGCATCGCAGGATTCGGCGGCCAGGGGGTCATTCTCTCCGCCGTCGTTTTGGGGAAAGCTTGCTCGATTCATCAAGGTCAGTTCGCCACCATGACGCAGAACTTCGGCCCCGAAGCGCGCGGCGGCGCCTGCAGCGCGCAGCTCATCCTGTCCGATACTCCTGTCCTTTATCCCTACGTCACGCAGCCCGACATCATGCTCGTGATGTCGCAAGAAGCCTACGTGAAGTTCGGGCCCGAATTGAAAGATGGCGGGATGCTGCTGATCGAGCGCGACCTGGTGCGTGTGACCGACGTGCCCAAGCAGGAGCGCATCTACAGCATTCCTGCAACGCGCATCGCTGAAGAACTAGGCAAGCGCATGGTGCTGAACATCGTGATGGTGGGGTTCTTCACCGCCGTCACACGACTGCTCGATGCCGACGCTGTACGGAAGGCCGTGGCAGACTCAGTGCCGGCAAGTTTCCGCGAGCTGAACCTGAAGGCTTTCGACAAGGGATATGAGTACGGGGTTGCAGCTCTGGCCGCCGGACCTGAGCGGCCGGACCTGGAGCAGAGTGCGGCGGTGTCGCAGGAAGTGGTCTAGAGACATTCCGGGTATGCCTACGCCGATGTTATTTCCTCGGAGTCTGATGATTCTTCCACCGGCTGGGCGTTCAGCTCTTGTTCGGGTTCTCCTCCCGCCAAACCATTGGCGATGATCAGGCGTCTTGCCTCGATTCTCATTTCAGGTAGCTCGCGGTAATACAAGACAGCGCCCAAGATACATGCGACCCCTCCAACCCCAACCGTGAATGGCGCGCCCATGCGGTGAGCCAGCGCACCGCCGAAAAGCGCGCCGAACGGAGCCATGCCCATAAACATCATCGAATAGAGCGCCATGACGCGGCCACGCAGTTGATCGGGCACCATAGTTTGAATCAGGGTGTTCGAGCAAGCCATCTGCAGCATCATCGAATAACCCGCTGGCAACAGCAGAGCGACGGAAATCCAGAACCAGCGGGAAAACGAAAAAAACACAAGACTGACACCGAAGCCGGCGCAAGTGTAGGCGACCCAACGACCCAAACCTTTCACTCCGGTCTTGGCGGCAAGCGTTAAAGCTCCGAACAGCGCGCCAACCCCAGTTGCGCCCATCAGAATGCCCAGGCCTCGCGCGCCGCCATGCAGAATCTGATCAGCGAAGATCGGCATAAGGACGGTATATGGCATGCCCACCAGACTTATCAATCCAAGCAGCAACAACAAGGCCCTGATGATTTTGGCGTGAGTCACCCAGCGAAATCCTTCAACGATATCGGCAAGAGGAGACTCGCCGCTGGTCCGCGGCGGGCAATGCACTTTCATCAAGAACAATCCGATAATGACCGCGATATAGCTGATCGCGTTCGCCCCAAAACACCACCCTTCGCCGATGCGAGCTACCAGAATTCCCGCAATTGCCGGACCGATCACGCGAGCGCCGTTGAACATGGATGAGTTCAAGGCGATCGCATTCATCAGGTCTTCTTTGCCAACCATATCGACGAGGAAAGATTGGCGACCGGGGATATCGAAGGCGTTGACCACGCCCAGCAATGCGGCGAGAAAAAAGATGTGCCATACCTGCACGCGCCCCGTGAGTGTCAGCCAGGCAAGAATGCCGGCGAGAATCATGGCAGCAGTTTGCGTGGCGATCACCAACCGCTGCCGGTTGACGCGATCGGCAGTAATGCCTCCGAGCGGCGCGACGAGGAAGACGGGAATCTGGCTTGAGAAACCGACGGCACCGAGGAGAAATGCAGATTTGCTGAGCCGGTAGACGAGCCATGCCTGGGCGACACTTTGCATCCAGGTGCCGATGAGAGAAATAAGTTGTCCGCTGAAGAAGAGCTGAAAATTGCGATGACGAAGAGCGCGAAGCGTTGTGGCCAATTTTGGTGTGGCCGATTTTGCCACAGGAGTTTTTGGGTCGGAGTCTGGCGCGGAAGTCACTCTTTAAACCTTGGCACATCTTCTAGATAACAGCAACCGTCGCAGCCGCACGAATTGAGGATTCGACGGCGTGTGATGGAGCATTTGATGGACGAAATGTTTACTTTGATAGCGAATTTCCACAGGCTGAAGATGTCACCGACTTGCAACTTCCCTATGCAGTCGATCCGCGCTAAAGTAAAGAGCGCTCGCCAGCCGAACGCCACTTCGAAAACATGAGCACCGATACCAATCGCCTGGAACGTCGCGCGGCTCAGCGCTTCGAGGTACACCTGCCGGTGTCGGTCGACTTTGAGGGGCTGACCGTGCCCGGGTTCACGCAGGACCTAAGCGCTCGGGGGATTTTTCTTTATACGCAAGCGAATATCCCCGAAGGGGCGATGGTCGAATTAACTTTCATGATGCCATCGGAGGTCACGATGGGTGAAAGTATGCCGGTACGTGGCCGGGGGCGAGTTCTGCGGAGCATAGCGACGAAAGGCAGCCTACGAAATGGGATCGCCGTGCAGCTCGAGTCGTACGAATACCTGCCGGAAAAGCAGCCCATCCTACAATTTGTGCGGGTGTCTACTCCGAATGAAGTAAGTCCGGCGCGTACAATCGCGCGTTAAAACCCGGTTTTCAACACCCCGAAACCTTCCCAACGCCGAGCATTGTGTCTTACAATTTAGGGCTACCAGCAGTCTGACCCGATTTCTCAAGCGCCCGGAGAGATCTTCCCCCAGCTGCCGCTTCGCCCATGAAATTCCCTTCGATTACGAAGGTCACTTGGCCCCGAAGCCGGAAGTTCGTAGCATGACGTTGAAGACTGAGAACCGACCCATGCAAGGGATCACTGTCGCCGTCCTCACTGACGACCGCGAACAATCCGTGATTTTGAGTACTCGTGTCGAGAGCACTCATGTGGCGCGAATCGTGTTGAATCAGGTGGGTTTGCCACACGGGCCGAGCGATGCCGTCCTGCGCCAGATAAGCGAGCAACGTGCAGAAGTGGTCCTGGTTGATATCGATCCTAAGAATGCGCAGCGCGCGGTGCGTGCGATTGAAGTGATTCACATCGCCAACCCCGATCTCGCAATTTTTGCTGTGGGCGAGATGAGCCAGCCCACCATCATCGTTTCCGCCATGCGCGCGGGCGCACGGGAATTTGTGGATCGCGCAGCGAATCAGGATGCGCTGCTTGAGGCCTTCACGCGCTTCACAGCGACCTTGAGCGCGTCCCAGCGCAGTTCGAGCAAAGCGCGTGTATTCACCTTTTTGAACGCGAAGGGCGGCGTCGGTACGACCACGACCGCGGTGAACACGGCCGTTGCTTTGCAGGAAGCTCATGGTCGCGTGGTCCTCGTCGACTTTGCTCCGATCGGTCACGCGGCCCTGCAACTGAATCTGCGCCCGCAGTTCACGATTGTGGATGCGCTGCAGAATCTGCACCGCATGGATGTCTCGTTGCTCGACGGCTTGATGACCCAGTATCGCAATGGACTGCATCTGCTGGCCGGAGCGCAGCAGCCAAACGCCACAATTCCGACTGCTTCGGAGCTTGCTCGACTGTTCGATCTGCTGGTCAGCCAGTATCACTATGTCGTGGTTGATTGTTCGGGACACTTCGACGGCACCATGCAAATGATCTGCGAACTCTCAAACGCAGTATTGCTGGTGGCCCAGACCGATGTCGTTTCTCTTTGGAGCGCCGGGCGCATCCACGCGTTTCTGCAGGAAGGAGCGGGCCGCGACCGCCTACGCATTGTGCTGAACCGCTATAAGAAGATTCCCGGCTTTACCGACGAAGACGTAGAAAAAGCGACCAATTGCAAGGTTCTGTGGAAGGTGCCGAATAATTTCCAGCTTGTGGGGCCGGCCATTGATAAGGGCAGTCCGGTCGCAATGCTGGGCAATCACGAAGTCGGCCGCTCCTACCAGGGTCTCGCGGCGGAACTCGCGGGAGCAAGTACAACCGAAGGCGCATTGTCACTCCTCTTTCAGACCGACAAGGGCGACGGCAAGAAGCGCGCCTCCGGCCAACTGCTGGTCTCACCCATGCGCGTCGGACAATAACGACACTTCAGAGCTTAGAGATTTTACTTCTGCGGTCTGACTTCCACTTCCGGAATCCGAGTATCAAGCTCTGACTTCTGCAATCGGTTCTGGCTCGTTTGCTAGAATCAACGTTCCATCATGTCGCCGAGAGTCGTCGAAATTCTCTACCAGATGATTGCGTTTCTGTTTGCGATCAGCGTGCACGAATCGGCGCATGCCTGGGTTGCCTCGCGCTGCGGAGACCCTACGGCTCGCATGCTGGGACGGGTTTCACTGAATCCGATCCGGCATATCGATTTGTTTGGAACCATCATTCTGCCGCTGGTGGCCGCAATCAGCCACATTCCGCTGCTGGGATGGGCGAAACCGACACCGGTGAATCCGCGAAATTTCCGCAATCCGATGCTCGACGACATTTTGACCTCGGTTGCAGGGCCCGTGAGTAATTTCGTTGTCGCAGCCGGGGCGTTGTTGCTTCTCGGGGCCATTTCGCTTTCATCCAATGCCGGCCACGCACTGGTGAATAGCCTGCAAGGCGGTTATGCGCCAGCGCCGAACTCTGCGTTTACTCCCGTCGCTGTGTTGCTCTATGAACTCATGCTGATCAACATAGTGCTGGCCGTGTTTAATCTCATTCCCGTGCCGCCGCTGGATGGCAGCCATGTGCTGCGCCATTTTCTGCCTGATTCTGCGCGAATGGTATACGACCGTATCGGCTTCTTCGCCTTGTTGGCTCTGGTATATCTGGCACCGGGGCTGCTGAGCGGCCTGATCCGTCCGTTCGTATACTTCTACCGCTGGATGCTGGCCCAATTTTGAATGACTGAGCTCAACTTGAAATGACAACCGCTAACAAAAAGAAACGCGTGCTGAGCGGCATGCGCCCGACGGGTAAGCTACATCTGGGAAATTATGTGGGGGCGCTGGCAAATTGGGTGCGGATGCAGGATGAGTATGAGTGCTTCTTTTTCGTTGCCGACTGGCATGCGCTCACAACCGACTACGCCGACACGTCCGCTATCAAGGAAAACTCGCTGGATGTCGTTCTCGATTGGCTGGCTGCCGGGCTCGATCCGGAACGATGCGTAATGTTCGTCCAGTCGCATGTGCCCGCACACGCCGAGTTGCACCTGCTGCTTTCCATGATCACGCCGCTGGGTTGGCTGGAGCGTGTGCCAACCTATAAAGAGCAGCGGGAGAACATCAAAGAAAAGGATCTTGGGACCTATGGCTTCCTCGGCTATCCGGTGCTGCAATCGGCGGACATTCTGATCTATAAGGGCGATGTCGTTCCAGTAGGAGAGGATCAGGTTGCGCATGTTGAGCTGACGAGGGAGATTGCGAGGAGGTTCAACGGGTTTTACAGTTCAAAGCGAGGCGAAGTTTTCCCTGCGCCGCAGTCTCTGCTCACGCCTGCCCCCAAATTGCCCGGGACCGACGGCCGCAAGATGTCGAAGTCGTACGGCAATACGATCATGCTAACCGATCCCGAACCCGTGGTCCGGCAGAAGCTGAAGACGATGGTGACCGATCCGGCCCGTATTCGGAGGAGCGATCCGGGAAACCCCGACGTGTGCCCTGTCGGTGACATGCACAAAATATTCAGCTCGGCCGAAACGATGGCCAAGGTGTACGACGGCTGCCGTTCTGCCGGCATCGGCTGCATTGAGTGCAAGGGGTGGGCGGCGGACGCTTTGTTGAAAGTGCTCAACCCAATGCAGGAGCGGCGCAAAAAATACGAAGACAATCCGCGGCTGGCGTGGGATATTCTGGAAGCGGGGTCGGCGCGCGCTCGCGAAGTCGCCGGCGCCACCATGGAAGAAGTGCGCGACGCGATGAGCATGTCACTCCAATACGAGCCGCCCAAGGAATCTGCAAAGTGAACGATCTTTCCCAAGCCGACCTCTCCCAAGCGGACCGAGCGCAACCCGAGAAAGTTGAGGTGTCGGCGATTTCCTCCGAGCCAGTTCCGCCTCCAAAGCTGGCGCCGGTGGTGCCGATCAACGCCCCGATCAACGCCCCGATCAACGCAAAGCCAGATGCCCGGTCGGCAAGAAAAGTGAGCGACTTTCCCTTCGCCATCGCCTTGGGTGAAATCTACGAAGGTCCACTCGACCTGCTGCTCGACTTGATTCGCAAGCAGGACATCGATATCTACGACATCCCGATCGCAAAGATCACGGCGCAATATCTCGCCTACGTTGAGCGCATGCGCGAACTCGACGTGAACGTCGCCTCAGAATTCATCTATATGGCGGCGGTGCTGATTCACATCAAGTCGAAGATGCTGCTGCCGCGCGATCCGCTGGCTTCGCTGGACTCGCAGGAAGATCCGCGGAATGAACTGGTGAATCGGCTCCTGGAACACGAGAAATTCAAGTCAGCCGCGCAGATGCTCTTGCAGAAGCAGCAGATTGAAGATGCCGTGCTCAGCAATCCGGCGATCCGCGAGTTCATGAATGCGGAGGGCACCGAACCCGAGATTGCAGCCGACGTGATTGATCTGGTCAAGACATTTCGCGAGATTCTCGACCGTGCCAGATCGAGGCCCATTCTTGAGGTCGATGAAGAGACGGTCACGGTCGCACAGATGATTCAGTATCTGCACCGGCGGTTGTCTCTGGAAGAGCGGCCGATTCGGCTGAAACAGATGCTGCAGAATATGCCGTCGCGTCCTTCTCTAGTATGCATGTTCTTGGCGCTACTCGAACTGGTGCGTCTGCAGGCGATCCAGGTGCGGCAGGATCACGTCTTTGGTGAGGTGCTGATAAGAAAGCACGAGCACTTCGACGAGGTCATGACCGAGCAAGCAGCGGTACGCGATGATTGGAAGTGAGAGATCGAATGTTTCAAGTTTCAAAGTTTCGGGAAACGGCATGAACGAACTGCCGTCTCGATAGCTTTGAACATTGCCACCTTGAAACTCTGGAACTTTGAAACTTTATAACTCAATAACTTATGTCGTTAAAACCCCAACTCGAAGCCATCATTTACGCGGCCGAAACGCCGATTACTCTCGACCAGATGATTCCGCTGGTGAAGGAGTCGGTTCTCGCCGAAACGCCGGAGGTCGATCCGGTTGAAATCCGGTCGCGGGTTCGCGCGGCGGTCGAAGAACTGATCGCGGATTATTCCTCGGCGGCGCATGGGATTGAAATCCGCCAGGTTGCCGGCGGCTATCGCATGTCCACCAAGCCGGAGCAGCATGATGTGGTGCGCGCGTTTGCCAAGAGTCTGAAACCGCCATTCCGGCTTTCGCTGCCTGCTCTGGAAACGCTCGCCGTGATCGCCTATAAACAGCCGGTCACGGTGCCAGAGATCAGCGAGATTCGGGGAGTGGATTCGAGCGGCGTCATCGCCACGTTGCTCGATCGCAAGCTGATCGCAACGGCCGGACGAAAAGCCGTCATCGGACGTCCCATTCTCTATAAGACCAGCAAAGAATTCCTCCTGCGTTTTGGACTCAAAGACATTCATGAGCTGCCCAGCATGGAAGAGTTCGAGAAACTGCTCGCCGCATCTTTCCAGAGCGATCTTTTGGTAGGTGAAGTGGCCCCAGTTCAGCCGATCTCAGATGCCGCTTCAGCAACTGCTGATCCGACTGTTGAGGCAATTGAAGAAGAGCATTCCGCAGAAGCGCCCCAAGAATCGTCTGAGTCTGGCGAACGTGCCGAAGCTCCCACCGGCACTCACAGTCAATAGTCATGCCTGTCGAGCGGTTACAGAAAATCATCGCGGCCGCCGGTGTTGCTTCGCGTCGCAAAGCCGAGCAACTCATCACAGCTGGACGTGTCCTGGTGAATGGCACACCCATCACTGAACTCGGTGCCAAGGCAGATCCCGAACAAGATCATATTCGTGTCGACGGCAAGCTTCTTCATGCCCCCGAGCGCTTCTCTTATTACGTCCTGAACAAGCCGAAAGGTTACGTCACAACCGTCAGCGATCCTGAAAATCGGCCCACCGTCATGGACCTGATGCGAGGCATTAAAGGTCGAGTCTACCCGGTTGGGCGCCTGGACTGGGCGAGCGAAGGCCTGCTGCTCTTCACTAACGATGGCGCACTGGCCAATAGCCTGATGAAGGCCTCATCGCATGTTCCGAAGACCTATGTAGTGAAGATCGCCGGACAGCCGGAGGAAGAGAAACTGGAAAAACTTCGCCAGGGCGTATCGATTGCCGAGAAGGGTGGCCGACGGGTGCGAACGGCTCCCGCACAGATCAAGGTGATTCGCGAAGGCGAGAATCCCTGGTTTGAAGTGACGATCATCGAGGGCCGCAATCGCCAGGTCCGCAAAATGTTTGAAGAGGTCGGGCACCACGTCGAGAAGATCCGCCGTGTGAAATATGGCCCGCTGTCGCTCGATATGCCGCCGGGTGAGTTTCGGCAATTGAGTCTGCAGGAAGTGGCCAAACTGAAGGCGGCCGCGACGGTTCGAGCGCCGAGGCACGGCGGATTACAGAGGTAAATGGGTGCGCCCTCCATTTGTGCGGCTGGCGGCGATACGATCGACTTAGCGCTTGTCTTCCGGGATCATCGGTAGGCGGGAGGCGCCGTACAATCCCGCATCACTGCCAAGGAGCGCGCGGGTAATGATCGTTTTGGGCCCTGGTCCCGGGTTGATTAGCGCTGACGCGCCTTCCAGTTTCGCATCCGGCTCCGGCGGCCGTGTCGCTGCGTAAACCATACATCGCCGACGCATTTCTTGGAACATAGTTGGAGAAAACGCCTCCCACGCGCTGGAGACACCGCCTCCAATCACATAAATGGGCAGGTTCAAAGAATTGACCATCATGGAGAGCACAATGCCGAGCGCGCTTCCCACGCGGCGGTAAATTTTGCGAGCGCCTTCGTCTCCCTGAATGGCTAGGTTGTAAAGCGATTTCGCGCTGAACTCGGCGTCCTCGTGCGCGGCACGCGCCAGCGAAGAATTCGGATCGGAAGCGATCGCCTCGCGCGCCATGCGAACCACAGCAGTCGCGGAAGCATACTGTTCCAGGCAGCCGTGATTGCCGCATCCGCAGATATGGCCCTCGGGCTCTACTGTCGAGTGCCCAAACTCACCGGCCATGCCGTTCTGGCCGTGCCAAATTGAACCTCTGAGCACGAGCCCGCCGCCAACCCCAGTACCGAGGGTCAGCATTGCCATGTCTTCAAACTCCTTGGCCGCACCCAGCCATTTTTCGCCGAGCGCGGCAACATTGGCATCGTTCTCAAGGATAACTACCGTTTTTAGGCGCTGCTCAATCTCCGCGCGTACAGGATAGTTCGCCCATCCCGGAAGGTTGGGCGACTCCCGCAACAGTCCGGTCTGTTTATCGATGATGCCAGGCACACCGATTCCGATTCCCAGCAGCTTCGACGAATTCTGATATTTTTCGAGCACGTGCTGGATGGCGTTGCACATGTCGTCGAGCACATGGTCGCGTCCCAGCGAAACTTTGGTTCCAAGCGTGACTTTCTCTATGAGCGTCCCTTGATCGTCCACGGCGGCGATTCGCAAATTCGTGCCGCCGAGATCCACTCCGATGGCGAAATTTTTCATGACGAAGACTCGGTGATGAATTTCTGACGTCGTTCCCGATGCCGAGGACTTTTCCCCTGATGCGGTTTCCCAATAAGTGTCCAGCTTGCCTTTCTACAAGCCGGAGACGATTTCGTCAACTATTAAATCGTTATACTAGGGCTATTTTTGACATTTTGGACAGTAATGACTGCTGCGTCCAGCGATCACCACGCGGCGAATTTTAGATCCACAAGTGGAGCAGGGTTCTCCTTCGCGTCCATAGACCCGGTGCTCCAGCTGGAACGAACCTTCTTCGCCATCGGAGTCAACGTAGTCGGAAATCGAAGATCCTCCGAGGGCGATGGCCTCCCGGAGCACTTCGCGAACGGCACGATATAGCCTCGCCAATTCGGCTCGGGAAATCTTCGACGCCCGTCGGCGCGGGCGGATGCCAGCCCGAAACAGCGATTCATCCGCGTAGATGTTGCCTATGCCGCGCAGCAGTTTCTGGTTCAGCAATGCGCTTTTGATCGGAGTCTTGCGGCTGCGGAACAATTCCATAAATCGATCTTCGCTGATTTCGAGCGGCTCGACACCCCCGGGATCGAATCCAGCGGCGTGCACGCTGATCCGTCCGAACATGCGCGGATCGATGAAGCGCAACTCCCGTCCCGAGGCGAGTTTCGCGATTAGGTGTGTGTGCTTGGGGACTTCGGCCGAGGGTTCGGTGACAAGAATGCGTCCGGTCATTCCTAGGTGCACGACCCAGTGACTCGGCCCTTTCCCGGACTCGGCCGCGGAGTTGGTTCTGGTCCTTTCCCGGGCTTCCAAATCGAACACGATATGCTTGCCGGCCCGATGCACGCGAAGTATGCGCTTCCCTTCAAGTGCGCGTGCGATCGCCGCAGGCGATGACTTCAACGGCTGTCGGCGTGAACCAATCCAAACGGAATCGATCATATCGTCAGCGACTCGACGTTGGAGACCGGTGACGACCGTTTCCACTTCAGGAAGTTCAGGCATCGATTCAGGATATCAATGAGTCAGCATGCGAGCGGTAAGAGGTAGCCGGGATTGTTCCCGATAGCGCCGCCGAAGTATTGCTGATCGATTGCGCGCATATCCCAGGATATGACAGATGCAGGTGTGATCTTGATCGCAACATCGTCCGCCGCGGCGAACACGGGCCCAACCTTTGCATCTCTGAGCGCGGCCTCTGTCAGGTACTTGTGGTGAACGCGCTCAACCCATTGTTTTGATAAGCCGCTTTGCAAGATCTCCCCCGTGCCGCTTACGTTGACGCCGCACGAGGCAGCAACGTCGCGAGAGTCGACCATCAACGAAACGCTGGAATTCAATCGCACGTTGCGCGCTTTGCGACTTCGACTCGAGGTTGCGATGTAGAGGGACGATCCATCGAACAGATACCAGACGGAAACGATGTGAATCGACCCATCTTCGTTATGGGACGAAAACGCCGCAATATACCTGCCTTCCAGAAGATTTCGTACGAGAGAATCGGAAAGTGACGCCATAAGAGAACCTCGATTAAAGTTCGATGCGAACAGAGTGTAGCAGCAGGGCAAGTGAGAAAAAAGGTGATCGCACCACAATCCAGAATAGCGGCGAATGAAGATCGTTAAGGTCTCCTCGGTTGCGGCTCGAACGGCACTTTCGTTATTCTTAAGGGTACACACCACGCTCCGACTGAATTCCTAGTAATCTTCCCGGTCTTCGATTCACGGAGTCATCTGTGTGCGACCCTGGGCGGCTTGGCCGCGCCAATTTCCGTGCGGAGTAAGAATTGAACCGAGGCAGAACCGCTGTCATTGTCGGAGCCCAATGGGGCGACGAAGGCAAAGGCAAAGTCGTCGATGTCCTGACGCAAACCTTCGGGGTCGTCGCGCGCTATGCCGGTGGCCATAACGCCGGGCACACCGTCATCATTAACGGGAAAAAATTTATTCTTCAACTGGTGCCCGGGGGCATTCTGCGCCCGGAGTGCACGAGTGTGATTGGCAACGGCGTCGTTCTTGACCCGATTGCATTCTTGAAAGAGGTGGCCTCGCTGCGCTCTGCCGGTGTAAAGGTCGAAGGCAATCTTTTTGTTTCGAATCGCGCGCAGGTGATTTTGCCTTATCACCGCATGATGGAACTGGGATCGGAGAATGCTCCGGGGCGGGTGAAAATTGGGACCACATCACGCGGCATCGGTCCGAGCTACGAAGACAAAATGGGCCGGCGCGGGTTGCGGGTGGCCGACCTGCTCGATCCGGAATTGATGCGCAAGCACATCGAGAATGCGTGCCGCGAGAAGAACATGATCGCTCATGCGCTATTCAATTCCGAGCCTCTCGACGCCGACAAGATGTTCAAGGAGTACGAATCGGCCGCGCGCGAGATTGCTCCTTTTGTTTGCGATACGGCGCTGCTGCTGAATCGCTTGCTTGGCGAGGGCAAGTCGATTGTGTTCGAGGGCGCACAGGGGACGATGCTCGATATCGACCATGGAACCTATCCCTTTGTGACTTCGTCGAGCGCGACTTCGGGTGGCGCGGTGACCGGAACTGGAGTGCCTCCGACCTCGATTGATACGGTAATCGGAATCACGAAAGCATACTGCACGCGTGTGGGCGGCGGTCCGTTCCCGACTGAATTAAAGGACGCGCAAGGTGAAGAGTTACGCAAACGTGGCAATGAATATGGGGCCGTGACGGGCAGGCCGCGCCGTACCGGGTGGCTCGATTTGCCTCTGCTGCGCTATGCCGGCATGATCAACGGAATCTCGTGGTTGGTTGTAACCAAGCTTGACGTACTCGACCACCTCACCGAGATTCCAGTTTGCGTGGGGTACAAGATCAACGGCAAGGCGGCCGAGGAAGTGCCTGCCCAGGCGTGCGGCTACGAGCACATCGAATGTGTCTACCGCAATATGCCGGGGTGGGCGACCTCGACCCAAAAGGCTCGAACGCTGGATGCACTGCCGAAGGCCGCTCGCGAATACCTGGCCTTTATCGAAAAAGAAACAGGGGCGCGAGTTGGATTGATCTCAACCGGCCCGGATCGGGAACAGACGATTCTGGTGCCGGAGTTCCTGGCAGCATTACAAACCGCCCGGGCAACGTCTCGCTGAGTTTGCACACTTGAGAGACTTCTTATAGAGTTTGGCCCTCAACAAATCTGGCCTGGAAAAATCTTCGTCGGGAGGATGAGACCATGCGCACGCGTTTACTCTGGGTCCTTACGATCGTCTTATTGTTCACGCTGACCGCCTGCAACAGCAATAAACCAGCTGACAACTCTGCCAATTCGATGTCGCAAAATTCGGCATCCAATTCAGCCGGGAACGCCTCGGGCGGGGGGAACGCAACTTCCACCAGCGCGCCTGCTCCCGCAGCCGCCAGGACACCCGCGCCACCGCCGCCACCGCCGCCCGTGGTCATTCCGGCGGGAACGAATCTGACAGTTCGCCTTGGCGATACGTTGAGTTCCAAAACCAGTTCCCCGGGCGACGCATTTTCAGCGACGCTGGCAGAGGCGGTTGCGGTGGGAGGAAATGTCGTAATTCCCGCCGGTGCCAGGGCGACGGGAACCGTGGTCGATGCCAAACCATTAGGCAGATTCAAGGGAGGAGCCTCGCTCGAAATCCGGTTGACTTCAATCACAATCAATGGGGCACCCCGCTCGATTCAGACCGCGGCCGTTAGCCGCACGGAAAAAGGCAAAGGGAAGCGAACGGCGGTAATGGCGGGAGGTGGCGGCGCGCTCGGCGCGATCATCGGCGGAATTGCCGGAGGAGGCAAAGGGGCCGCCATTGGCGCGCTGGCTGGCGGTGGCGCCGGTGGTGCCGGAGCCGCATTCACTGGCAATAAAAATATCGAGCTTCCGGCAGAAACGGCTCTGACCTTCAAGCTGACGGCTTCGCTGGAAGTGAAACAGTAATAGAAGGTCGCTTTCCTTCTATTTGTGATCCTGAGCCGGCGCTGCCTAGCACGCAGGAGTTTGATCCGGCAGCGAGCGGAGGATCTACGCATTTATTAGAACGCAGGCAAATGCATAGATTCTTCCTTCTCTCAGGATGATGAGGATTAACCAGTCGTGCCTTAGTCCCTCTCACGCGAAAACGTCTCCCCATGGACTTCCCTCATTTTTCGACGATCAGCTTTGATTGTTACGGCACCCTGATCGATTGGGAGGCGGGAATCCTGCCGGCGCTACGCCAAGTGCTGGCACGGCACAAGTGCACTCTGGACGATTCAACGATTCTCGAACTCTATGGGGATTTTGAGGCCAAGGCCGAGAGCGGTCCTTATCGCATGTACCGCGATGTGCTGCAGTCGGTGGTACGGGGGTTTGGGGAGCGGTTGGGCTTCCGTGCGTCGCAAGATGACATGCGCGAATTGTCGGAGTCGGTACCCGCGTGGCCGCCGTTTCCAGACACAATCCCGGCATTGCAAAGGCTCAAGCAGCGCTTCAAGCTTGCCATTATTTCGAATATCGATGACGATCTATTCGCTCAGACGCAACGGGTGCTTGGCGTCGATTTCGACGCTGTAATCACCGCCGAACAGGCCCAAAGCTATAAGCCCTCTTTGCGCAATTTCGAGCTAGCCCTGCGGACGCTGGATATTGATCGGGCAAACCTTCTGCATGCCGGACAAAGCATCTATCATGACGTGCTTCCGGCGCAGTCGTTGGGAATTGCAACGGTTTGGGTGAACCGGAGGTCGGCAAGACCGGGCGTAGGCGCCGTCCGACGCGCCGAGGGCAAGCCGGACATGGAGGTCCCGGACCTGGCGTCGTTAGTTGGCGAAGCGCTGAGCTGATTTGTGAAACTGGCGGCCCCGGCAGGACGGGCGTCTAGTACCTCGCCTAATTGGAGATCGGCAGCGGAAGAATCTTCTTCTGGATCGCGACGGTTACCAACTGCGCCTTGTTGTGGATGTCTAGTTTGCGCATCAGATTGAACTTGTGCGCTTCAATCGTTTTGACGCTCACCCCGAGGGACGATGCTGCCTCGCGCACGGTTTGACCTTCGGCCAGCAACTTCATCACTTCGCGCTCGCGCATCGTCAGCGTGCTTCTTCGCAACGGCACCGGCGCCAGGCCGTCCCGCCGATTGCTATCGTCCTTGAGTTGCGCCAATACCTGAGGGCTCCAGGAACGCTCACCGCGACGCACGTCTCGCAGCGCTTTCAACAGAGCTGGCGTTGGCGTGTCTTTCAACAAATAGCCGCTGGCTCCCGAGCGCAGCGCCTGCTGCACGTAGTCCTTATCCTCATGCATCGTGAGATAGACGACGCGAGTTCCAGCGCAATGCTGTTCGATTAATCGCGATGCTTCGAACGAGGACATACCCGGCATGCCGATATCGAGCAGCACCAGATGAGGACGGTGCTCAAGCGCAAGCTTAAGGGCTTCGCCAGCATCTCCCGCTTCGGCTACAACCACGAAATCGGCGGCATCTTGGAGAAGGCGCCGCACGCCATAGCGCACTAACTCGTGGTCGTCGGCAATGACGCAACGAATGAGTTCAGAGGCTTCCGAGGAAAAAGAGATTGTCTTCCGTGTGGTCTTAGTGGCTAGAACCACGATATACCTCGCGTCGAAATTGACGAAGCACGCGGTGACTGCAGAACGCCTGGACTGGTCTCTCTCATCGACAACATCAAAAGTGGTTCTATTGTACCTGCATTTTCGCGCGATTCAGGCGCAAAATCGAACCCAGTCGTCTTTTCTCGTTCCTTCTGTCTTCATTTACAATGCCTGTTTCACATGCTGCGTTATTTCACCTCGGGTGAGTCTCACGGCGAAGCCCTGATCGCAATTCTGTCCGGGCTCCCGGCGGGACTTGCCGTCGACCAGGCGTTTGTCGATCGCGAACTATGGCGGCGCCAGCAAGGTTACGGTCGAGGCGGCCGCATGAAGATCGAATCCGATAAAGCGCATTTCCTGTCGGGCATTCGCCACGGCAAGACGATCGGTTCGCCGATTGCTGTGCTGCTTCAGAATCGCGACTGGCAGAATTGGAAAGACTCCTTGCCGGTTGAATCGGGTGACCCCGAGAAGCACAAACGGGTTGCGTCGCCGCGCCCGGGTCATGCCGACCTCGCCGGAGCGTTGAAGTATGACTTCGATGAGGCTCGCTATGTGCTCGAGCGTGCGTCGGCCCGTGAATCGGCGGCGCGGGTCGCCATTGGCGCGATGGCTAAGCTTTTGCTGCGCGAGTTGGGCATTGAAGTTCTGAGCCACGTGATCGCGGTCGGGGCGGTCTCAATTGTCGAACGGGAAATCGCTTGGGAAGAAATTGAGCCGCTGTCGCACAAGAGCGAGGTCTTGCTTTCCTGCGCGGATGCAGAAACTGAACGGCGCATGAAAGAGGAGGTCGATAAAGTTCTTCGAACCGGCGATTCGGTTGGGGGAGTGTTTGAAGTTGTTGCGCACAATGTTCCTCCCGGGCTGGGAAGCTACGTACAGTGGGACGAACGCCTGGATGCAATGCTGGCAGCCGCCGTCATGTCGCTACAGGCGGTCAAAGCCGTTGAGATCGGCGTCGGCGTTCACGCCGCGTACTCACCTGGTTCCGCGGTCCATGACGAGATCGGCTATCAGCATGACAGTGGTTTTTCCGGCTTCACACGCACTCGCAACAATGCCGGCGGAATCGAAGGCGGGGTTTCCAATGGCCAGGAAATTCGTGTGCGCGGATATTTGAAGCCGATTTCTACCCTGCGGCGGCCGTTGCAGTCCGTCGATTTCGCCACGCGCGAGCCGGTGAAAGCAGCCTATGAGCGCTCCGATGTGTGCGTAGTGCCTGCGGCGGGGGTTGCTGCGGAAGCGATGGTCGCGCTGACGCTCGCTCGCTGCGCACTCGACAAGTTCGGCGGAGATTCCCTGCGCGAAACCAGGCGCAATTTTGCTGGATACCTCGAGCAACTGAAAAATTACTAACGAACAGACTCAAGCAAAGATGATCTATCCAATTGTGAAGTTCGGCGATCCAGTATTGGAAAAGCGTGCGGCCAACGTAACCGTTTTTGACGATGATCTTAAGAAGTTAATCGATGATATGTTCGAATCGATGTACGCCGCTCGCGGCGTGGGTCTGGCCGCGCCGCAGATTGGAATTTCCAAGCGGATCGCTGTAGTCGACGTAACCTTCAAAGAGGATCCCGAAGCAAAGCTGGTCTTGATCAATCCCGAGATCATCTCGAAGGAAGGGCGCCAGCGAAGCAGCGAGGGCTGCCTCAGCATTCCCGACTTTCGCGAAGATGTGTCGCGGGCAAAGATTGTGACCATTCGCGCCCAGGATGCGAATGGCAATTCTTTCGAGCACACCGGAGAAGATCTGCTGGCACGCGCCTTCTTACACGAGACCGATCACTTGAACGGCAAGCTCTACATCTCGCACATCAGCGCGCTGAAACGCGACCTGATCAAAAGGAAGATCAAAAAACTGGTGAAGGCGGGGGAGTGGTAAAAGAACAGGCCTTGTGACCTACACGTTGGTTTTTTGCGGCACGCCTCAATTCGCGGTTCCGACTCTGGAAAAACTGGTGGAAGCCGGGCACTCTGTACCTCTGGTTGTGACACAGCCGGATCGTCCGCGCGGACGAGGAATGGAGTTGGTCCCATCTCCGGTAAAGGAGGCCGCTACGCGCTTCGGCATTCCCGTTCAGCAACCGGCGGCGATCAAGAACAACGAAGAGTTCCGCGCGCAACTCGGCGTAATTGCGCCCGATGCCATCATCGTCGTTGGTTATGGCCGTATCATCCCGCAATGGATGATCGAACTCCCACCGCTTGGTAACCTCAATCTGCATGCCTCGCTTCTTCCGAAATATCGTGGTGCGGCGCCTATCCAATGGGCCATTGCCCGCGGCGAATCGATCACCGGCGTGACCACCATGCGTATTGATGCCGGGCTCGACACTGGAGACATCCTTTTGCAGCGAGAGTTGCCGATTCTGCGCGAGGATACAGCTGAGACGCTGGCTCCAAGGCTGGGATCGATTGGCGCTGAACTGATGATCGAGACCTTGCGCGGCCTCGAAAATGGACGAGTACGACCCACTCCACAGGATCACTCCCGAGCCACCCTCGCGCCGATCTTGAAGAAACAAGATGGCCGCATGGATTTTTCGCGGACAGCCGAGGAGTTGTTTAATCGCCTGCGTGGCTTCAAACCGTGGCCCGGAGCCTTCACCGCGTTCAGAGGAAAAACGCTACAAGTACATCGCGCAGAACCTGCCCATGCCTCAGTTGAGTTAGCGTCGTGCGCGATCAGCGTTGACGCCGCCAAGTTCCTCGTCGGATGCGGGAAAAACACTACTCTCGAACTGATCGAGGTGCAGATCGAAGGCAAGCGACGCATGACGGCACAGGAATTTATTAACGGTTACCAGCCCAAAACCGGCGAACGTCTCGGCGAACGTCCAGGTGAGTGAGCCGAGGCGAGTACGTTCAATGGGCATCTCGCCCGCGCGCGTCGCGGCTTTCGACATTCTATTGAGGATCGAGCGCGAACAATCCTACGCCAGCGAACTTCTTCACTCCGCACGTTTCAGTAAACTTTCTTCTGCCGATCATGGCCTGACCACTGAACTGGTTATGGGAGTTTTGCGCTGGCAATCGTGGCTCGATTGCCAGATCGCTGAAGTATCGTCGAAGAAGCCCGAGCGCCTCGACCTGGAGGTTTTGACGACCCTCCGTCTGGGAGCCTATCAGCTGAAGTTCTTGTCTCGCGTGCCGGCACACGCCGCGATTTATGAGAGTGTAGAACTCGTGAAAGCGGCGCGCAAACGCTCGGCCGCAACATTTGTAAATGCGGTTCTTCGAAAAATGGCCGCCAGTGCGACTTCGAGCCAGGGCGCACAACCTGTCAACGCCACGCTTGCGGAAATCGAACGATCCGATTCACTTACGCTGGCGAGGAACTCCGCACATCCCGAATGGCTCGTGGCGGGTT
The DNA here is from genome assembly GCA_035508395.1 of Terriglobales bacterium. Lineage (GTDB taxonomy): Bacteria > Acidobacteriota > Terriglobia > Terriglobales > Acidobacteriaceae > Acidiflorens. The sequence continues at coordinate 2,895 of DATJNC010000073.1, read as the reverse complement.
GGATTGAGCACTATGGGCTGGAGAATACACGCCGCATCTGCGTATATGACCAGCATCCGCCGGCAACCAGCCTCCGTATCGATGACGATCAATCCTTGGGCGACCTTGCCGCGGAAGGAATCTCATTGGCCCCCGGGTATCTGCTCACTGGGGCACGCATCGCTTTATCTGGAGAAATCACGCTGACTCAGGCTTACCGCAGTGGGCTAGTTGCGATCCAGGATGAGGGCTCACAACTTGTGGCTATGCTGCTCGGTCGTGGCAATAAAATTCTTGATTGTTGCGCTGCTCCTGGCGGAAAAACTGCGCTGCTCGCCAAACAAAATCCGACGACCGGGGTTATCGCGGCGGATATTCATCCTCATCGCGTGCGTCTTCTACGCGAACTGGTTCGGGCAGCAAATGTTCGCGCACTCGCGGCCGACGCCACAAATCTGCCCTTTTCGGGTTTCTTCGACCGCATTCTTGCAGATGTTCCCTGTTCCGGTACCGGCACTCTTTCGCGAAATCCCGAGATCAAATGGCGCTTACAAGAAGGCGACCTGAAGAATCTGCAATCCAGCCAAATTGCCATCCTGAAGTCGGCGCTCGCGCGAGTAAGCGTGGGCGGCCGGCTTCTTTATTCCACTTGTTCCATGGAACCCGAAGAAAACGAAGATGTCGTGACGGTCGCTCTTGGTGGTCAATCAAGTTTCGGGATCGTCGATTGCCGCGGTGAGTTGGAACAGCTGCGTCGATGCGGCGAACTCAATATTCCTCAGATCGAAACGCTTCTCGCCGGCCCCTATCTGCGTACGATCCCCGGAGTGCACCAATGCGACGGCTTTTTCGCCGTCATCATTGAGAGGAGTGCCTGACAGTCCAATGTTAGAGCTATCGGATCCTCTGGACCTGTGTTTCTTGCGCGCTCCTATCTCCCTATCTCACTTCAAAATTTACGGCAGTGCCGGCTAGTATCTTCTGGCCTGCTGCCGGCGTTTGGCTGACGATCATGCTGGCCGCACTCGGTTGAGAAGGTGAATTCGGTGACACCGGCCCCGTTGCCGCAGCTCCGGCCGATGCGAGTTGTTGATCGGGAGCGGGACCCGACTGAACAACCATGCTGACTTTCCCGACCTTCATCCCCGCATCCTGCAGCGTTAATGTTGCGCTTCCGAGCGGCTGGCCAATCAAGCTGGGCATCACGTAGCTCGGCAGGTCGGCTCCCTGGCTGACGAGAAGATCGATCTTGGGCGCCGCAATTCCACTGGCATTCGCGGGAGGGCTTTGCGAGGCGACTTGATCTTGGGGCACGTCGGGCAAACTGACCTGCGAAACGAAGCCAACGTCCAGACCGCGCCGTTTGAGGTTCAGTTCTGCCGCGCGTTCGCTCTCTCCCGTAACATCAGGAATCGCTACTCGTTGCGGCCCGAGGCTCTGCGCTACACGGATCAACCATCCCCGCCGCACCTTGGTTCCTGGCAGTGGCACCTGGGTCATGATTTTCCCTTCGGGAATATCTACGCTATAAAACTGCCGCTCGACGATCAGTTGCAGTCCCGATGCCGCGGCAAGGCGCTCCGCTTCGACTGGGGTCATCCCGACCAGCTTGGGAATGTTCACTTCTCGCCCGTGGATGGCTAGCTGCATGGCCGTGAGCGCGGAGATCATCGCCACAATCATCAACACGAGCGTCAGCAGGATGATGCGAAAGAGGCGGCGCATTGGGGCGATTATAGACGCCTCGTGGTGGTGTCAGGCAAAGAACACTAAGGTAGTAAGAATGCGAATCCCCGGCTTGCTGGAATCCGTCAGCGTCGTTCCATTCGAAACCAAGAAGTTGGCTTTAGTAACACGACATAGCTGGGAGCGTACAATGGTGCCGTTGTTAACCCTCAAATGAAGGGATTCTTCTTATGCAGCGGAATCTTATGTGTATCACGACGGTCCTACTCTCGCTAAGTGTTCTTATTTTCGCCCAGGAACCGTTAACCAATGCGTCGATCGAGAAAATGACAAAGGCGGGCCTGGGAGAGGATGTAATTGTCTCGATGGTCCAGAATCAGCCCGGACACTACGATCTTACGCCCGAGACATTGGTGAGTCTGAAAACCGAAGGTGTATCCGAAAAGGTGTTGGCGGCAATGGCTTCGAAGAATGCCGTTGCAGTACCAGCCCCGAAGTCGCAAGTCGAAGCCTATGACGACCTCGACGTCGGTGTGTACTACAAGTCTAAGGACGGTAGCTGGACCCCGGTCGCAACCGAGCCCGTGAACTGGAAAACTGGCGGAGTGCTCAAGTCGGTTGCCTCCCAAGGAATTGTTAAGGGCGACGTAAATGGCCACCTGAAAGGCAAGGAAAGCCCCACGAAGCTCGCTACGCCTCTTGAAATTCTTATCAAATCAGCGGACGGAACCGAAGCGACGGATTATCAGCTTGTTCATCTGCACGCGAATAGTGATAACCGCGAGTTCCGCACAAAGACGGGGGGCGTGTTTCACGCTTCTGGCGGGTCTTCACGCGATGCTGTTGAGTTCCAGCAAACGAAAGTGGCAAAGCACGTCTATTCGATCACCTTCAAAGACAAGCTCGCGTCGGGAGGCGAATATGCGTTCCTGGCACCCGGTCTCACAAACTCAACCGCTTCCGGCTCAACCGGGAAAGCCTATACATTCCACTTTATTGAATAAGGTTCGAAGGTTTTGGGATGAGTTAGCAAAAAACAGGGAGCACTTATCGTGCTCCCTTTTCGACGAGTCGCAACAAACTTAGTCTTTGGTTCCAGCTACCTTGACGCGCTGCTCATTGCCGCCGCCCGATCTGACCCTTCCAGGCTGAAAGCGGTCCTCTTGCCGGCAAACTGAATCTCCGACAACACTGCTTTTCCATTTGTGTGGCTCACGACCGAAGAGTCAA
>DATJNC010000072.1:0-26773 GCA_035508395.1 Terriglobales bacterium | reverse complement strand
TTCGAGGTCTCGACCTCCGCGCGCTCGAAAGATGAGTATCTTCTTCGGCCAGACCTGGGCCGATTCTTCCCCGAGACATCTCGCGCCGAAATTCTTCGGCGTGTCACCCCGCAGAGTAACCTTCAAATCGTGATCGGCGATGGCCTCTCAGTCACCGCTGTGTTTTTACAAGTGCCGCAAATGTTGCCCCGCCTCTATGAGCGAGCAAATTCGTGCGGCTGGAAGCTCGGCCAGATCTTCGTCATCCGCCACTGCCGCGTCGGCATCGTGAATCAGATCGGAGCATTGCTCCAGCCATCGGTCGCCGTGCTCCTGATCGGAGAGCGCCCGGGCCTTGCCACGGCGGAAAGCCTCTCTGCCTACATGGCCTATCGCCCGCAACTCACTCACACCGACGCCGACCGCAATCTCATCTCCAACATCCACGCTCGCGGAGTCAGCCCATCCGACGCAGCCGACCGCATCATCCATTTGGCAGCGACCATGATGACTGCGAAAATTAGCGGCACGCAATTGCAGGCGGAAGAAACCCGAAGCCTGGAACAGTAGAGTCCTGAAACACCGAAGGGGAGCGACGTTCACGTCGCTCCCCCTATTGCTCCGAACCGGGAGTATTACGACTGCTTGCTTTGCGCGATCTTGTGCAGCTTCGCCGTCTTCTGCGTTGAGCCAGACGTCAGCTTCGCTTTCGCGCTCTGCCTTGTCGCCGCTGGCAGCGCCTTCTGGCCTTCATTGGCCTTCGCCGTCGTCTGAGTGGCATTCGCATGGCTCACTACATGCGCCACCACTGGCGTCGCCGGCGTCCAGGGATCGTACCAGGTCGGATCTACATCCTGCTGCCCATCAGCCCGCCGGGGCGACATCACTACCATTACGCCGAACAATGCCATCATGATTACGACGCTGCGACTAGAACTCTTGGATTTTTTCATTTTAGTTACCTCCATTTCGATTTCCTTTATTGATTTCACGTTTGTCATTTCCGTGTTGACAGCGTGATATTGCAACACCTCGGCAGAGACGTCCATGGATTCGAAGTGAATTGATCTGAAGCGATCTGAAGTTGATTCAGTAGCCAATTGCCGATACTCAGTTGCCGGCACCTGGTAGCCAGTCGAAACCGGCCGCATTCGATTGCTGCTGCGCCTCTATTACGGTTGGCGCATCCGGCGCATCATTGCGGCTACCAATCCTCGTGTGCTACCGTCGCCTTGAATCCGCGTCGAGGTGCGACTCATGTTGCTGGCTCTTCTTGCCGTCGTCGTTCTGCTCGGAATCTTTCTCATCGCGATGTACAACAGCCTGGTGCAACTGCGCGTTCGCGCCGATTCCGCCTGGTCCGATATTGACGTTCAACTCAAACGCCGCCACGATCTCATCCCCAACCTCGTCGAGACCGTCAAGGGATATGCCGCCCACGAAAAAGGAACGTTCGAGAACATCGCCAAATTCCGCTCTATGGCGATGCAGGCGACGGGGCCTGCCGATAAAGCCGCCGCCGAAAATCAGCTCACTGGCGCCCTCAAGAGCTTGTTTGCCGTCGCCGAAAATTACCCGCAGCTGCAGGCCTCGCAGGAGTTCACCCAACTGCAGGGTTCACTCAATCAGATCGAAGACGCTATTCAGAACGCGCGCCGTTATTACAACGCGGTCGTGCGCGATCTGAACACCAAGATTCAGTCGTTCCCGACCAACATCCTGGCCGGAATGTTTGGCTTCCAGCAAAAGCAATTCTTCGAAGCCGACGCGGGCGATCGCGAGCCCGTCGCCGTGAAATTTTAGAAATCGTGATTTCGAAATTCTAGAAATGTCACTGCCGCTACTCGGTCATCGCGCCAAAATCGCTCTGAGAATCCCGCGCCGCTCCATGTTCTCCGTGACCTCCGTGGTAAAAGGTTTTTTCGCGACCCTCCTCCTCGCGCTCTCGCTCATTCCACCTCAAGCCGCCGCCCAAGGCCACTCCTGGCACATCTCCGACTTCAAAGACACCATCGCCATCTCGCCCGATGGCTCGGCTTTGGTCAGCGAGCAGATCACTCTCGTATTCCGCGGCCAGTGGCACGGCATTCATCGCACCATTCCCGTCGAGTATCCCGGGCCCGCCGGCACGAATTACACGCTGTTTCTCAAGGTACAGAGCGTCACCGACGAAAACGGCCACAAACTGAAACACGAATCGAAAAAATCCGGCGCCTACGACGACCTCAAGATCTACATCCCGGACGCGGTCGATTCCACCCGCACCGTCAACATCGACTACTACGTCCGCAATGGCATCCGCACTTTCGACGATTACAGCGAGTTCTACTGGAACATCACCGGCAACGACTGGCCCGTTCCCATCGAGCACGCTTCGGCGTTTATCACGCTGCCCGAAAACTCCGCCGGCGGCCTGCGCGCACAGGCCTTCACTGGAATCTACGGATCGAAAGCCTCCGAGGCCGAGACCCGGGTCAATGGGGCCGATGTCTCCGTCGAAACCACGCGCCCGCTGCCCATGCGCGGCGGCCTCACCGTTGACATCTACGTCCCTCCCGGAATCCTCAAGCCGCCCGGCGCTCTCACAAAGTTCTTCTGGTTCATCGGCAGCAATCCCATCGTCTTCCTGCCGCTCTTCACCTTGGCTGTCATGGGCGCACTCTGGTACACAGTCGGACGCGACCCCGATCCCGGTATCTCCGTCGCCCCGCAATATGAGCCGCCAAAAGGGCTGACCCCCGCCGAAGCCGGCACCTTGCTCACCGACACCATCCATCCCCGCGACATCACATCGACCATCATCGATCTTGCCGTCCGTGGCTATATCAAGATCGAAGAAAAAGTCGACACCTTCCTCGTCTTTCACCACAAGGATTACCTGATCCATCTTTTGAAACCGCAGGATGCCTGGGGCGATCTCGCGCCGCACGAGCGCATCATGCTCAACAACATCTTTATGGGTGGCGGAAGCGAGACGCGCCTCTCCAGCCTGAAAAATCGCTTCTACATCGCTATCCCCGCCATCCGCGAAGACATCATGTCCGCCCTCAAGCGGAAGGGCATCTACTCGGTCGATCCCGAATCCGCCAACGGATACAGCATCGTCGCCGCCATCGCTATCGGCATCATCGTCGCGGGTATTCAGGTGCTCGGCTGGATGAATCTCTTCTACTCCATTCCGCTTCTGCTCATCAGCGTCGCCGTCTCCGCGCTTGTCTGGTGGCTCTTTGCGCGCCAGATGACCGCCAAAACAATGGCCGGTGCGCGCACTCTGGTCGCTGTCCTCGGATTTCAGGAATTCCTCAATCGCGTCGACGCCGACCGCATCAAAACTCTCCCGCCTGACACTTTCGAAAAATTCCTGCCCTACGCCATGGCCTTCGGCGTCGAACAGCATTGGGCGCAAGCCTTCGCCGGAATCGTCAAGGATGCACCAAGCTGGTACGTCTCACCCAATGGCTACTCTGGATTCACCCCGCTCTACTTCTCCAGTTCCATGCACAGCATGGCCAGCGACATGCATCAGGTCTTCACCTCCGCGCCGCGTTCCAGTTCGTCTGGCTCAGGGTTCGGCGGGGGCGGTGGGTTCGGCGGAGGAGGTGGCTTCAGCGGCGGCGGCTTCGGCGGTGGTGGCGGCAGCGCTTTCTAGCTGATGAACACCGGCTAGGCTGGAGCGCTTTAGCGCTGGGGTAGTGTGGCATTTCTAGAGGCGGCTTGGGCCGCTGAGGTCAGCTCTTTTCCTCCAACTACCCTTCCCTGTGAGGTTTGTCACCAGCGCAAGTATTGCGAGTCACCGAAAGACGTTCCCAAAAAGCTCACACTGCTTTCGAAAGCTGAAAGTGGATTCGTGTCTCTCGCCGGAGATAGTTGTGAAATCCAGGATCGAAATCATAAGGCTGCTACGAAACGAGTTGGACTTCCTCGATCGCGGTGGCTATGGCGGCGCCCTGCCCTGGAGGCCGGTGAGGATGTTCCTCGATTCGCCCTCTTGCCCTAACCGCCTCGACGCCGACCGCAGCACACCCTGCTCGCAGTGCTGGCTCTTTCAGTTCGTCCCCGAAAAATACCGTGACGAAATGGAAGCCTGCCACTTCATACCGTTGAACACTGACGGCGAAACGATTCACAGTATGAGCCGCCAATACACGCCCGGCGAGGTCGAGGCTGCTCTGAAAAGCTGGCTTGAGGGAGAGATCGAGTATCTCGAGCGGCTCGAGAGAAAATCCGCCGCCACCGGCGACTAACGCGGCCCGTATCGGCGGCTGCCAATCGTCGCTGCAACAGATTCCCCTCAGCGGCCACATATTCCGGAGGAATCGATGGTCTCCTACTGTTTGAATCCCGCCTGCAAAACCCCATTCAGTCATACTGGGGACGGCCGTGTTTTCACCGTCGATCCATCTCTCACCGGTGGCCAGCATCGCCAGCCTGGCGCAATCAATGAACAGTATTGGCTTTGTGGCACCTGTAGCCGGTCACTCAAAGTTGTCGTCGAAGACGGGCACATCAAGACAGTTCCCATTGAAACCGAGACCGCCTCTCTCGCCGGATGAAACAACGATCAAGCCGACATCACTCCTCTGGAGCTTCGCGGATGTCATTCTGAGCGCAGCGGATCATGATTCTCAGTGAGCAGGAGTCACGCATGGACGGCCCGCCTTACTTCTTCCCTTCCTTCCCGCCCAAATCCTGCGGAAACATCTTCAACGCCACTTCCCGGGTTCGCGATGACGTCTTCTTCCCGCTATCCATGCTGTTCTCCACCAGCGTCCCCTTTAACACGTAATACGCTTCATCGCCCGGCGTCTTCCCTTCACCTCGCTCGATCGAACCGCGAAACTCATACGACACACCATGCACCGTCTCGGTCGTAAAAGTCAGCTGGTTCCCGTCGAGCTTGCCCTGTTTGAAGAAATGATCGAGAAAAACTCCGCGATCATTCTCGGTATCGCCATAGCGAGAGACAAAGCCGCTCACTTTGCCCGCATCCTCGATGCTGAGCTGCACGAATTCGCCGTCCTGCAAAAAGCTGTACATCCCCGAATAATCAGCACCGGGGCTTGCCGTCGGAGCCGGCTTCGGCCCCTGTGATTCGGCCAGCACCGAACCCGCACAAATCATCAGTGCCAGAAGCCCAGGTATGCCAAGTTTATGGATCAACACAAAGACCTCGAAGGAACGCCTGCACGCGCGCACCATCATCTTAATTGATCATCACAATGGTAGAGACGTTCGCCGCCTTCCCCATATAGGCCGGGAATTACTCGGCTCTTTCCCGTATAATCCTCCTAAAGTTGCTCCCAGGCGATCGCCCCGCCGCTGCGCCCCTGCCTATCGGCAACGCCGCGGAATCTGGCTGGAAGGTATTTACATCGAGGATGGAAGCCCCAGGTAGAAAGCTCCTGCAGCTGTTGGTCGAGCACGATCCGGCGACCCCAGAATTCCGTGAACGTGTTCGCGAAACGCTGCATCCCCACGCGCCTGTGCAACCCAGCGGCCTTGAACTCAACCTCTGGAGCGACGTCTTCGTCGAACGGCCTCTTCCCTGGGGACGCTTCGCCCAATCCGTGCTTCTGCATGGCTGCGCATTTGCTCTGATCTGGGCGCTTTCGCTGGCCTGGCTTCGCCAGCAGAAGATTCTTGTGACTCCATTCGACAAATCGTCCATCCTCACCTATTCGCCCGAGGAGTATCTGCCTCCGCTCGATACTGGCAGCGTGGAGACACCCCAACCACAAACCGGAGATCCTGCCTTTGCCAAGCAGCCCATTCTTTCCGTGCCGCGCGAGGCCGACAATCGCTCGCAGACCATCGTCGCGCCGCCCGATCTCAAGCTCGATCATGACATCCCTCTGCCCAACATCGTCGCCACCGGAGCCGTTGCTCCCATCGTCCCACTGAATGCCGCCGCTACTCTTTCCAATCGCACTCCCTCGCTCGATCAGCAGGTAGTCGCTCCTACGCCTGACGTCGCTCTCGATCGAAACCGCATCACGCAGGCAGCCCTTCGCTCGGATGTCGTCCCCCCAGCTCCCGACGTGCGTCGCGATCGAACTCCCGGCATGAACGGACCGGAAGCCGCTGTCGTCGAGCCTCCTCCCGACCTTGCGCTGCCGGCAAAGGGACGCGCTGGCCCGATCAATGTCGCTCCCAGCCAGGTTGTCGCCCCTGCTCCTGAATTGACGCTCTCCGAACAACACACGCTCTATGGCCGCGGCAAAGGCGGAGGCAGTAACGCGGTGGCCGGAGGCGCAGCTCCGGTTGCGCCCGCACCCAGTGTGGCTGCCGGCGGAGCGGGTGGCCCGCAAGGGCGATTGATCGCGCTTAATCTACATCCGGCCGCGCCGACCGGGCCGGTCGCTGTACCGCAAGGAAATCGGCGCGGGGCATTCTCGGCCAACCCCAACGGCAAGCAAAGCGCCAGCGGAACACCCGAATCAACTGGCTCTGGCGCCAGCGGAACCGGCGCCAGAGGCCGCAATGGATCTCTTCCCACTGGACTTCACGTTGGCTCCGCTTCAGGTCCAACCGCTGCGATCGAGCGCAATGGTGCCGCGGGAGGAAATGGCACGGGTGACGGAACCGCGCAAGAAATGGCCAGCCTGACTTCGCCCCACACGCCCGTCTCTCCCGCGGGCCGGCACGCCGCATCGAACATCTCCGACGACAAAATCACCGAGGCCGACCGCCAGGTCTTCGGCGGCCGCCGTCCTTACGGCACCATGCTCAACATGCCGAACCTGAATTCCTCAACCGGAAGCTGGGTGATGCATTTCGCCGAAATGCAGGAAGAAGACCAGAAGAAAGGCGAGTTGCTGCAGCCGCTTCCCACGCTCACCTCCGATCCGGGGTATCCGCTTGAACTCATCCGCGCCAATGTGCACGGCACGGTCACGCTCTACGCTGTCATCCACTCCGACGGACGAGTCGGCGAGATTCGCGTGCTCTCCAGCGCCGATGAGCGGCTCGACTCCTACGCGGCCAGCGCCCTTGCCCGCTGGAAATTCCTCCCCGCCCTCAAGTCCGGCAAGCCAATCCCGATCGAGGCCGTCGTGATGATCCCCTTCCGCGCAAGAAAAGCCTTTTAGTTAAGGATTGCGACAGCGGCTTACCGAGGCAGCTAAGGCCTCGTCTCCAGTTCGACGCGGACCATGCTCCAGCTGCGCCGGTCCGCTATTGCAGCTTCCCGTATTCTGCTTTGGCTTGCTTCAGGATAGGAATGTCCGCATCGGCATCTTTCCAGAGCGTGAGAAACTCCTGATATGCGGCTTTGCCTTTGGCGGGATCACCACTCTTCACATACGCTCGGCCAAGCTCCAGATGAGCGAGGGCACCATTGGCGCAGTTCAAACTGAGTCCGCGCTGATCGATGAATTTTTGGAATTCGCTCACCGCCTCCGCTCCGTTTCCCGCCGCTAGATAAGCCTCACCGCGTGCAAAAATCGGATAGATACAAATCGCACTTTGGGTTGGAAGTATGTCTCCCAGTTCCAACGAATGGGTCGGCTGCAACGTGTCAATCGCATCTTGCGGGTGTTTCTCATCGATCGCGATCTGCGCTCTTATTGTGGGCAACCAGTACGATTGCACGATGGTATGAAGTGGCAAGCGTTTCGCCAAATCGTCGGCCATGGCGGCGCTCCGAGCGGTATCTCCGCTCATCGCCAGAACCAAAGCAGTGAGAGCTTGAACATCGGCCGTCTTGGGGGCGGTGGCGAGAATGCTGGCGGCTTTTTCGTGAACACCGGGTTCGCCGAACAGAGTTTCGTCATACGCCCCATAAAGAGCCCATATAGCGGCTGCGGGCTTGTTGTCGGCGCGAAGGGCCGAGTCCACCGCCCGGCGCGTGAGTTCACGCGCCTGGCTGAGATGGCCTGCGTATGCCGCGGTCTCAGCTTCGGCGGCAAGAATCTCGTTTTCGACCTCGGGATGAACCGGGAACCAGGCGGCTTGCGCAGACATCTCCTTGGGATCGGATTCCAGGAAAGCAAGCCAATAGCAGTCCAGATGCAGGGCGTCATCGTCGAGCTTCCGCGCCATGGCCTGGTTATACAATTTGCGAACATCCTGCAGGCGCCCTAACTGAAGATCGAACAATCCCATATTGTCATAGGAGACGACATTGTCGGGGTTGAGTTGTAACGATCTCTCCGTTACTTCCGCCCCCTGTGCGTATTGCCCTTCCTGAGCATAAAGATTTCCGAAGTTGGTCAAGGCGACATCGTCGCGAGGGTAGTTCTCTTCCCATTCGCGGAGGGTTTCGATCGCCTTGTCGAGTTCACCGGTTACAAATTCGTAATAAGAGGTGGAGATATGCAGCTTCTCACGCTCGCTCGCGCGGTCGCTCAGCTCGAAAGCCCGGGCAAAATACTCTCGGCCGCGCTCCTGGTCGCCGAGGTTGTTGTACATGATGCCAACGCCTTCAATGGCGCTGGCAAACTTGGGATCGAGTTCAATGGCCCGCTTGAAAAAGGGCAGCGCCGCATCAATGCCCTTTTCCCTTTCTGCTTTTCTCGCAAGACCGAAGGCCTTCAAAGCCTCAAGCGAAGGCGTGGTCTCTTGTTCGAGCGACACGTCAAACTTCTGCACCGATGCCAGAGATTCTCCCAGCCGTTCTCGGATTTTGCTGGCAGCCGTTCCTAAAGCGTCCAACACCTTCTCTTTGCTGGCTGCGGTTGCCTGCTCCTGAGCCAGAACATCTCCGCTGGTGCAGTTCACAGCTTTAAGACCGACCAGATATTCGGTGCCAATTTTGGCAATCGATCCCGCGATGTACGCTTTGCTGTTGGCGCGCTGGCATAGCTCGCGAACAACATCAGGGGTGAGCCGCGTGTTGGTGGGACGGGTCATCAACTGCAACGTAGCTGCGACCTTGTCGTCGGAAAGTACGTTGAGGTAAGGTGACTGCTGCAGCGACACTCCAAGCGCCTGCTTCAAGGCATCATCGAAAACCTCGTCGCCGGTCTTGTTCTCGAAATCGGTCAGAACGATGGTGTCTTTCTCCGTGAGCGGTGCGGCTTTTGCTCCCAAACTGGCCGCCGGACGCCTGCGGAGATAAAGACCGCCGGCAACCAATATCGCAATCACCACAACCGCAGCAACCGCAATCTTCCGAAGATTGATCTTCTTCACCTCACCCGATTCGAACGATTTCGCCGCTCCCGACGATGGCGGTCCGGCAACGCTCGGCGTTGGACCCGGCGCCGGCGTGACCTGGCTGGCCGGTGGTGCAGATCCGCTCTCGTGCTCCGCCGCTATGCTCCCGCTTGCAGCGGCCGGCATCGTTCCCGAACTGGCTGTCGGCACTCGCGAGGTTTCGGTGTCCCTCTTTAATCGTTGAAGATCGGTGCGAATATCTGAGGCATGTTGGTAGCGCAGGTTCCGATCCTTCTCGAGACACTTGTTGATGATGTCTTCGAGCTTGGGCGGAATGTTGCGATTGAAACGGATCGCCGGAGGAGGCTCCGAGTCGAGAATTGCTTTCGAAATGAGCGCCGAGGTTTCTCCGTGAAATGGCAACGCGCCAGTCGCCATCTCGTACAGCACAGCCCCAAAGGAAAACAGGTCGGTACGAGTGTCGAGTTCCTTGGCCCGCACCTGTTCCGGCGACATATATGCTACCGTCCCCATCGCCGCGCCCGGACTGGTCAAGTGTTGTTCATCCGCGGTTCCGGTCTGCGTGACCTGCCCCGAAGAACTCCCCGAAACGGTGACCTTCGCCAATCCGAAGTCGAGAATCTTGGCGTGTCCGCGTTTGGTCACGAAAATATTGGCCGGCTTGATGTCGCGATGAATAATGCCTTCGGAATGGGCCGCGTCCAGCGCGTCCGCGATCTCGATCGCCAGCGACAGAAACGCCTCCGTCTCCATCGGACGATTGCCGATCCGATGCTTCAGCGTCACTCCATCCAGAAATTCCATGGCGATGAAGGACTGCTCGCCCGCTTTTCCAATCTCATAAATAGTGCAGATATTGGGATGGTTCAGCGCGGAAGCAGCGCGTGCCTCGCGACGAAAACGTTCCAGGGCCTGCGGGTCTTTGGCGACATCGTCTGGGAGAAATTTCAGCGCGACGAAGCGGCCGAGATCAGTATCCTCGGCCTTATAGACGACACCCATTCCGCCCCCACCCAATTTTTCCACGATGCGATAGTGAGAAATCGTCTGCTCAATCATTGGGTTGAAATGTTAGGGCCAGTGTTGAGGCAAGTCAATGAACGCAAAATCGGCGAGAACTCCTGACCCTTCATCTTCTCCCATCATGGCTGATGTCCGATCGGCCCATCCTTCCATCCGCCCATGCCCGATTGGGTTGAGGCCGCACCAACCCTCCTTCGTACATACTTTCCTCACCCGGGGTCCAATCCAGACTCGATCTAGCCAGGACGCACTGCACCGAACTCCTCGAGAGTTGTTGACAGGGCTCTTTGCCGGCCGGCGAACGGTCCAACGATAGATAGATGACATCGAGCCTACGACTCCGGCCCGAGGAGGCAAGGCGCTTCAGGCGCACTCGCGTGGACGGTCCCGGGGAAAAAGCTCCTTTCATACCTCGCAACTCTCTGATTTATAAATACTTTACCTGTAACTCCTTATTTCTCAAAGACCTGGCGCCGGCCCCTGCTGGCTTTGACTGCAGAAGACCGGACCCAGAGGGGTCCTTCCGATTTCCCCAAGTCTTGCTAAACGCCAACCCTCGTCGTTTATTTAGTGTCAGTTCTTAATCGCTCTCATCTGATATTTCCAATAGCAACAGACTTCTGCTGTCACAATAGTTTTGTGGGGAGCTGACTCGCATCAAAGAGCAGACCGCGGCTCGTGTCGAAAGAATGGCTCAGGCGTTAACCGGAATGGTCAGAGGCGAAAAACGGAATTACGGCGAACGATGGGCTGCTTTCGGGCGCGCCTTCCTCTTTTTCCAGCTTCTCGTAGTCTGTCTGGTTCCCGCTGCATTCGCCGACTCTGAGCCTGCGCAGCCGCAGGCAACCATGCCTGCGCTTTCCACCGATGTCATCGTGCAGAAGCTGATGGCCGCCAACGAACGTCGCGCCGAGCGCTTGCGCAGCTACCAGGGCAAGCGCATCTACAAACTCGACTATCACGGCTGGTTCGGCGGTCACGCCGAGATGGTCGTCGAGGCCACCTATCGCGCACCCAACGAGAAGGACTTCAAGATCGTCTCCGAGAGCGGATCAAGGGTCCTGCTGCGCCAGGTGCTGGCCAGGCTGCTCGATACCGAGCGTGAGGCGCAACAGGAGAAGATGCGCAAAGCGCTTGAGATTACTCCGGCAAACTACTATTTCAGCCTTGAAAACGTCGAGCGCACTCCGACCGGCGACTTCTATGTGCTCTCGGTGAAACCTCGCAGCAAGAGCAAATATGTTTACAACGGGAAGATCTGGGTCGACGCCCGCGACTTCGCCGTCGCTCGCATGGATGGCTCGCCCGCAACGAATCCCTCCATGTGGGTGAAGCACATCGAGATTCAGTATCAATGGCAGCGTATCGATGGGTTTTGGCTGCCCGCGCACAACTACTCCGCAACCGATGTGCGATTCGGCGGCAAAGCGGTGCTCAATATCAGTTATTCCGACTATCAGATCGTCGGCAGCGGCCAGGGCGCCGCCGCCAACGCTGCCGAGAAGAATCCAACCCTGCCCGATCCTTCCACGCTCAGCGTCGATCCTCATTGAGTCAGTGGCCCCTTCATTGAGAAGGAATCCGCCATACCAACAAAAGCGGCTCAACCCTGGGGTGTTAAAAAAACCCCGTTGTTGAGCCGCCTGAGTCCTGTATCTCGCTGGTCCTTAGAAGTCGTGATCTTCCGGCGTGCAGGTAATCGTGCCCTGGCCCGAGCCCAGCAGGCCCGCGTAGTAGCAGAGATGGGTCAGCTGGTACGCTTCCCCATCGTTGATGTTCGCGTCCGAGACGGGCGCTTCAGTCGTCACGTATGCTCCGGAGGTAGCCGTAGCCCGTTGAATGTGGGTTGCCCATCCGCGCAGCCCAGCCACAAATCCCGGAGCAGTGGGATCGCCCGTGTTACCGGAAATAACCTTGATGACACCACGAGCCGGTACTCTGCCCGTCAGCGGGTTGTTGGTGAGTTCGGTCTTCACATCCTCGGAGAGAATGCCGTCCGCACTGACCCAGCAAGCCCCGCAGGCAATCAACTCCTGGCTGTCATCGAACACGTAGATGTTGGCTGCCAGGCTTATCAAACTGCTGGACGAGCCCGCCGTCTCCGGCTGAACGGGTTCTGAACCGCTCCCATCGTTGATAAAGCGCAACGTTCCATCCGGTGCGCCCGCTACGTTGTTCGAATAGTAGGTTACGAAGTAGACGGTGTTGTCACCGCCCGTGCTCTGGATCTGGGCCAGAGCGCTTCCTGAGATCAGAACAATCGCCAACACGGCAAGCGACAACACTCCGAGCCGTTTCATATGTTCTCCTGGAAATATGCCTGAGGCTGGGGGGATACAGCTGATAGAGCCTCTTCGACACTCTAACCCCTCATTCCCCAAAAGCAACTACCCACCTGGATTAAACCTTGGGGTTAATCCGTGTTTAACCGGGACTTTGGGGGGATGTTCGGGAAGCCAGTTCTACGAGCTCTTTGCCGCCGACGACTTTTCTCCCGGCAAGGCGGCATAGACGGCGGGGTTGGCGCAGACTTCATAGTAGAAGCGATCGGTCCATTCCAGAATCGAGAGATCGCGGACATCGACCTGGGCCACCCGGGTTTTGCGAATGACGATCTTTCGAAACACCCCGTTCGCGACGGGCACGGTGCCCAGGAAAAACTGGCTCTGTTTGTCGACCCACGGAACTTTGAACCCGGGCAGGCTCAAGTTCGCGGCCCACGGAGTCAGTGAGATCTCCTCGCGCAGTTTGTTGAAAGCCGCTTCGCTCAGGCAGATTCCGCCGACGTTATAGCTAAGCCGAAGGTCTTCCCCTGTCGCCTCTGGCGCGCCATCCTCGCTGCCGGCATGTTCCAGCCTGAAGACCTGAAAGACTCCCGCCTCGGCCGCCAGCTTTTTGCGAACTCGTTTCGTGCACGACGAAAGCCGATCGCTCTCATTAATGGCATCCGAGATCATGATCCGATGCTCGCCATCCATCAGGTAAAGCGGAGGAGAATCCTGATAGGAAATGCCCAGCCCAACCTCCATCGGCGGCAACCCCGAACGTTTCAGCAGCTGGTTGTAATCTTGTTGCAGGCTGACCATCTCCCAGGCTAGAACGCAGGCGCGGGCCACCCCTAGCTGCGCCTCCCCTTCGTGCTGCAACAGCGCCAGTATGATCGCATCGCCTTCGAGGAACACCTTGGTGGCCCCGTACTTCGCCAGCAGCTTGTTCACCGGCTCATAGAAATTGAGACTGAAATACGATGCTGCGTTCATGCCTTTTTCCATGAGCGAGCGCGTCAGGCGTGAAGAGTCTCGCACATCGGCTTTAAGAATCACGTGATTCACCACCCGATCCTCGGCCGGCTTCTGGTCTTCGGGTGGAAGGAACTCGTAAAGCATGCCATTGAGCGTGGAAAGTTCCCGGACTTTGTCGTCAGTGATCAGGTTGATGCTGTCGAAGCCGGCGTTGAGTGCCTCCAGGCCACGCATATCGCGGTGATAGCAGCACAGGTCATGCAACAGGCGGGCAGCGAACCGCTCGCGTTCGGCGCCGCGGCAGGAGCCAACGCGACCGATGGCGGCAAACAGCCGCTCGGTATGCAGCCGGCCTTCGTTGACGATCTTTTCGACCCGCTCCGCCTCCTCCCGGAAGATGAGCGCATTTTTTATTTGTTGCGGATTCACTCGCGGCGCGTAATCGGCGAGGAGTGGAACGGCTTCATACGATGCCACCACATGATGCAGCATGCCTTCGCGCTGCAGTTTGCGGGTCCACACCTCAAGACGATCTTTGCGCTGGCGATCTTCTGGCGTAGCGTCCTCGCCATTGCCCGTTCCGACCAGCGCGTTTGCATTTTCAGGAACGTTTAGAGCCTGCTCCAGATGGGCATCGTCGACTCCCTCTCCGTAACCCAGTTCGCGCAAGAAGCCCAGAGCAATGTCGCGCAGCATAGGAAAGCGGTCCGGGTCTTTGTCGAAGTTGCCGAACATGTAATAGTGTTCGGCGCATAGATAATCGTCGCGCCCGTCTTCAGTGAAGATCAGAGGATTCAGAAAAAGTCGGTAAATATCCGGCGGCAATTCCCCGAGCAGCGAGCGGCGCGTGCGGGCAAGCGTTTCTCGTTCGATCTCCCGCAGAAGATAAAAGACTTCTTGTCCCGCGCGGCGAATGATGATCTTCTTGCGCACCTGGAACGACGAGACCCGTTCCTGGGTCTGGACCATCGTCGTTTGCCGCACACCCTCGAGCGCCTTCGATTTCATCCGGCAGCGTTCCAGAATTCGCGAGTACTGAGCGTGCAATTCCGTCCGAATAAACTTCAGGACAGCCAGCCGGCCCAGCACGTCAATCGAAGGATTCCCCTCTCGCTTGGCGCGTGTGAGGATGGCCTGATGGATCGCGACCAGCAGTGGCCTCAAATCTGCAGGTTCCGATTTCCGCAAGTTGATTGCGCCTTCGGCAGCGCGAACGAAATTCGTTTTCGCCTGCGTCGCGCTCGGCACATCCATTTCGAGCAGCGATTCCACCTCGCCGAAGCGGCATAGATACCGCGCGAGGTGATAGCTCAAATCGCCAGTAAAACGCGGGCTGAGGAGGACGTCATACCGCAGATTATCCACGCCTAGCTGCAGATCGCTGAAGGCTAGAACGGGCGCGTAATAGCGCAAATCGGGAAGGCTGGGCGGGGGCTCCGAACCACGCAAACGAAAAATCGGGAGCTTGGGCATGGGCAGTAGTTCCGGCAGAGCTTCAGCAAGTCGGCACCGCGGGCAAGAGGCCGCTCAGGTTCGCAACTTACTGAAAATGCACCGGTAATCAGCAGACTAGCATGCGGCTTGCGAGGACAAAAGTTACCGTGGTTTCTGGGTTTGTAAGATGGGCAGCCGACTCGCCAGCGCAAAAGGAATTCCGCGCCAGCTCTTCCCCTGCAATTCTTTCTAACTTCTGACTTCGGCTCAATGACCCTTGACCTTCGTGTCCGAGGTCGCCGCACCGGCTTCTGCTTCGGACTGCTGGCGTGCGCGCTCGAACTCATCGCCCTTTTTCCAGCCAATCAAATGTGGCTGGCTGGCCGCCTGCCAGCCGATGGCGAATCCGAAACGCGCCATCGCCGCATCCGACGTCCAGTCGAGCCCGGGGTGATATTCATCGCTCGGCTGATGATAGTGATGCTGCGTGTAGTCTTCATCCTGTGCCAGTCCCCACGCCTCATCATGCCCCTTGAACTTGATTCCCTGATTGATGGAAAACGCCGGGACGCCTACGCGCGCCAGGCTGAAATGATCGGAGCGATAATAGTGGCCGGCTTCAGGATGCGCGTCGGCGCGAATCTTAAAGCGAAAGTCCTGCGCCGCCTCCACCACAAACGGATAAAACGTGGTGCGCTCCGCGCCTGAAACTTCCACTTCTTCAGGAGAGCCCTGCGGTCGCACATCGTCGTAGTTCAGATCGAGCGACATTTTCGCGGCCGGAATCGGAAGATGCTTCCCGAGATACTCTGACCCGAGCAGTCCTTGCTCTTCAGCGGTGACCGAGGCGAAGTAGATCGATCGCCGGGGTCTTTCGGCCGCCTGCGCATAAGCGCGAGCGATTTCCATCAGGATGCCGCAGCCGCTGGCGTTGTCGAAGGCGCCGTTGTAGATGTTGTCGCCGGGCATGTCGGGACGTATGCCAAGATGATCGTAATGCGCGGTGTAAATGATTCCTTCATCTTTCAACGCCGTTCCCGGCAGCACCGCTATCACGTTGTTCGATTCAAACGGACGAACCTTGCTCGTTACGTGCGCCGACAGACGCACCGATAACCGTACCGGCTTGAAGTCGCGCGACTTCGCATCCATCATCAGCTTGTCGAGATCGAGCCCGCTCATCGCGGCCAGCTTGCGCGCGACATCCAGCTGGATCCATGCGGACGCTTTCAGCTTCGGAGTGCCGTCGAGTTCGAGATAAGCCTTTTCGCCGGAATTGGAGTTGCGCACCACGTCCCACGGGTAGCTCGCCATCTCGGTCGTATGGATCAGAATGGCTCCAACTGCGCCCTTGCGCGCTGCCTCTTCATACTTGTACATCCAGCGGCCGTAGTAGGTCAGCGCTTTTCCGTGAAACAGGTTGGGATCATCGCTCGGCTGATTCACCAGCATCAGCAGCACTTTGCCCTTTACGTCCACGTCTTTGTAGTCGTTCCAGTTGTATTCCGGAGCCTCGATGCCATAGCCAACGAAAACGATCGACGCGTCGATGTCGGAGACCGATTGTTGCGTCTGGTCGTAAACGACGTAATCGTCGAGCACCTTTAGATCCCACGCTGAACCCCCGGAAGGCACAAAACTGAAGCGCGTATCGCCCCCGGGCGTAACCCCAACCAAGGGGACCTTCTGCATATAACTCCCGTTATCGCCAGCCGGTTTCAATCCATAAAGCGCAAACTGCGTGGCGATATATTGCGCAGCGATGTCGCCACCGCGCGCGCCCGTTCCCCGGCCCTCGAGCAGATCGTGAGAAAGGAAACGAACATGGGCCTCGATATTTTCCTTGCGAATGCCCTGCATGGCGACGATGGCCGGGCCGGGCAGGTACGAACCATCATGGACTTTCTGGTTTTTTTCCTGCGCAAATGTACTGGCCGCCAGCCACAGCACGATTGCGAATACACCAGTGTTGCGAGCCATCAATAATGCTCCCCCGAAAACGTGTGTTGTGAGTGAAGATTGCTCTGATTGTACTGGAGAAGCGGCTAATTCAGACCGGTTACAAGCGGTCAGAACCTTGCCTTGAACGCATCGCGCCAATCTCGCAGATTGGACATTCCGCCACTTGGCCTTCGGTCACCTGGCCTGGACTTGATCCCGCTCTGATTTTAGGTGGCGCAGCGCTTTAGCGCAGCGGTCAGCAACCGCCCTTCCAGTGCCGGCTTTAGCCGCTGAGGCTCCTTAAGTTGCCTTGGCCCGCGACCGCGGGCTCAGTTCTTCGATCCTCAGCCGGCGCGAAAATCGCGCACTTCGTCTCCCGGCTTGAACATCGCCACCGGCGGAGCCTGTTCCGCCCGCGCCAGCTTGGCATTGATGTCTTCGACTTCCTTCTTCACCCAGCCTACGCTCGAAATTTCAATCGTGCCGTCCTGCGCGATCAGAAAAAGACTTGGAACGTTGGTCAATCCGTAGGCGTTCGAAACCGCATAACCCCTCGGGTCGTCGAGCACGTTGACGAACGTAACGCCATATTCCTTCAGGAAAGCCGCCGTGTCGCGCTGGTTGTCCTGCGAGATGCCGACGATCGTGATCTTTCCCTTCCCGTAGGCCTTTTGCAGACGTTCAAGATAAGGAAACGTGTACTGGCACACAGGGCAGGAGATTTTGAAAAAGGCGGCCAGCACAGGGCCGTGCCGAAGCGAATCTTGCAAGGAAAACCTCTGTCCCTCCACTGTCGGCAGGGTGAAATCGGGCGCCTTTTTTCCGGCTGTCAGAGCAGCCATATTCCTGGATCCTCCAAAGAGATGATTGAGCCACTTCATTCGAAATGCCTCACTTCAGTTAGATGATACCGTCTGCCTTCAAGATTTTCCGGGTCAGTCCGGTAATTGGCAGATGCGGAATTTGATCGATCGCGATCCACTTGGCACGAGTTATTCCAACACCACCGTTTCCATTTGATAAAGATCGCAGTACATGAACGGTGTAGTCCGTAACCGTGATCGAGTGCCGGAAGGTACGCCAATGAGCATCGGCCAACACGCCGCCCGGAGCGCTTGCCCACTGCGGCAGTTCCCACATTCCCGCCATCGGAGACAACCTCTTTGAACGCCGTACGAGCTTTACATGACCGTCCCGGCGTTCGAGCGAGCACCAGATTTCCCGCTTGTGCTGCCGACCGCCGCTTCTTGATAGCGGCAGATCTCCTTGCGCCGCGCACCAGCGCCGGATGGGACAAATCACACAGCGTGGTTCCCGCGGCAAACAAATCGTTGCGCCGAGTTCCATCACCGCTTGATTGAAATCTCCGGGGCGCGCTGGCGCAAGAAGTTGCTGCGCGCGAACCCAGGTTTCGTTCATCGACAATTCGCGATTGTCGATCCTCCGTAGCACGCGCTCCACATTGCCATCGACCACTGCGACCGGTTCACGAAACGCGATGCTGGCAATCGCAGCGGCGGTATACCGTCCGATGCCAGGAAGATCACGAAGTGCCTGCGCATTTTCAGGAAAGCGCCCTCCCTGCTTCTCGACGATTTCTCGCGCACACCGATGCAGCATGCGCGCCCGGCGGTAATAGCCAAGACCACTCCACGCCGCCAGTACCGCGTCCTCCGGTGCAGCCGCCAGGGCCACAACATCAGGAAATCGTTCCAGAAAAATTCGGTAATGATCGAGCACCGCGGCGACTCGCGTCTGCTGCAACATAATTTCCGAGAGCCAAATCGGGTAGGGATCGCTCGTCCGTCGCCACGGCAAATCACGCCGGTTCGCCTCGTACCATGCCAGTAAAGCCCGCCGAAAGCCGGCAATCTGGCTCCCGCCAGGCGCAGCTCCACCATGTCGCTTTTTTGGAAGGCTCAAACCCGATGCGCGCATCAATGCTGGCCCGGAACCTGCCCGGGGCTGCTCTTCCTCACCAGGTTTTGCGCGATGATGATCCAGCCCCTCTTTTGCTGCTGCCACACCGTCATCGCTGGCCGAGGGCCAGCCGGAGCCTGCGCGCCGCCCTTGAACGTAATCGTGTGAGTCACCACGATCGTGTCGCCGTTCATCTCTGTCTTTAGATCGCCGAGCGCATAGTCCTTCACGTTCCACCGGCGATACTCGTCGAGCGCGGCTGCCCGATCCAGCGTTCCGCTTGGAGTAATAGCCAAGTAGTTGGAAGCGAGAGCACGCTCCACCTCGGTCCAGTTCCCCGCCGCCACATTTTTCCAGAAAATGCGCTCCAGGCTCTCGCCCCCAGTCGCTTCGCCATACGAACGCGCAGGATGCTCCCCGTAGACGGTGCAGGCAACGAAAGTCATTAACCCGACCGTCAGCCCAAGCATCCAACCAAAGAGCCTCGGCCAAGCAGGATTTCGAAAATGCATGGGCGGAATTGTACCGCGACGAACCGCGGCATCGGGAGACCAGGTAGCCGCAGAGATTCGTCGCCGTTGACCGCCACTTCAGAGCACAGGATAATGAAAATGCTCGGCAGCCGCGGCTTACGCGTGAATTACAAATTATCGTGGCAGGAGTCTCCAGAAAGCCCGGTTTTGGCTGGATGGGGTGGATGGCAGGGTGGATATGACCGAATTCAACCGCAAAGCGGAGGAGGCCTCCGCGCGCTTCAATCGCTCGGTGGCCAATATCACCGAGACTCTGGAAAAAGAAACTGCGGAGTTTGTAAACTATTTGAACGACGAGGTCGTGCCCGCGGTGCGGACTCATTCTTCGAAGGCGCTGCGAACAGCGGCTGGCAAGCTCGCGGAGTTCGCCGAATATCTGGAAAAAAATCAGCGGCCTTCGTGAAAAGCCCTGCGGCCCGACTCATCGTTTTTCTCTTGGCCGCATTTCTCGCCGGCTGCGGCCACAAACACAACCAACAAGTACAGGTCCCGCCCCCTCCATCCATTCCCGAACAAAAGCCGGCCGCACCCGAGACCGCGGGCCGCGGCACCGAGCCTTCGGAAAAGATCGAGGTTCCCGCCAATGCCAAGCCCATCTTCGAGGAAACCGGCATCGCCAGCTGGTATGGCGCGCCTTACCACAATCGCCGGGGCTCAAATGGCGAGGTTTACGACATGAACGCGATGACCGCCGCGCATCTTACTTTGCCGCTCGGCTCCATCGTGCGCGTCACCAACCTCAAGACAAGTCACTCAGCGGTCGTCCGAATTACCGACCGCGGACCGTTCGTCGAGGGACGAATTCTCGATCTTTCTTTCGCCGCTGCCAAAGCCGTCGACGTCTACCTGCCCGGCACCGCGTTGGTCAAAGTTGAAGTCCTCGAGGCTCCTGCGGCTCTTGATAGCGGCGGACGCTGGGCGGTTCAGATTGGCGGATTCACCAGCGAAAAAACAGCCGCCGGTCTCGCCGATCATCTGCAGCGCCGCTACCAGACCGCCAAGGTCCTTAAATTCGCCAGCCCCACCGGCGATTGGTGGGTGCGCGTGCGCGTGCTCGATGACGATCGGCATCGTGCGCAGGAATTGGCTCGCGAAACACAGACAGCCGACGCCTCCATCTTCGTCGTCCGGCTGGATTGACGGCCCTAGGCTGCTGGCTACAGGCGTCGGGCTTCTGGCCTCGGCGCGAACAGCGAGTAGCAAATAGCGACTGCGATCCTCTGACCCGAAGCCTGCGGCGCTGCCTTACCCATTGGCGCTTGTCACAATCACGGTGTTATTGTTTTGTGTTCTTCGTGCGAGCAAGCCTGAATTCCAAGCTGTCGAGCTTCGGCGCTCGGCGAAAGTGAGCAGTGGCCATGCCTGATTGTCTTTTTTGCCGCATCATTCGCGGTGAAGTGCCTTCCAAGAAAGTCTACGAAGACGACCGTATATTCGCCTTTGAAGATCTGAACCCGCAGGGGCCCACTCACGTCTTGGTTATCCCGAAGAAACACATCGCCGGACTGAAGGAAGCGACCGCCGAAGAAGCGGAAATTGTCGGGCTTTGCCACCTCGCTGCCGCCCGCATCGCTCGCGATCGCTCCATTGAAGATGGATATCGCACGGTGCTGAACGTCGGCCCGCGTTCGGGGCAGTCCGTCTTCCACCTCCACGTGCACCTCATCGGAGGCCGCACCCTGCATTGGCCGCCCGGATAGGGTCACCTCCTCGCATCATTCATGGCTCATTTGCCGGCTTTCGTTCCCCCCGGCCCGCTCACGCTGTGCCCTTGCGCGCTGTTCTACAATCGACCCATGGCAAATCTGACTTTGGTGTATGGTTTGCGTCTGCTTCCTTCGGAGGAGCTCGCCGAAGTCGGCGATGCGGTCGTCAAACTTAAGAATGGACGCGAGGCGCGTGTGACCATGCACATTCTCGAGGGTGGCAAAGAGGAGATCGAAAAGCAGCTCAAGAACAGTCTGTCGGCGTTCTTCGATTTCTACCCTGAAATCTAGATCGCGCTCGCTCCCACGCTGAAGAGCAGGTCAACGGCAGCACTTATTCTTGCGGCAATTAGTCTTGGCGGCAGGATGAGACTTATTCCTCTACAAATCGAGAGCAGGTTGCGTGAGCGCGGCTTCTGGCCTCAGAGCCGGCTCGCCTGGGCAACGTTATACGTGCTCGCCCTCGATCTGCTTGTCTTTGCCGTGCAGTTCCTCACCACCCGCCTCTGGCCCTCGACCTCGGCCAGTCTGGGTTGGTGGGAGACGTTCCTCGACTGGCTTGCGATCGTCCTGCTCGCCACCCTTGGATTCCGGTGGCTCCGTTCGCATTTGCTGTGGCGCCTGCGCAATCGGTTGATCGTCACTTATGTCTTCATCGGCGTGATCCCTGTCATCCTGCTCCTCGTCATTTCATTGATCACGGTCTATCTGTTCGCGCGGCAATTTGCCGGATTTGTCGTCACCTCTGACGTCGAAACCCATCTGCACAGCATGGAAGCCTCCAATCGCGCCATCGGCCGCGCGCTGGCAAATCAGCTGCAACGACATGGGAAGCTCGATTCAGATCTCGTCAGCCCTGTGCGCCCGCATCGTCCCGAATGGGCGCGCCGCGAGGTTTGTGTCTGGTATGGGCAGGAATCGCAGGCAAACTGCACCGGTCCCGAAGGCTCGCCGGTTTTCGATTTTCCGAAATTCATCGCGGCCGATTTCGCCAATGTCGTGCGCGATCGCGGCGAGCTCTATCTGCGCGTCGCCACCATCATTTCGGCCGATCCGGAAACGTTGCGCGTCGCCACCAGCGAGCCCATCGACAAAGCGCTGGTTGAACAGATAACAGGAGACCTCGGCCAGATCATCTTTTCGCCCAATGCTCCGAATGCGGGAGGTGAAACGTCTTTTCCTCAATCCGAGCCGGTCGCATCAACAAATCAGCCCGCAAATCCGAGCGCCAACGATCAATTCAGCGGCACCTTCTCAGCCGGCAAAGTCCCAACTTCCACCGGCTCGCTTGATTTGCAAATTGCCTTCCCGGTCCCAATCCAGGTCGTGGATTGGCAAACCGGCGAGCGCCAACGCGAAGGCGCGCTGGCTCGCATTGAGACGAGACCCTCCGTTCTCTACGCCCGGCTTTTTGGCGTGCTCGGCGATTATGCCAAGGGAATCGAATCCATCTTGTTCTCCATTGCCATCGTGTTTGCCATCATCGAGATCTTTGCGCTCTGGATCGGCACGCGCCTCACTCGCACCATCACTTCCTCGGTGGCCGACCTCTATGACGCTACCACCCACGTGAATCGTGGCGATTTCACCCATCGCATTGCGGTCAAGTCCAATGACCAGTTGGCTACCCTGGCTACCTCTTTCAATTCCATGACTGCTTCCATTGAACGATTGGTGAAAGAACAGAAAGAAAAGCAGCGTCTCGAGAACGAGTTGACCATCGCGCAAGAGGTCCAGTCCCAGCTATTTCCCAAAGAAATTTCGCAGCTTGCGTCGCTTGAAGTGCACGGTTTCTGCCGCCCCGCGCGCACCGTCAGCGGCGACTATTACGATTTTCTGAAGCTTAATTCCCAGAGAATGATTCTCGCCGTCGGCGATATCAGCGGCAAAGGAATCTCGGCCGCGCTTCTGATGGCGACCATTCACTCCGCCGTCCGCGCCTATACGCTCGAGGGCATTCCACTGCTAAGCCAACCGGCCGTCGCAACTGGCTCCGGCACAGCAGGTCTGGCACTCGTTCGCGACCTTCCCGGCCCCGAGGTCTCGCCGGCCGCGTTGCTCGGCCTGCTCAATCACCAGCTATTTGAAAGCACACCCGACGCCAAATACGCCACGCTCTTTCTCGGCATCTGGGACGGCTCCGACGGCAGCCTCACCTATGCCAACGGCGGCCACTTGCATCCCATTCTCATCTCGCAGGATGGCTCCCACCGTCTGCTCGATTGCAGCGGAACCGTTGTCGGCCTGCTCGATAACATCGACTTTCCCGAAGCAACTGTCCACCTTCGCGGCGGTGATCTGCTCATCGCCTACAGCGACGGTGTCACTGAGCCCGAAAGCGACTATGGGGAATTCGGCGAAGAACGGTTAATCCAGATCGTGCGCGAAAATCGGCATCTTCCGCTCGAACGCATCACTCCGCTCGTGACCGCCGCGCTTGACGAGTGGATCGGAGACAACGAGCAGCCCGACGATGTCACGCTTGTGCTGGCCAGGGCGAGATAGGCAAAACAAAAATGCGGGAGGAATCTCTCCCTCCCGCGTGATTGGTGGTTCTCCAAAACTTGTTACACCAGCCCCTGATCCAGCATCGCGTTCGCGACCTTCAGGAAGCCCGCGATGTTCGCGCCATTCACATAATTGCCCGGCGTGCCATACTTCTCGGCCGTTTCGTGGCAAGCGTTGTGAATCGAGATCATGATCTTGTGCAGCCGATCATCGACCTCTTCGCGCGTCCAGGAGAGCCGCATGCTGTTTTGCGACATCTCAAGGCCTGACGTGGCAACTCCGCCCGCGTTCGCAGCCTTGGCCGGCCCATAAAGCACCTTGGCATCCAGGAACGCCTTGGTCGCTTCCAGCGTGCTCGGCATGTTCGCGCCCTCAGCCACGACCTTCACGCCATTCTTAATGAGATTGTGCGCGTCTTTGGCGTTGATCTCATTCTGCGTGGCGCTCGGGAATGCGCAATCGGCCTTGATGTTCCACAGCCAGTTGTGGTCGAGCTTCTTGTCGACCGGGTTGTAGTGGGCTTTCTTGAACTTCTCCGTGTACTCCTTGATGCGGCCGCGGCGATTGTTCTTCAGGTCAATCACAAACGCCAGCTTCTCGCGACTGATGCCTTCTTCGTCGTAGATCGCGCCGTCAGAATCAGAGAGAGTCACCGGCTTCGCACCCAGGTCGAGCAGCTTCTCGACCGTATATTGCGACACGTTGCCGCTGCCCGAAACCAGGCACACTTTGCCTTCGAGCGAGTCTTTCTTCGTCTTCAGCATTTCCTGCGCGAAGTACACGCACCCATACCCGGTCGCTTCTGGGCGAATCAGCGATCCGCCCCAGCCCAGGCCCTTGCCGGTCAGCACGCCGCTGAATTCATTCCGCAGCCGCTTGTATTGGCCAAAAAGGAAGCCGATTTCACGTCCGCCCACGCCTATATCGCCGGCAGGAACGTCCGTGTCCGGCCCGATGTGCCGGCACAATTCGGTCATGAAGCTCTGGCAGAACCGCATCACTTCGTTATCGCTCTTGCCCTTCGGATCGAAATCGCTTCCGCCCTTGCCGCCGCCCATGGGCAGCGTGGTCAGCGAGTTCTTGAACACCTGTTCGAACGCCAAAAACTTCAGAATGCCCAGGTTCACTGACGGGTGGAACCGCAGCCCGCCCTTATAAGGCCCGATCGCGCTGTTCATCTCAATTCTGAACCCGCGATTCACCTGCACTTTCCCCTTGTCATCAAACCAGGGAACACGGAACATCAACACTCTCTCGGGCTCGGTGATACGTTCCAGAATCTTCGCTTCCTGGTACTCCGGGTGGCGTTCTAACACCAGCCGCAAGCTCTCGAGCACTTCGAGCACGGCCTGGTGAAATTCCGGCTCGGCCGGGTTTTTCGCTTTTACGAGGTTAAGAATCTGACTGATATAGTCCGCCGCTACATGCTTTTTGGGCGGTTCCATCACTGGACTCATGGGCATGCCTCCGAGTTTTTCATTAAGGAACGAGTTTTGGGTTGTTGAGCTGTCGATCGATCGTGAGATCTGACCAGCGTAAAAAGGACGCCGCCGGAAATGCGGCTATAGCTATTGGATGCCTGGTGGAGAACGCCTGCCGTGATTCGTGTCACCCGATTTCGTGACGATCGGGCCCACGCCTTGTGCTTTGAACACGTTGAACCTTCAAGAGCGTCGTGGCTCTTATATCCTTGCACTTGAAGCCGCTTGAATTATCGCAGCCCCATACAGTTGTCATTCCGAGCCGTCTGGAGCCGCATCGTAGCGAAGACGCGCGAGGAATCTGCTTTTACTTTCAGCCGTACTTGTTTAGCCTACTTTTTGCCCCCAGCATTTACAACCGTGACCTTCCCGGTTACCTTCTGCCCCTTTTCCATACCCCCGATCAGCAAAAGTCCTCGGTGCGTCACCAGCAATCCCCTGTGATCCATGGTTGGGTTCGGGGTATTTTCGTTGATCATCTCCCACTGTCCCGAGCGAACATCAAATGCAAACGTCACCGCCGAAGGCTCGGCCGGTTCGCCGTTATATCCAATCCCGTTGTAGTTGTACGGATTGTCCGTTCCACCCGAAAAATAAATCTTTCTCGCCTTCTTCCCCGCTGGTTCCGCTCCCGCCCCAATCCGGTAACGCGCATTGCCCGGATGCGCCGGCAACTTTCTCCACTCAATCTTCGTGATGTCGCCCCTCTTCTTTTTGGGATTCGGCAGCTTCCCCATCCAGCACTCGCTCGACGCTAGATACTTCGGCCCATTGCTATCCGGATTCTTGTACGCCCCATCGACATAAATAATGGTGTCGTCGAGAATCGCCCCCGCATGTCCGAAAACAGGCGTCCCCGGAATCGGCGTCGCCTGCAACCACTGATCTTTTTCCGTGTCGTACACCTGCACGTTGCGCACAGCTTCGTTCTTCGACCATCCGCCGATCAAATAGATCCAGCGATCGCGGTACACGCCCGCGACCGCGTCATCGACCGGAATCGGAATGTCTTTGCCCCGGTAATACCGATCTTCAAACGGGACGAAAATATTGACATCCGAAAGCGTGGTCTCCCCTCCCTGCGCGTCCACCACGTACCCGCCAAAGATAAAGACCTGTCCCTCGAGCGCAACCGCCGACGCCGCCAGTCTTCCTGTCACTCCCGGAACCGGCCGCTTCTCATCCCATGTTCCTGTCCTCAAATCCATCTCATAAGCCGAGGTCGTTAGCGCATCCCACGTTTTCTTCGGGCCGATGCCCATAAAGGAAAACAGTTTGACGCCCGCTGTTGTCCCGTAAGAGATGGCGACGGCATTGTTGGAAACCGGCGCAGGAAGCGAGGCAAGGACCGGCTCTTTGGCAAGTGTCAGCCCGTCGGAAAGAACAACGAAAAAGAGAAGAGAGAGAATGAGAAAACGGTGTTTGCGGACCCACGAAGTCGACTTCGATGCCATTGCCGGAATGATAGCAGTCACACACTCGACCTGCGAAACTTGAACTAGCCGCACTTCCTTGTCGTATTCTCTTGTGAGTATGGCGACCGAAACTGTTCCGCGAGTTCCTCCAACTCGAGACCTCTCTGGCCTTCTTGGTCTGCTATTTCTTCTGGCTTGCCTCACCGTCGCGAGCACGCTTTCCGTCCATCGATTGCCATCTTCGGGCACACTCTCCTTTCATAGGAAGCTCGTTTTCTACTCCATTACCATTTTCGTTGAGTGGATTCTCGCTGGCTACGCCGCATGGAGGCTTCGGCGGCTCGGTCTGACCATAAGAAGTCTCGTCGATATCCCCTCAACCGCAATGGGATGGTTGATCGACATCGGCATCACGGTCGGCTTTTTCCTCGTGTGGGCCGGCGTGGGCCAGGGCCTCACATACATCCTCAAGCC
>DATJNC010000071.1:0-18101 GCA_035508395.1 Terriglobales bacterium | reverse complement strand
GTCGTTTGCCAGTTCCCGATAATCCCATTCACGATTCCCGTTGCCCCGTTCCCGAATGCCCGTCCGTGGCCAAAGGGCAAATCATAGACATAA
Organism: Terriglobales bacterium; assembly: GCA_035508395.1. GTDB lineage: Bacteria > Acidobacteriota > Terriglobia > Terriglobales > Acidobacteriaceae > Acidiflorens. Next base: position 18,008 of record DATJNC010000071.1, on the reverse strand, counting down.
CTGAAAACGAAGCGATGGCGCACGTCGAAATCGGCATTGCCGTAGTTGGAGTTGGGAAAACGCTGATCCTGAAAGTCTCCGTTATTCACCGATCCCAGGCTGGCGCTCGAGGCGTTATCGAGCGCATGGGCGAAGGTGTAAGCCGCTTCGAATTGCAGTCCGTGCGAGTAGCGCTTCTCCAGGCGCACCTGAAGTGAGTTGTAATTCGACTGCGCATTCGACCGAAACGTATCGATGGCGACATCGAGCGAGGGATTGCAGTTATAGACCGACGGATTGTTGAGATACGCGTCCAAGGTACACTCAGATCCCGGAGGCGCTCCCGGCGTTACTTGTGCTGCCGGACGCCGTGGCGCGGTCGGAAGAGAATCAGTTCCCAGCACCGGCACCGTCTGGTTGCCGTTGTAGAAAGCGAAGAGCTTTAGGCCCCGCGAGCCGGCATACGAAACTTCAAGCACCGTGTCGGCCGGCAACTGGTATTCGACTCCCATGTGCCACTGCTGCGTGTAGGGAGTAACCAGACGCGGGTCGAGCGCATACAACTCAGTCGTGTTAGGCGTAGCGAGTGAGGCCGTGGGAAATCCTTGCGCCAGCACATTGAGCGGCAAGCCTCCGTTATTCGCCGCCGAGATTGAGCAATCCAGTTGACCCGCTGCCGGATTCGCGCTGGGCGCGGTGCAGGGCGTGTTAAAGGTCTCTGCCGAAAGGAACGGCGGATTAAATCCCGGGCTGGGATTGGAGAACGGACCGTTCTCCTGTCCGCCGTAGAAAATTCCATAGCCGCTGCGAAAAACCAGCTTGTCGCTGATCTGATAGGAAAGCCCGACGCGCGGCGCAAAGTTGTTGAGGTCGGGGGAAATCAGCCCGCGCGAGCCTGTGTTCTGAATATTGAGCGCCAGGCTGGCCGGCAAGGTTCGATCCCGTCCGCTGGGCGCAATCAACGAGAGCGATCCGAAATTAAATGTTGCCTGGTTGTCATTCGCTTCTTTAATCGTGGTGAAAAGTTCGTAGCGAAGACCAAGATTCAGAGTCAGACGCGGCGTGACTTTGAAGTCGTCGAGAGCGTAGACCGCATAAATTTGGCGGCGATAATCAATGTTCGGGAGCACACTGGTGATCGCTCCGCCGTCGGGAATGCCCTGCATAAAACTGGCGAATGCTTCCCCGCCCGTGCCGGGATCTCCGTAGTTGTCATTGATCAGGAAGCCGCCGCCGAAATCCATCGACCCCCGGGCTTCCGCTGGCTCCAGTAGTGTGAACTCTTCGAAGCGCACTTCCCCGCCGAATTTCGCGGCGTGCCGCCCGCGAATCCAGTTCAGGTTGTCGGTGAACACGTAACTATGTTGATGTTCGACTGCGGGCAGGAACTCCGAAGCCCCAATGCCCGCGGTGCCATCGCCAAAACCGAGAAACGGCAGACCGCCAATGTTCTGTCCTTCTTCATACGGAACTCCCGGAAATGGAATACCCCCCGGAAGCTCCTGTGCCACGTTCTGGTTATAAAAAAGGTTGTAGCGATGCGAATCGAGGTGATTGAAGCCGAAGCGAAACTCGTTGATCAGATTGTTGCGGAACGAATGGATTTCGCTGGCCGCCAAGCCTTCGGCCGTATTGTTACTGTAGCCGTCTTGAAAGCTGCCACCATCAAGGAAATTTTGAAACGGGGAGGGCAGGAAATTGCTGTCGTTGCCATAGCTGAAGCGCGCGAAGAAATTATCTTTTTCGCGGATGGTGTAATCGACGCGAACGTCGAACTTGTTTTCAGTCTCGTTGCGTTTGGGCACCGCCAGGTAATTGCCGCCCGGCAGCGTGGAGTTCGGAGCTGGAAACAGATTGGCGAGTTCCTGTGCTAATGGATCGATCGGCGTATTCGTGCCGCTATTGCCGGTGAAAATATTGGTCGGCTGTCCGGTGGAAGTCGTGCCGATCGGCACGCTGCACGGTCCGCCATTGTACGGCGAATTGCTTTGCGCAAGAAGAGGATTGAAAATTTCGCCCTGATAGGTTGGATTGCCGCTGCAATCAAGCACACCCGGAATGGGTGAGTTGAGTTGGAGAAATGAAGAAAAATCCCCGGTCACTTCAGCCGGCGTCGGAACCGTCGATAACTGCGGAAGCGCCTGCCGAATCCTCAGGCCCTCGTAGTCGCCAAAGAAAAAGAGTTTGTTCTTAACGATCGGGCCGCCCAGCGTGAATCCGAACTGATTTTGCTTGTACGGTTGCCGCCCGAACTCATCGAAGGCGTTATTGGCATCGAGTTTTTCGTTCCGCAGAAACTCCCAAACATCTCCGTGGATGTGGTTCGTCCCCGACTTGATCACCGCGTTCATGATGGCGCCGTTACCACGCCCGAATTCCGCGCTATAAGAATTCGTCTCCACCTTGAACTCGGCGATCGCGTCGACCGCCGGCTGCACCACATAAGCCGCGCCGTTCAGGACATCACCCAAATTTGCATTGTTGTCGATGCCATCGAGCAGAAAATTGTTCTGCAGCGATCGGGCGCCGTTGGCGCTGAACCCATACGTGGTTTCAACGCGAGACCCGGGCTCGGCCGCGGCCACGCCAACCCCTAACAGCGCGAGTTGCGCATAATTCCGCCCATTCAAAGGAAGCGCGTTGATGCGGCGGCTGTCGACCACTTGTCCGAGATCCGAGGTCTCGGTTTCAAGTTGAGGCCCCTGGCTGCTCACCTCGACCGTCTCGGTGGCTGCGCCCGGTTGCAGCTGTATATCCACGCTCACGCGGTCCTGGATGTTGACCTGAACCGGACCGGCCAACGCCTTCTTGAACCCCGCCTTTTCAACCGTGACCGTGTAGCGCCCAATGCGCAATGGGGAGGCGGTATATTCGCCGTCGCTGTTGGTAGTGAAAGTCAGAACTATGCCGCGATCGGCGTCGGTGACGGTGACTTTCGCATCGGTGACGATCGCGCCGCTGGAATCGCGCACCTGGCCTACGATCGCACCGGTGTCCTTTTGCGCGCGTGCCCCAACGACTGCGGCCAGCATAAATGAGAGGAGAAAAAGAACGGTTGTGCAACAGCGACAAAAAGGGGTCGGCACGGCGAGGCTCCTGACTCCGTAGCCGAATTGGTGCCCGAACGTCAGGCCGAATTTCGGCTGCGGGAAAAGCACCTTTCGGAGTAATATTACGAACAATTACTTTTACTTTCGTTTTGTAGCATTTGTCAACAGACATTTCGAACCCTGTTTACCATGGAAGATTGAGAGGTGCGTGTGATCGCCTACAGATTGCGGAATTTTGAACTGGTCGCCACGAGTCTGTTCTTCCTGCTGCTTCTTGCCGCTTGCTCAAAAGCGCCGACTTCTCTTGTTCGCCAAGAACCCTCCAATCCGCGGCCCACGCCATCCTCCACGATCCAAGTCGAAATGAATCCGGGTGGTCCCGTGATCTTGACCACAAGCACAGCCGAATTCCGGCTCCAGCCGAATGGCTATCTGCAGGCCTCTCTACTCAAGGACGGGAAGAAACTCTCGCTTGACCAACCGCGAACCGGCGCCCCCGCCGATAGCGCATTCCTGAAGCTGGAAGGCAGAGACGTGCATCTTGTTCTCGACTTCACCTCTGCCCAGGTGTCGCAAGCCATCGGCAAGATGGGAGCCGGCAAAAGAGTGGAGATTCACGGCCGGCCGCTCGGACCCTCCGGCACCGAATTGGAAAGCGTGCTCGCGCTAGAGGCCTACGACAAGTTCCCCAACATGCTGCTGACAACTGTCGAATACAAGAACACGGGCGCACACGAGATAACCATCGAAGAAGCCGTGAATCAGCGCCGCCGGCTGGACGCGCACCTGGCGGACCCGAAAGCGCGGCCATGGGAGATGTGGTCTTTCGATGGCGCGAGCTATGACTGGGGAAAAGATGATGTGTTGAAGCTCGCTCCGGCGTTTTCTCGTCCGAACATTTTTGGCGCGGCGGTCAAAGGAGGCTACGGTGGCGGCATTCCCGTCGTCGCTTTCTGGACGCGCGATGTTGGCGAGGCGATCGGCCACGTGGAAACGATTCCGATTGAGGCCGCCATTCCAACCAAGGTCGCGGCTGATGGATACGTCAATGCCGAGGTGAGTTATCCCTCGAATGTCGTGTTGAAGCCCGGCGACACTTATTCCACTCCGCGCAGTTTCGTCTCTGTTTATGCCGGAGATTTCTACCAGCCCTTGCGAATCTGGTCGAGTGTATTGCAAGCCGAAGGATGGAATCTGCCCAAACCTTCGAGCGAAGCTTACAACGTGAGCTGGTGCGGCTGGGGATACGAGTTCAACGTCACGCCCGCGCAAATGCTCGGAACGGTTCCGAAGCTCAAAGAGCTTGGCATCAAGTGGGCGACCCTCGATGATCGCTGGTTCGACACTTACGGCGACTGGAATCCTCGAAAAGATACGTTCCCGGATGATTCGATCAAGAAAATGACGGCCGACTTTCACAAAGAAGGAATGCTGGTCCAGTTGTGGTGGCTACCTCTCGGAGTGGAAGACGGACAGAACCGATGGGAATCGCACAAGTATGTCGTCTCGAAAATCGTACAAGAGCATCCCGAGTGGCTCATCTTAAATAAGGATGGCTCGCACGCGCGCATGACGCGCGGTTTGGCCGCGCTCTGTCCCGCCGTACCCGAGGTGCGCGCCTACCACAAGCGTCTGACGGAAAGATTCATTCGCGATTGGGATTTCGACGGCAGCAAGCTCGACAATATCTATAGCGTCCCCGAGTGCTACAACCCTGCGCACCATCACAAGTCGCCGCAGGATTCGGTGAACGCGATGGCCGACGTCTACAAAGAGATCTTCGAGACCACGCGCACTTTGAAACCGCAGAGCGTGACGCAGGCATGCCCCTGTGGAACGCCGCCTTCACTCGCGTGGCTCCCCTTCATCGACCAGGCCGTCACAGCCGATCCGGTCGGAGGGGAACAAGTGCGGCGCCGCATAAAAATGTATAAGGCGCTGCTCGGGCCCGACTCCGCCGTCTATGGCGACCACGTCGAACTTTCTTCTATGACAAAAGTCGGAAATGACTGGACGGAACACGGCGACGATTTCGCCTCCACCATCGGCGCCGGCGGTGTCGTGGGAACAAAATTCGTCTGGCCTGACCCCGGACCAAAATTCAAGGCCGTCAATCTTACTTCGCAAAAAGAAGAGCACTGGAAAAAATGGATCGGCCTCTACAACCAGAAGATGCTTTCGAAAGGAGAGTTCCGTGATCTTTACGTGATCGGCTACGACTCGCCCGAGGGATACGCCATCGAAAAGGATGGCAGCATGTATTACGCCTTCTTCGTGCCCGAATCGACGACCTGGAAGGGCGACGTCGAGCTGCGCGGATTGAAACCCGGCCGCTATCACGTTGTCGACTACTCCGAAGGCACCGATCTTGGCTCCGTCGATGCCAATGCAAACGGCACTGCCAAGCTGGCTACCTCCTTTAAAGACCACCTGCTGCTTGAACTAACCCGGCTGCCGTAAACAGTTCCGAGCTGTGGGCAGCCGAGCTTCCCTGGTGAGGATAGCGAGCCATCCGCATTTTTCGGGCTCTGCTGAGCCCAGCCTCCAAAACCGCGTCGCCTCCTCTCCCCCGCCCCGATTAATTCCCGGCAACTTGTAGCCCTGGAAAGCATCGAATCAAAGGTTTGCATTTGCTCCACTTTCCCGGATGTGGGGAATTCGCTGTAGGCGAGTTCGGTGAATTCACGAGAGGCGAAGCTATATGCCAAATACGTTGGAAGCCAATCCCATTGGCCATGCAGCACCCGACCAGCTAGCGGCCCAGTTACTAGACCGGCTTTCGAAAGCCCGGCGCCTGACCGATGACCTGTTCAACATTGTTTCGGCCAGCGCCCTTTATGCCCGTCCGATTGGCGAACGACATCGCATCATCTTTTATATCGGTCATCTCGAAGCCTTCGATTGGAATCTCTTCCGCGGTCGCCTGCTCTCGATTCCGGCCTTCAATCCCGAGTTCGACAACTTGTTCGCCTTCGGCATCGATCCGGTCGATGGCGGCCTGCCCACGGATGAACCTTACCACTGGCCTCCAATGAATCAGGTGCGTGCCTATGTTGAGAGCATCCGCTCGCGCATCGACGATGCCCTTCTCGATCTCGACTCACCCGCAAAGAAGTCTTCCGAGCCAGCAGACTTTTCTCCTAACACGCTTCTCAATGTCGCGATTGAACATCGCCTGATGCACGCCGAAACCCTCACCTACATGCTGCATCAACTGCCCTACGATTCGAAGATCGCGCCGCCTCCCGAAGCTGCCGTTGCCGCTCCTCCTGTCGCTTCGCGAATGGTTGACATCCCCTCAGGAATCGCCACGCTCGGATTGCCCCGCACCGAACCCGGCGCCTTCGGATGGGACAACGAATACGAGGCTCACACCATCGATGTCCCCGCCTTCGCCATCGACAATCACAAAGTCACGAACCGGCAGTTTCTCGAATTCCTCGAAGCCGGTGGATACGAAGCTCGCGAATACTGGCGCTCGGAAGATTGGCAATGGAAAGAGAGCGCCGGCATCGCTCATCCGGTCTTCTGGAAAAGAACGGAAGGCGGCTGGCTCTATCGCACCATGTTTCGCGAGATTCCACTTCGCCCGGATTGGCCGGTCTATGTCAGCCACGCCGAAGCGAGCGCCTATGCGCAATGGGCAAACAAGTCGCTTCCGACCGAAGCGCAGTGGCATCGCGCGGCATACGGCACACTTGGCGGAGTAGAAACACAGTACCCCTGGGGCAACCAACCTCCCTCTGACTTGCACGGCAATTTCGATTTCGTTCGCTGGAATCCCACGCCCGTCGGAGCATTCCCCGAAGGCGCCACCGCATTTGGAGTCCATGATTTACTCGGCAACGGATGGGAGTGGACTTCAACCGTCTTTCAGCCTTTCCCCGGATTCCGACCGTTTTCTTTCTATCCCGGATACTCGGCCAATTTTTTCGACGGCAAGCACTACGTGATGAAGGGCGGCTCGGCCCGCACCGCTTCATCGATGCTGCGCCGATCGTTTCGCAATTGGTTTCAACCCCACTACCAATACGCTTACGCAGGTTTCCGCTGCGTGACCCACTGACCCGCAGCAAGGTCCCCAGCCGGCCGATATTGGCGGCATGGGGCAGAGCGGAGACTTCAATCATGGCAACTCAACTCGCCAATACCTATTCAATGTCCGACATGGCGTGGGAAGTGCGCGCCGGTTTGACGGATCCCAGTCAGAAAGAGCTGCCGTCGAAATACTTGTATGACGAAGTCGGCTCCGCACTATTCGAGGTTATTTGCGCGCTGCCCGAATATGGCCTGGCGCGCGCCGATGAACGCCTGTTGCGGCGCCACTCTCACGACATCATTGCGCGTCTGCGCTGTCCTGTGGTGGTCGCCGAGTTGGGCAGCGGAACGGGCAAGAAAACCCGCCGCATCCTCGAGGCCCTGACTCGACAACAACGTACTTCATACTTCCCCATCGAGATTTCCGCCTCCGCTCTTGCCATGTGCAAGCGCGAATTGGGCGACATCGATCGCATCAACATCGTTGGTTGTGAACGCGAGTATCTCGACGGCCTCCGCGAAGCAGTGAGACGCCGTCGCCCCGAAGAACAGATGCTCGTTCTCTTCCTCGGCAGCACCATTGGAAACTTCGATCACCCCGCAGAAGTGGAGTTTCTGCAGCGCATTCGCTACATCCTTCAGCCGGGAGACGCACTGCTCCTCGGCACCGATCTGGAGAAACCTACTCAGGACTTGTTGCTCGCCTATGATGACCCCATCGGCGTGACCGCCGCCTTCGACCTTAATCTATTGGCGCGACTGAATCGCGAACTCGAGGCCAATTTTGAACTATCCAACTTCAAGCATGTCGCCCGCTACAACTCATCGACTGGCAGCGTGGAAATGCATCTTGAGTCGCTTCAGAAGCAACGGGTTGAAATCCCCGCAGCCGAGCTGTCTGTGGTTTTTGAAGAAGGCGAAACCATCTGGACTGAAAGCAGCCACAAATACAGCCTTGCCGAGGTCCAGAAAATCGCCAAAACCACCGGTTTCCGAGGTGATCAGCAATGGGTCGATGAGGAATGGCCCTTCGCCGAAAGCCTGCTGATTGCCGAATAATTGATCCCTGAGTTCTCTCCTCGTGGTAAAGCAGATGGAGGCCGCGTCCGATCGGACTCTAGCTCCACGAACCGCCATGCCATCAAGAGAAATCGGCCGGGCGCGCAGCGACCAACCAGAGTCGACTGAGCAGCGTTGGCTCCTAAGTTTTTGACTTTAAAAGATCGCGGCAAGGGTTTTATCGGTAGTGGCTCCTGCCATCGCCGATTTCTCTTTCCTCATCGCCTGTTCACACTGGCGTAACAATCCTGTCTTATAGTTTCTCTCCACTTTCAGTTTCCTAGGTTGATTTCCAGCACGAATCCCACATTGATGGAACCGGAGAACCCTTATGGCAACCGCCAGTAATGTGCTTGACGCCAAGATGTCGAAGACTCCAGGCAAGCTCGGCATGCTGGGCTTCGCTGTGGTGTTGCTCATTGGAATCAGCTACGCCGGCTATCATCTGCTCTCCGACCTTGCGACCGTGCATTCTGGTTCGGTCCTGCCTTTCGTGCTCCTCGGACTCGCCCTGCTCGTAGCTCTCGGATTCGAGTTCGTCAACGGATTTCACGACACTGCTAATGCTGTCGCAACTGTGATCTACACGCATTCGCTGGAGCCGCACGTCGCCGTAGTCTGGTCGGGCTTTTGGAACTTCCTCGGCGTGCTCACTTCGAGCGGACTGGTCGCTTTCGGCATCATCTCTCTTCTCCCCGTCGAACTGATCCTCCAGGTTGGCAGCAAAGCGGGCTTCGCCATGGTGTTCGCGCTGTTGGTGGCTGCCATCATATGGAATCTCGGGACCTGGTATTTCGGGTTGCCCGCCTCGAGTTCGCATACCCTGATCGGCTCGATTATTGGTGTTGGCGTTGCCAATCAGCTCATGTCGGCGCGCACGGGAACCAGCGGTGTTGACTGGGCACAGGCCGCCAACATCGGCAAATCCCTTCTCTTTTCGCCGATTGTTGGTTTCGTTTGCGCCGCTCTTCTTTTGTGGCTGATGAAGGTGGTAATCAAGAACCGCGCCCTTTATGAAGCCCCGGTCGGCAACGAACCGCCGCCCTTCTGGATCCGCGGCTTGCTCATCCTTACCTGCACCGGCGTCAGCTTTGCTCACGGTTCAAACGACGGCCAAAAGGGCATGGGACTGATCATGCTCATTCTTGTCGGCACCGTTCCCACCGCCTATGCATTGAACCACGCTGTGACCCACAAGCAGTCCGATGACTTTATCGCGGTCTCGCAGCAGGCCGCCAACATTCTCACCAAGTATGTCAGCCCGAGTGCGGTGGTCGGCGACGATCGCGATGAGCTTACGGCCTTTATCCGAACCAAGGATTACACGCCGAACACCATGCTCGCCCTGCGGCAACTGGTCTCCGATATCGGCAATGAAACCGTCCTGTTCGGTGAGCTGGGCAAGATTCCCAATGACCGGGTTCGCAACTTCCGCAATGACATGTACGTGGTCAGCGAAAGCCTGCGTTTATTAAAGAAGACGCAGCCTAATGTGATCAGCGCCGCCGATTGGCAGGCTCTCGACAACTACAAGAAGCATGTCGATGGCGCCACGCGCTTCATTCCGGGCTGGGTGAAGGTCGCTGTGGCCATGGCGCTGGGGCTGGGTACGATGGTCGGTTGGAAGCGCATCGTGGTTACCGTGGGCGAGAAGATTGGCAAAGAGCATCTGACGTACGGTCAAGGAGCGGCAGCCGAAATCGTCGCCATGGCTACCATTGGTGCTGCCGACTGGTTCGGCCTGCCCGTCAGCACCACGCACGTGCTCTCCTCCGGCGTCGCCGGCACCATGGCGGCCAATCACTCGGGATTGCAGTGGAGCACAGTACGAAACCTGGCTATGGCGTGGGTACTGACGTTGCCTGCTTCGATGGTGCTGGCCGGCTTCCTTTTCTGGAGCTTCCGGCGGATGTTCTAAAAACCGCCGGACTTGGTCGCCGACTTTCCGTTCTTGTAAGGTAAGAAGTAACTAGCGGATCAATGCGATGTTGCGGCCGACCACGGCGCCTTCTCCGCTGACGATCACCCCCATCGTGATGCGCTCGGCTTTGTAATGATGGGTGTGGTGCATGAAGTAGACCACTCCCAGGCCGGCACCGAAACCGAGGGCCGAGCCGGCAGCTTCGCCGGCTGCGCCGCGGGTGACGAAAGGCCGCATGATCGGGTTCGCTTCGCGCATGCCTTCGTTGAGTCCACGCTGTGTGGTGATGGCATCGGCCGCGATCAAGCTTGCCAAAATACCGAAACCCGCCTTGTTCCGGACGGTCCAGAAGGGGCGCTGGCTGGGCGCATCGGGCAAGGAGCCCGTCGCGGCCACGGCCGCGAAGTTCTCCGCGTGAAGCGTTGCGCACAGTAGAAGAATCGAGAATAGGTATTTCACAATTTCCTCCGCCCCTGAGGTGGGTTTCGAAGCCAGAATAAGGCGGAAGAACACCAAGGTACATGGCCCAAAGAACGGGGCAGGTCACCTTTCAGTAACGTGGCCACCGTTCTTCAGGTAATAGTTACTGGTGTTAGAAGGATTCGTCTCGACGAGATATTAGAAGAAGTGACTTCAAGTTAGAGAAATGAATTCAGCTCAACTCGCTCCATGCAGGGTAAGAATAAGATTTGTTCGGATTCCGTAACTGGTAACAGTTTTGTAACCTCACCGGCTCGGCATTTCTTAGAATTGCGCCCGTTGTGCGAGAGGCCGAGCGGAGCTGGGTCCACGAGATTCCCCCTCGCTAGTTCCGCCCCCTCTTTCCCGGCAGTTCGGGGGCCTCTGAAGCCCGAAGACGGCCCCAGGCTAGATGGCCGACTTGTCGGTGAGGTCTAACGCCATTCCGGTTAGCAGCCGATATGGCCTGGCAATTTCGCTCGAGGGCGAGGACAAAGCCGGAAACACAATGGCGCTGTTCAGACGCACCAGGGAGAGTCCGCACCAGATTTTGAGGCGTACCGCCCTTTGGATAATCTCGACTCCACTGGCAGCCACTTGTGCATCGGCATGGTACCGAGCGGATTGACCGGCGACGATCAGCGCGCTGGCATTGCGTGAAAAGGCAGACAGGTACGGTTTGAGGGCGCGGATCCGGCCGCGCTGCACAAGCCGGAACTCTCGGGTTGGCAGGTTCCCCTGCAGGAAGGTTTCTTCTTCCGGGTCCGTCAGAGCCGCGAAGGCCTCGAGATCGATCGGAATCAGTTGCGGAAGCTTTTCGACAGGGCGCGAATACTGCCGCACCTGAAGAGCCAGGAAAAGCAGAAAAGCGCAGACGGCGGAGGCAAGAATGATCAGCAAAATCACAGTTGAGCCACCCTCCCCAATTCGGCTGCTTGCTTACGTAGTTGTGGCAAGGAAGCATGAGATCGAGTGTCAATATGCTCTGGGACAAGCGCAAAATAAAGCCAAATGAGCACGGCCAACTGGTAAGCAGCCATATTCACCAGGTGGTACTTCATGCCACTACCGAACACGATGAACATTTTCAAAGCAAAGAGGAGGAGGTCCACGGATGCCACCAAGCCCATTCCCAAGGCAATTCCAAATGACAATGTCGGCATCCTGATACCTAGAAAACGGTGCCACAGAAATACGAGAAACAACAGAGCGCATATGGCAACTTGTAATGGTTCGATACTCCAGTAAGTTGGAAATGCGCCGGGCTTAAGACTGCTATAGCAAAGGCCCCAACCGAAGAGGGATCCCAGAACGATAAGCGCGATTGTCACCCAACGCAAGATCCTCGTCATCTGGTTTTTCACTGGGCCAAGGAACATGAGCGCCACGGCAAATAGCTCTTGGATCATGCCAAAGTGCAAAACGGCGCCGCCTATGCGGTCAAGAAGATCGGCTTTGACGTATACACCAATTGGAGCCTTGAGGTAGCTCATGGAATACAGAACGCAAAACTGGAGAAACTCGAAGATAAGATACGAGAAGAAAATTGGATATTGCTTGTGCAGTTTCCGGCGGAACATCACGGCTGCCACGAGAAGCAGCAGAAGGTGGGGAGCGAACCAGAGATAGCGATAGAGCCAGATGAGTTGCGAGTAATTCATCGGCGTGAGAGGCTGCCGTCGAGAAACTCTATCATCTCGATCCGGCAGCACTCAAGCGCGGATTTCTATTAACTCGGTGGCATGCAGTAGCCTTTGTCGCAGATCGGCAATGGATTTCCGTCGGCATGAAGTTCGGCAGGAATCACGGTTAGGGCGCCCAACGCTAGCAGCAGGATGATTTTTGCTTTCAATTTATTCACGGCGTATCCTTTCTTGTTTTGGGAAGCACTCGGTGAACGCAGTGTGCTTCGGAAGTGGTGGGAACTGACAAGAAAAATCAGTTGCGGCAGTTTTCTGGAAACTGTTGCGGATCGCAAAAAGGTGCGTAAATGGCTGTGAAATCGGCTTACGAGGATCTTTGCTGCTCGACGCTCGGCAGAATTACGGGAACATGGGCCAAACTTGCCTACCTTGCCGAGCGGCGCACTTCCGACGGCACCTATGAACACTGGGGATTTGAGCGGGTTCACGGGACGGCGGCAACTCAGGAAGTGTTTCTACAGGCTCACCGATCGCTGCTGGAAACGATTCTGCACACGCGACTGAGGTGGCTGCGTGACGATCTGCGAGAATCGAGCGCGGCGGCGGGTGTTATAGCGTCTTCTTACGTGTCGAAACTGTGCTCAGAACCGCAGCGTTTACTGCCTTCAGACTGTTCGAAGATGACAGAACAACATCTGGTTTGGTTGTTGAAGACTCTTTCGACTCTGGAGGATCAGCGGGAACGAGATCTCCGATTCGCATCGCTATCCCCACAACCTGGCCAATAACCTCAGCTTCCTGGGGGTGCTTGAGCACGCGCACGGGCGCGGGTGAAAGCGGATGCGGCTGCAAAACCAGTGAGTTCAAGCGGAACGAGCACCAGCAGCAGGTAAACCCGTCTCGCGTCTCCACGAAATAAATCGGCCGCTCATACTCCGATCGCCATTGGCGATCGAGCACGCGACGCCTCGATTCATCAACCTGAACAAAAGACCCCGGCTTCAGAATCGGATACATCGTGTAATCCTCGCTGCCGATGTAAGCGTACGTATACTCCTGCGAGGCCAGGTGGCCGAGCACAGAGAGTGGAACCAGGCCCCATTGCTGCACCATCCGTCCCAGGTTCGAGGTCTCGCGTAGATCGAACCCAGGATCGAGTTTCACCGGAACGTGATAGCCGGCGCGTTCTTTATCCACCAGAACGAGGTGCGTTTTGGGTGGACGCGAGGACGCCCATTCAGAACCAATCGCATCCAGATCGATCCCATAAAGTTGCAGCAGCCCCCGCACCGGCTTGCGATAAATCGAGGCTAACGAATAGAAGCGGAAAACACTGGGCACCACCCCTTTGGTCTCGATGTCGGAAAGGCGGCTGGGCGGGATTAGGTACTCCTCACTGCCATGACGCTGGGATATTCTTAAGCTTGCATCTTCTACGTCTCTCATTGTGAGACCGAGACGCTCGCGAATTTTTCGTAGATCAATCCCGGCCGAGAGCATTTTGTACCCGTACTGTAAATGAAATGGCGCGAATTGGCGTTGGCCATGCTTATACCAAGTTCTTGTACAGATTTTCAACTGACTTGTTCGGTTTTCGTAACAAGCCCACCCCAATATGGACGTGGCATTTCCCTCTCTTTGCTGGAAGCCAAGCTGAGGCTGTCTTCGGGCTCGGGCTGGCACCACAAATGATAGGTTTTCGGATTTCGTAACAGGGTCGCCTTGGCCAAAGCAGCGATTTTGACCAATCACCGTGGATTTCTTGGGCTCATCACATCGCGTGGCCAGTGCGCATTTCGCCAGCCTAAAATCACCGACCCGAGTGGGTCGCGAGACGTTCTTCTTTCGCCAAAATGACCACCTCTGACAAGAATTAGTCATTGGGTCAAAAATTCGTCATTTCTTTTGGCCCAACCTTCCCCCAGGCCGGGCCCCTTCAGCGCGTCAGCAGCTTTGCTTCTAAACCTAAGTAATCGGCACATCAAGCGCCTGATGCACGCTTTCCCATAGGTTCCTGCTGGTCCCTGCTTCAAACGTGCCATTACTGTCGTAAGTATCTGATTTACTTAGCCCTACGCTATCATCCCAAGAAATGGGGCGTATTTCGATGGAGTGCTTTCTTGCAATTCATCGAGATTTGGGCAAGCCAACGCCCTCGCGTGTGACGAGCACCGATTTTCCCGTCACCGAGGTAATTGCCCGTTTGGTTGTGGCTTCGGGGATGCACAAAGGGATGGGTTGGGGTGAAGGATAACGTCGAGCCAATGCCGGTAAAAGCCAGACTGTTTATTGGAGCCATGGTCGTGCTCGGCGTCTCTGCGCTCGGCTTGGCGCTCACTCATTGGCAAAGCGCCGATCTGATCCGTTTCGCATGCTATCTCTTCGTTGCAGTCCTGGCATCGAGTCTCAAGCTGCATCTTCCCGGTGTCGACGGAACATTGTCGGTCAACTTCCTGTTCATTTTGCTCGGCATACGTGATCTGAGTCTGGCCGAAACGCTCGTGCTGGGCTGCGCGGCAACTTTCGCCCAATCTCTCTATGCCAATCGCGGGAAGCTGATTCCGGTCAAGATGGCTTTCAATGTCTTCGGAATGATGGCAGTCGCCATCACGCTGTCTTATGTTTGCTATCAACGTTTACTGCCGCTGATCGGCGAGCACTCTCTCGTTCTCCTCGTGCTCGCAACCATGGTTTTCTTCCTGGCGACCACCATTCCCGTTTCCATCATCGTCGGACTGACCGAAGACAGGCCGGCAGCCAAAGTCTGGTTGGATTTTCATTTCTGGTCCTTTCCTTATTACTTGGCGGGAGCAGGCATCGTATTCGCGGTGAGCGCAGTCAGCCAGTATGTTGGCTGGGAGATTTCACTGCTGGTTCTGCCTTTGGTCTATTGGATCTACCGTTCTTATCGTCGTTACCTTGCTCGCCTTGCAGCTGAAAAGAAGCAGGCGGAGACCGAAAAGCGCGACGCTGAAGATGTGGCCGCGCTGCATTTGCGCACCATCGAATCTCTGGCTCTCGCCATCGAAGCCAAAGACCATACCTCCCACAAGCACCTTCAACGGCTGCGCGTGTTCGCGGTTGAAGTCGGCAAAGAACTGGGCTTCTCGCCCGACGAAATTGAAGCCTTGCGCGCCGCGGCTCTGCTGCACGACGTCGGAAAGTTGGGCGTTCCCGAACACATCATCCACAAGCCCGGCCGTCTTACTCCGGAAGAATTCGAGAAGATGAAGATTCACGCTTCCATCGGAGCCGAGATTCTGGAACGCGTCGCTTTCCCATACGCCGTTGCTCCCATTGTGCGCTCGCATCATGAACGCTGGGACGGCACCGGCTATCCGGACGGCCTCAAGGGCGAGCAGATTCCTCGCGGTGCGCGCGTGATCGCCGCCATCGATTGCCTCGACGCTCTCACCTCCCATCGCCAGTATCGCAACGCCGTCTCTCTGGACGAAGCCATGGAGAAAGTCGCTTCCATGTCAGGCTCGGCCTTCGATCCGCAGGTGATCGAGGTTTTGAAACGCCGATATCAGGAGTTTGAGATCCTGTCGCAGGAGATGCCCGCCTTATCGAACATTTCAACCGAAACGGCAGAGGATGACCCATCGCAGACTATCGACGTCGATGCCGATAGCCGTTCCGTCGCCGGTGGCGACGCGGACTTCCTGGCATCCATCGCTTCTGCCCGCCAGGAAGCGCAGACCATGTTCGAACTCAGCCAGGATCTGGGAAACTCGCTTTCGCTTGGCGAGACGCTCTCAGTCTTATCCATGCGACTGCGCAGGCTGATTCCCTACGATTCGATGGTTGTGTTTCTGCTGAAGGAGGGTCGCCTCATTCCGGAACTCGTCAGCGGCGACAATTTTCGCCTGCTCTCCTCGCTCAATCTCAAGCTGGGAGAAGGACTCTGCGGCTCGGTTGCTGAGAGCCGCAAGCCGGTCGTCAATGGAGACCCCGCCCTCGAGCCCGGTTTCGTTTCCGATTCCACAAAATTCACTACCCAGCGTTCCGCTCTCATCGTTCCTCTTGATGGCATCAGCGGCGTCGTCGGCGTGCTCGCCATGTATTGCGCCGAGCCCGATGCGTTTACTGCCGATCACCTGCGAATCCTCCTCGCCGTCAGCTCGAAAATCGCGCTTTCCATCGAGAATGCGCTCAAATATCAGCAAGCGGAGAATTCGGCCGTCACCGATTACCTCACCGGCCTTCCCAACGCGCGTTCGCTCTTTATGCACCTGTCCGGTGAACTCGGCCGCAGCCGACGCAATGGAACCTCGCTCGCGGTTATGGTTTGCGACCTCGACAATTTCAAACAGATCAACGACCTTTACGGCCATCTCGAAGGCGACAATCTGCTTAAGGATTTCGCGGCACAGTTGAAGGCCACCTGCCGCGGCTACGATTACGTCGCTCGCATGGGTGGAGACGAGTTTGTCATCGTGGCTCCGGGATTACAGCAAGGAGACAGCACTGAAAAAGCCCGTCATCTTCACCAACTCGCTGTCGAAGCCGGGCGCAAGATCTCCGGGCGCGACCTGGTCGGGTTGAGCGTCGGCGCTTCGTTCTGCCCGAACGATGGCTTTGAAGTCGATCAACTACTGGCTGAAGCAGACCGGCGCATGTACTCGATGAAAGAGATTCACCACGCCGAGCGGGATCACGCCAACCCAGGTCCCATCAGGCGCGCACGCGGCGCGGCGGCGAAGTAGGCTCGCACAATAAGATGCGAAACAGGTTCTCAGGCAGGTTCACACAACAAGACGTGGTTCTACTGAGAACTAAGAACTGACAACTGAGAGCTGTTTGACTGAGAACTGCTCTCCGGCAACCCCGTTGCCTCCCAGGCATCGAAGCCGCCCGTCACGTTGATTACATTGCGATGGCCGGCACGCTCGAGAAAACTGCAAGCGATCATGCTGCGATATCCGCTTTTGCAGTGCACGGCGACCTTCCGGCTCTTGTCAATATCCGGCAGCTCACGCGGAAACAGATCAAGCGGCTTCCACTCCGCCTGTGCGATGTGGCCCGCCCGCCACTCACCCTCCCGTCGGACATCGATCACCATAATTGCGGCCTCGCCGTCGCGAGAACCGTTGCCGCTTAGCAGCGCCGAAAGTTCCTTAACCGAAATCTGTGGAGTAGCTAGTAACGGCAGCCCAGCCGCCTTCCAGCCTTCAATGCCGCCCCCCAAGTGCCCTCGCAACTCTTCAATCCCCACCCGCGCCAGCCGCATCCGCGCCTCTTCCAACTGCGCGTCGGTTTCCGCCACCAGAACGGGGAACGAATGCACTCCCAAAAGGCTTCCCGCCCACGACGCGAACTGTCCAGAGAGCGCAATGTTGATCGACCCGGGCACGTGCCCGGCTGCGAATTGATCGCCCGGCCGAACATCGAGCACATAAACGCCCTCGCTCAGCAGTTTCTGGACTTCGCCGGCAGAGAGCGCCTTGAGCGGCGTGAGTTCCCCGAGCATGGCAGCGCCTGACCGATTGATTTCGGCATCCTCGCGGAAATACTCTGGCCGCGCCGGCAAATTGGTCGTCAGCTGGCGGATGAATTCCTCGCGGCTTGCGATTTGCAATGCGTAGTTCGTGAGCCGCTCAGTGCCAATCGTCGAAGATTTTTCAGCGCGCATTGAACGTCCGCAGAGCGAACCCGCCCCATGCGCCGGGTAAACCAGTACGGAATCCGGCAGGTTCAGCAGCTTCCCATGCAAACTGTCATAGAGCAAACCGGCAAGTTGCTGTGGAGTATGTGACGCTGAAAGATCAGGTCGCCCAACATCGCCAATAAATAAGGTGTCGCCCGTCAGCACTGCCCAAGGCTGGACGCCAGCATCAGCCGACGATTTTTCCTCGT